>CAYLZN010000221.1:1026-9937 GCA_964387935.1 uncultured Vicinamibacteraceae bacterium | reverse complement strand
CACGCGTTCCTCTGGTTCGTCACCGGGGACGCGCTCTTGAGCCGCGCCGCGCGCGCGGCGCTCGAGCGCGAGGGCGCCCGCCTCTGTGTCAGCGCGGCCAGCGTGTGGGAGATGGCGATCAAGAGCAGCCTTGGCCGCCTCTCCCTGCCCAGCCCGCTCCGCGACTACCTTGCGGAGAAAGGGGCAGAGGGGTTCGACCTGCTGCCGGTCGACTGGCTGCACGCGGCGGCGGCCGAGCGGTTGCCGTTCCACCACCGCGATCCGTTCGATCGTCTGCTCGTGGCCCAGGCGCTCGTCGAAGGACTGCCGATCGTCACCCGGGACCGCGTCTTCAGGAAGTACGGGGCGCAGGTCGTGTGGTGACGTCGCCGGCCGGGTGAACCGTCGCGCTCGGCCCTGCGGCGGGCGCAGCCCCGACCGTGGCGCTTCACGCCGTTCCGACGCCAGCGGAGCCTGCGCCCCGGCCTACGCGGCCTCGCCGGTCCGACCCGGCTCAATCGAGACGCGATAGCGGTCCTGGGGTGGCGGACGCGAGTCCGCGCGAACCAAGACTGTTCTCTTCCTCAGAGGCGCATTTGCGCGCCGGCGGCACACAACGACTCACCTTGAGGCGTGCTCTGGCCGGCTATCGAGAATCCCGAGAAAACGACCCGTCGATTCCCGCGCTGCGACGCCCAGCACACCCCCAGAGACGCAGGAAATACGCGTCGATCCGCTGCGAGGGCGTGCCCTTTCGTGGAATGCGGTTTGCGATGCACGACGCCGTGCGGGCCGACGACACTCATGCCGCCGGCGTCTGCCTATAGACGCGAGGCGTTGCTGTCACACACTCGGTGGGAACGGCCTTGCAGTCACTGGAGGATCCACAGATGAGAACTCTCAGTCGAACACGCCTACTGGAGACGGCCCCGCCTGTGGCCGCGGTTGCGGTTGCCGCGCTCCTGCTCGCCGCGAATGCTGAAGCCAGTCCAATCACCCTTGGCTTGACCACGGCCAACTCCGCCCTTGCGAACAACTGTGCGAGCCTCGGGTCAGGACAGGGGTGCCTGGAGAACGGCGACACGGTTTCCGCTGGCGGACTGACGCTGACGTTCTCGAGCGTCACACCGCACCAAAGCAGCCTCAACGCCAGCTACATCGTGGTCGACGCGGACGGGATCTGGTTCGACTCCGACGCCACCGACACCTCCTTGCTGCCCACCGCCGGAAGCTTCGGCATCAGTTTCTCCCAGGCCGTGTACATCGACACGTATCGGGTTCCATTCAGCACCACGGCCACCAACACGAGCGGCGGCTTTCAAATCACTGGCGTGGGCAGCTTGAATAGCATGGTGGGCAGCGGGGTGAAGAACTTCACTGACCCGAGTTTCCTCTTCCAGGCGAATACCGTCTACACAGTGACAGGATCCGCAGCTGATCTCGCGACTCTCAGCGAGCTCAATGTGCGCACGGTCGATACAACCCCGGTACCCGAGCCCGGCACCCTCGCCCTGCTCGGCTTGGGCCTTGCCGGCCTCCGAGCGGCCCGGCGGCGCAGGCAATAGCATCGACGCCTGACGACGAAGCCCGCCTGCGTGGCGGGCTTCGTCGTGGAGACACACCACAGATCCCCTCTGGCGCTGCTGGGCCGGCCCCCCAGATCGTCAGCTCGCGCCCCTCGGCCTCGGGTCACGATCTGCGCAGCGGCGGGGTTGGCGGAGGCAACCTGCGCATGCGAGCCATCCGCGCTTCCGGACAAGCGACGACCGACGTGGTCACGACCGCCGCGCGCTTCACGAGCGCCCGCACGTCCTCGCTGCCCGATTCGGTGACGTAGACCTTCACGAGGCTGCTCGTATCGAGGTAGAGAATCACCGGCGGTCTTCGATCACGGTGTCCGACATGGTCGGGCCGCCCGTCAGGGTGAAGTCCCGCGACGCTCCCTTGGGCCTGCCGCCCGACCGCCGCGCGCGTCCTTCCGCCACCGCTCGTCGCGCCCACTCGACCTCGGTCGGCGTTTCCGGCGCGTTTACGGGAGTAATCGTGGCGATGGTGCGGCCACGCTCCGTGATCAGGAGACGAGCCCCGGCACGAACCCGCCGGAGATGCCGGCTCAGATGCGTCTTGAGATCGCGAATGCCAATTGTGTCCATGTGCCACCCTGGCCGCTTACCCTGGCAGGCCCAGCGTGATGGTGAGCGCCTCGTCGATGAGAGCCATCTCCGCGGCTGTCAGCGTGCTCACGCGGGCCTTCAGGCGACTCTTGTCGATCGACCGAATCTGGTCCCCGAGCGCGCGCCCCGGCTTGCCCTTGATCCTGATCAGGGCTTCGCCCGGAAACAGCGAGTCGACGGTGCTCGTGACCGGGAGCACGACCACTCGAGTGCCGAAGCGGTTGCAGGAGTCGTTCGATACGATCACTGCGGGACGCGTCTTCCGAATCTCAGTGCCGACGACCGGGTCGAGACTGACCCAGTACACGTCCCCTCGCCGTGGCGGACGGCTCACGCCGGCCAGTCCTCGGTATCGACGGCGCTCCAGTCGTCGGACTCAGCCTGGCGCCAGCGCTCCTTGGCTGCCGCCTGGTAGGCCCGGTCCAGCTCGTGTCGGCCCGGCCGCAGTCGGGCGCGCACGGCCTCATTGATGAATCGGCTGATGCCCTTCGGAGGCAGCTCGCTCTTGAGGCGCTCGTAGAGGTCCTCGTCAATCGTGATGTTGAGGCGGTGGGGCATGGCCAGATCCTGTATTCAATACAGTATCACGAATCGCGCCCGCGTCAGGAGCGGGTCGCCACGAGGAACCCGATCTCACCGCCCGGTGATCGCGGCGGGGTCGGCCATCCGATCGAGTTCCTGCTGGGTGACCGACGGGAACTTGAGCCTCGAGCGGTACCAGTAGTGCTGGTCGATCGCCTGCGCGAAGGTACGCAGCCGTGCCTCGGCGTACACCGCCAGCTCGTGCTCGCGCAACCGACGGAGCACCACGCCGTAGGCCCGCGCGTCGAGGCGGCGGCTCGCTCGGTCGGCCTTCGCCGCGGCCGCCAGCGCATCGACGGCCTCGACGTGACCGCGCAGCGCCTCGTCTGACGCGGCGTCGAGCGCCGTGGTCTGCCGGCACCGTCGCGCCCCGCCGGCCCCCGAGATTCTCAGCTCGCGGCCTTCGGCCTCGAACCGGAGGAAGGGACGCCAGTCGGGCCCATCGCCCCCTGAAACCGCCACGCCGACCGTGCGGCCGGCGTCGTCCACGATCACCATCCCCTCGAGCCCATCCCGGGCCCGGCGCCGCTGGCCGTGCCACGAGTCCTGCTCGCACGCCAGGTCGATCGGACTGGCCCATCCCTGCGCGGCCACGAGCAACTCGACGACGGCCGTCCGCTCTCGGTACGCTGCCGCGAGGCACCTGTGGTGCTCGGCTGAGAACGCGCACAGGCTCCGGCGGCGGAACCAGTCCGTGGCCGGTTCCAGCAGCGCGCCGACGTCCTCCACGCCGGCCTGCGCGGCCGTCAACAAGAGATCGGTGAGCCGCCGGTCGGCCTCCCGCAGTTCGGCGTCACCGCAGACCAGCACGTCGCTCGCGTACGTGCTGGCGGCGCAGTCGGCGGTTCGCTGTGCCACCGGTGGCGGCACGGTCGGAGGCGCCTGCGCGGCCGCCCCGGCCGCCGCGGCAGACCACAAGACCAGGCAGAGCTTCGTGCCGCCGACCGTGCGGGCCTGGAAGCGGGCCATCACCGGCCATTCTACCGGCACGTCAGACGTGGAACACGGCCCTGCGGGCAGGCCGAGTGCCCGCCTATGCAATGCGACGTCCTGAAGGGAGTCGCTCCTGAGACGCGGAGCACATCTTTTGACACGCAGGGAGTACCGCCTTCCGGCACCTGGCCGCACGATCGACGGTCTCAGTCTTTACGGTCGGGAAGGCGAACGGAGGCCGGCAGTCGGCGACTCGGCGCCCCGATCGATCGCCGTCGACGGGTTGCGGAGTCCGAGCCGGCACGCACGGTCAGGAGGAGGATCCGATGTCACTCACTACGAAGTACGCGAGCATCGTGTCCCAGGCACAGGCCCTGGGCGTCAAGAACCTGCAGGTCAAGGAGGCGGGCGGCAAGCTCCAGCTGTCAGGTACGACCGAGTACCAGATGCAGAAGGACATGGTCTGGGATGCGATCAAGAAGGAAGCCGGCTGGGAGCAGGAGATCCAGGCCGACATCCACCCCGAGAAGACCGATATCTGGGGTGTCTGGGAAGTGAAGGCCGGCGAGTCCCTGTCGAAGATCGCGAAGTCGGCCTACGACAACGCCAACGAGTACATGCGCATCTTCGAGGCCAACCGGAACATCCTGAAGGATCCCAACGTCATCCACCCCGGTCAGACGCTGGTCATTCCGAAGAAGTAGGGGCCGTCGAAGTCCGGCCGCCATCGTACGCGTTCGTCAGTGGGGAGGCATCATGGCTGTCGCAAAGGTCACCGAGATCATCGCGTCCTCGCAGAAGAGCTTCGAGGACGCCATCCAGAAAGGCATCGCCCGAGCCGACAAGACCCTGAAGAACATCCGCGGCGCGTGGATTGCCGATCAGAAGGTCGACGTCGAGAAGGGGAAGATCAAGGAATACAGGGTCACCATGCGCGTGACCTTCGTGCTCGAGGACTGAGTCGTCTCGGTGCAGATGCAGGGAGAGCATTCATGGCTGCACGGTTCGTGGTGGCTGCATCAGCGGCGCTGGCGACGGTGGCATACCTGGGCCTGGCGCCTTTATCGGCCCAGGCCCAGGGCCAGGCAAAGGGCCCTGCGTTCGACTGTGCCAAGGCCAGCGGCGAGGTGGAACAGTTGATCTGCGCAGACGAGGGGCTGGCGGCGCTCGACCGCAAGCTCGACGGTGTGTACAAGGCCGCGCTGGCCAAGGCCAGGGACGATGTCCCGACGTTCCTCCGCACCACGCAGCGCGGGTGGATCAAGGGCCGCAACGAGTGCTGGAAAGCGAAGGGGCCCGGCAATCCGGTCTACCTGACGGAGAGCTGGGTCGCCACCGACGTGCGAGGGTGCGTGGAGGGGCAGTACCAGATCCGGATCGCGGAACTCCAGGTGCTGCTCCGGCTGGTGCCGCCGAAGGGCCCCGTCTTCTTCATCTGCAACAACCAGCCCGCCAACGAGGTCGTCGCGACGTTCTTCGAGACCGACCCGCCGGCGGCGAGCGTGGAGCGGGGCGACCGGACGGTCATCGCCTATCAGGTCAGGACCGCGAGCGGCGCGAAGTACGAGGGGCAGAACCTCTCCCTCTGGACGAAGGGCAACGAAGCGACCATCACCTGGCTCGGCGAGCAGATGACGTGCAAGGCCCGCTAACCGGGTCCGTCGAAGGAAGTGGCAGTTCTTGCCGGTCGCCCGCCTCGAGACAGAGCAGTTTCTGCAACTGGTGCCCCTCGAGTCGACGTGGGCGAGGTGGACCAACCCCGCGATGGCGCCCGATCGTCGCGTTTCCCGGGCCGTGGCACGGGGCTCGCATCGGTGCCAGCCATGGCGGGGTGTAGGATCACTCGATGGACGGGAAGGACGGAATGCCCACCGCCGCTCGCCGGGAGACACGCTTCACCTACGATGACTTCCTGCTGTTCCCAGACGATGGGAGGCGGCACGAGATCATCGACGGTGAGCACTACGTGACCCCGTCGCCGAACACGAGGCACCAGGATCTGGTCGGGCGCCTCCACCTCGCGCTTGGCAACTTCCTCCGGGCCAACCCCTCGCTCGGCCGCGTGTTCCTGGCACCCTTCGACGTCATCTTCACCTTCCACGACATTGTCGAGCCGGACCTGCTGGTCATCGCGGGTGATCAACTGGAGATCCTGACCGACAGGAACGTCCAGGGCGCCCCGGCACTGGTGATCGAGGTGTTGTCACCCGGGACACGGAAGCGCGACGAGCAGATCAAACGTCGCCTGTTCGAACGCGGGGGCGTGCGCGAGTACTGGCTCGTCGATCCGGAACCGGCCCTGATCAAGGTCTACCGGCGAAACGCAGAAGGGGGATTCGAGCGCATGGCGGAACTGACTGCCGAAGGGGAGGCTGACCTCGAGTCGCCGCTGCTGCCGGGCTTTCGGCTGTCCCTGGCCGAGCTGTTCCTGCCGACGTAGGCGGGGCGCCGCTAGCCGCCTCATCCGCCACGGCGGCGGCCGCAGCAAGGACGTCGTCACACGATCGGCCTGATCGTGCGACACCCCAGGTCGCCCAGTCGGCGCGTCACCTCGGCGAACATCGCCTCGTCGCGGTACGTGCCCAGGATGGCGCCGCCGGACCCGGCGAACTTCGCGCTGGCCCCGCATCCGCGCGCGGCCTCGACCATGTCGATCTGCCATCGCGGCAACTGGTAGATGCTGCGGCGCGTGTCGAAGTTCTCGTCGATGAGCGCGGCCAGCCGATCGGTGTCCCGGTCGAGCAGTGCCCGACGCCCGCGGGCGGCGATTCCGGCAACGTGCGCCATCGCGCCGACGACGGCTGGCTCGCCGCGGTCGAACCGCTCGCGGATGTTGTTGTGGAACACCTCGGTGGGCTCACCGAGGCTCTCGTGGTAGGCGAGATAGAGCGGCGGGAGCAGCGCCGGATCCATCGGCTCGTAGTCGTAGCAGGTGAGCCCGTCCACGTCGTGCGCGCGGTCGCGCCCGAAGTCCATGGACACCAGGCCCTCGTAAGACTGGATCACCCGGTCCTGCAGGCCCGCCCGGATGCCCAACTCCTCCTGCTCGACGTTGAGGACGAAGGTGGGTTGCGCGGCGAGCGGGATCTCGATGTCGTAGAACTCCATGAGGCAGCGCAGCGTGGCCGTGATGATCGCGCTCGATCCGGCCAGCCCGACCTGTCGCGGGACGGTGGTCTGGTACCGCACGGAGAAGTTCCGACCGTGCAGGGGTCGCCCGCGCGCCTCGCAGTGCTCCACGAACCGCTTGATCGTGGCCTTGATCAGCCGGATGCCTCCGTAGTACCCGTGCAGGCGCACGTCTCTGGCCAGGTCGCGGATGCAGGCGAACCGCGCGCGGTCGTCCTCGGCGAGCACGATCTCCACCGTGTCCCACTCGTAGAGCACGACCTCGGCCCAGAAGTTCCGCACGCTGATCGAGATGGTGCGGCCGTGATAGCCGTCGGACGGGTTGCCGAGCAATCCGGCCCGCGCGTACGCCCGCTTACGCGTGAGAAACATCGAGCAGCCGCTCCAGGTGCGCGCGGAGGCCGGCCCCGACGCGCGGGTCGGCCAGCGCGAACTCGACGAACGCCTGGAAGTACGACTCGAAGTTGCCGATGTCGTACCGCGTCTCGCCGGGGCGCAGACGGATGCCGTAGGCCTTGCCGCCGCCCTTGATCACGGTGCGGATCGCGTCGGTGAGCTGGATCTCGCCGCCCTTGCCGGGCGGCGTGGCCTCGAGCGCGTCGAACACCGCGGGGGCGAGCACGTAGCGCGCGGCGATGGCCAGGGTGCTCGGGGCCTCCTCGGGCGACGGCTTCTCGACGAGATCCGCGATCTCGAAGACGTCGCCCTCACCGGCACCCCGCGGCTGCGCGATGCCGTAGCTGGCCACCTCGTGGCGCGGCACCTCCTCGAAGGCGATCACGGCCGAGGCGCCGCGCTGCTCGAAGCACCGCGTCATCCGCTGCACCACGTCGCTCTCGGCGTGCATGCCGATGATGGAGTCTCCCAGCGCGACCACGAAGGGCTGACGGCCCGCAAACGATCGGGCACACAACACCGCATGACCGAGCCCGAGCGTCTCCCGCTGCCGCGTGAAGAAGTACTGCACCGGCGCCCGCTCGAAGGCCAGCTCTTCGAGCAGTTCCTCCTTGCCCGTCTCACGCAGCGTCTGGATCAGTTCCGCGTTCAGATCGAAGTGGTTTTCGATGGAGGTCTTGCCCGGGCCGGTCACGAAGAGGATGCGCCGCATGCCAACGCGGGCGAGTTCCTCGACGACGTAATGCACGACCGGCTTGCGGCCGACGGGCAGCATTTCCTTCGGTTGCGACTTGGTGGCCGGCAGCAGGCGGGTGCCAAGGCCGGCCACGGGGACGACGGCGAGGTCGATAGGCATGGCCGGGAGCATGGTACTCCGGTCATCGGTCGTCGGTCATCGGCTATCGGTGGTCGGTCCGCCAACGACGGTGTCCATCAGTGCTGGGTGCCGCGTTCAAGCCTCGTGGCGAGCGCGTTGGTGCCCGCCGCCCATGGCTGCCCGGCAGCGTCCCAGTACATCGCCCGCTCGACGACGATCTGCGCCGGTGTCACACCCAGGCTCTCCACGATCGCGCCAAAGCGTCTGCCGGCGGCCTGCGGGAAGAACCCGCCGACTGGCACGTTGAACCGGCTGTGCGGCGGAACGGCCGGGTAGGTCTGCGCGGCACTCGTCCCGTCCTCGAACAGCAGCGTCACGCTGACATCTGCAGGCGTCGCCGACGTGTTGGCCACGAGAATGTACGTCTCGAGATTGCGCGACGCATCCACCTCGCCTTCGGCCAGCGCCCACCTCGTTCCCGTAGCCGTTGCGCCCGGCGAGTTGTGTGCCTCGTGCCAGCCGGAGCCCGGCCACCACATGGTCCGCTCCACGATGATCGGCACGCCGTTGGTGGATCGGATGGTGGTGGACACCGCGGTATCTGCGAGCCTCGGGTCTTCGAGATCCACCCAGATGTTGAACCGGCTCATCGCCGGCACCGTGTGGGCCTTGACGATGGTGGCGCCGTCGGGCAGCAGGAACGTCGCCTCCACCCGGGCCTCGGTGGCGCCGGGGTTGGCGACGAGCACGAACAGGTCGAAGTACGGCCCGGTCGCTCCCTCGGCCAGGAACCAGTCGGTCGCCGGGGCCCTGATGCCGGCGCTGTTGGTGCCCGCGCGCAACGCCTGCGCCGCCGTGTTCAGGTACATCGAGCGCTCGACGTTGATGGGCAGGTCGCTCG
>CAYLZN010000221.1:0-1016 GCA_964387935.1 uncultured Vicinamibacteraceae bacterium | reverse complement strand
TCGCTCGTGACCTGCGCGGACACGTCGGTGGCCGAGAGCGCCCGGTTGCCCGATCCGTCGGGGAACTGCTCCAGGTCCACCCAGATATTGAAGCGACTGCCGGCTGGCACGACGTAGGTCCTGGCGAGCGGCGCCAGGCCGCCAGGCCGCAGGTAGGTGACGGTGACCGGGACCGCGACGGCGTTCGGGTTCTGAATGGTGTAGAAGAGCTCGAACCCCGAATGCGTCGCGCCTTCGGCCAGGTACCAGGTCGTGGCAGGCTCTGCGATGCTCGTCTCCGCGTGTGCTGCGTGCCGGCCCGGGCCCCACGTCATCGTCCGGTCGGCCACGAGCGGCTCGGTGGACTCGATGACCGTCGAGAACTCCGCGGCGCCGAGCCCGGCGACCTGCGTCGCCTCGATGGTGCGTCGCGCGAGCGCCGGCACGGTCAGCGCGTATCCGACCGCCTGCCCGTCCTGGCGAAGGAAGCGCATGGTGACCGCGGCGTCGCGCGTGCCCGGGTTGACCAGGGCGAACCGACTGTCGAACGGCGCGATGGTCGCGCCCTCCGCGAAGTAGTAGTGATGGGTCGTAATAGCTCCAGAGGTGGACACCAGTTGCGTGTGCGTGCCGGCCGCCGAGAGGCTGCCGTCGCCGACCGTCACGGAGATCGTGCATGCGGCCGTGCCGCCCGTCGCGTTGACCGGCGCCGTCCAGATGGGCGAGGCTGCGGCAGCGTCGCTGAACGTCCCGTGCCCGCCGAGGCCTGTCGGACACGACGCGGTCCACGCGTACGTGATCGCGTGGCCGGCGCTGTCATGCGCCGATGCGCTCAGCGCGACAGCCGCGCCCGACGCCACCGGGTTCGGAGTTCCCGTCGGGTCGGCGGTCAGCGTCAGGGCATGCGACTGCGTGCCCGCACGCAGGTTGCTGCCGCGTCCGGTCCCCCAGAGGACGCGCGCGCTCGAGGAGCCCGGAAGATCGTAGGCCACCAGCCCCGTGTGCGCCGTGCCGATGACCACCTCGAGGTCGGCGTC
>CAYLZN010000220.1:0-9957 GCA_964387935.1 uncultured Vicinamibacteraceae bacterium | reverse complement strand
GGGAGGCGCTCCTGGCGTACTGGTTCGTGCATCTCGGGGTCGTCACCGAGCTCAACACCTGGGACTCGTTCAATCCGGGCCGGCTCGACCAGCACCTCTTTCCGTTCTACCGGTACGACCTGGATCGCGGCGTGATGACCCGCGACGAGGCGCGCGAACTGCTCCAGTGCTTCTGGGTCAAGTTCAACAACCAGCCCGCGCCGCCGAAGGTGGGGGTCACCGCCCAGGAAAGCGGCACGTACACCGACTTCGCCAACATCAACAGCGGCGGCCTCACCCCGCACGGCGAGGACGGGGTCAACGACCTCACGTTCCTCGTGCTCGACGTCATCGACGAGATGCGTCTGCTGCAGCCCTCGTCGAACATCCAGTTGAGCAAGAAGAACCCGGATCGATTCCTGAAACGTGCCTGCGAGATCGTCCGCAAGGGGTGGGGACAGCCCTCCATCTTCAACGCCGACCTCGTCGTCGAGGAACTGGTCCGGCAAGGCAAATCGCTGGAAGACGCCCGGCAGGGGGGGACCAGCGGCTGTGTCGAGACCGGCGCGTTCGGGCGCGAAAGCTACATCCTGACGGGCTACTTCAACCTGCCCAAGGTGCTCGAACTGACGCTGAACGGCGGCGTGGACCCGCTGACCGGGCGGCTGGTCGGGGTGCGGACCGCACCCGCGGCGTCGTGGACGACGTTCGACGAGGTGCTGCGGGCGTTCGAACGGCAGCTGCGCTACCTGCTCGAGGTGAAGATGCGCGGCAGCAACGTCATCGAGCGGCTGTACGCGACCCGCATGCCGGCACCGTTCCTGTCCCTGCTGATCGACGACTGCATCGCGAAGGGGCGCGACTACAACGCCGGCGGGGCCCGCTACAACACGACGTACATCATGCCGGTGGGCATCGGCACGGTCACCGACAGCCTCTCGGCCATCGAGACCCACGTCTTCAGCGAGCGCACCACGTCGCTCGCCGAACTGGTGGCGGTGCTGCGGACCGACTTCGACGGCCGGGAGACGCTGCAGCAGACCCTGTGGCACCACACGCCGCGCTACGGCAATGACGACGAGCGGGCCGACCGGCTGCTCCGCACCGTGTGCGGCCTCGTGTTCGACTGCGTGGACGGGCGCCCGAACACGAAGGGCGGGCAGTACCACGTCAACTACCTGTCCACGACCTGCCACGTGTACTTCGGGGCGCGGGTGGGCGCCACGCCCGACGGCCGGCGTGCCGGCGAGCCGGTGTCCGACGGGATCTCGCCGGTGCAGGGCTCCGACCGGAGCGGACCCACAGCGGTGCTGCGGTCCGCCGCGAAGATGGACCACGCCCGGACGGGTGGCACGTTGCTCAACCTCAAATTCGCCCCCGAGGTGCTCGAGGGAGAGGCCGGCATCGACCATCTCGCCCAGCTCGTGCGCGCCTACTTCCGCCTCGACGGGCACCATCTCCAGTTCAATGTCGTCACGGCCAAGACGCTGCGCGCGGCGCAGGCGGACCCCGACAAGTACCGGGATCTGATCGTGCGCGTGGCCGGGTACAGCGACTACTTCTGCGACCTCACCATGCCCCTGCAGGACGAGATCATCGCGCGCACCGAGCACAAGGCCCTGTGACAGGGACGATCTTCCGCGTGGCGCGCTTCAGCGTGCACGACGGCCCCGGCATCAGAACGACGGTGTTCCTGAAGGGCTGCCCGCTGGCCTGTCCCTGGTGCCACAGCCCGGAGAGCCAGCCGCGTCGGCCCCAGCTCGCCGTCCACGACGAGCGGTGTCTCGTGTGCGGGACCTGCCTGCCGCACTGTCCCGAGCACGCCATCAGCGGAAGCGCCGAGGGTTACGCCACGGACTTCGGCCGCTGCCGCGCGTGCGGGGCGTGCGTGCCCTGCTGTCCCTCCGGGGCGCGCGAACTCGTCGGGCACGCGGTGACCGTCAACGACCTGATGGCCCAGGTCGAGCGGGACGTGGTGTTCTTCGACGAGTCCGGCGGCGGCGTGACGTTCTCCGGCGGCGAACCGTTCATGCAGCCGGCGTTTCTCGGCGCGCTCCTCGAGCGCTGCCGCGAGCGTCGCGTCCATGCCGCCGTGGACACGTGCGGCCTGGCCGACCCCGCCTGGGTGACCCGCGTGGCGCCGCTGGCGAATCTGTTTCTGTTCGACCTCAAGATCATGGACCCCGGGCGGCACCGCGCGGTCACGGGCGCGCCGAACGACGTCATCCTCGGGAACCTCCGGTACCTCGCCGGAGCGGGTCGGCCGCTGCGCGTGCGATTCCCGCTCGTGCCTGGCCTCACCGATGACGAGGCCAACGTGCACGCGGTCGGCACGTTCGTGCGGGCCCTCGGCCTGGCCCAGATCGACCTGCTTCCGTACCACCGGGGCGGGCTGGCGAAGTACGCCAGGCTCGGCCTCGTGGCACCCACCGCCGGCGTGGTGCCGCCCACCGACACGGAGGCGGCGAGGGCTGCCGCCCAGCTGGCGTCGTGCGGGCTGACTGTCCAACTGGGTGGTTGACGGGGCCCCATCCCGACCGGTAGGAATAGAGGTTCACTCGGGCGGCCGGCGGCCGCGCCAGGGAGGCCGACATGTTCTTCGATCCGCTGTATTGGCTCGTCATCGGGGTGGGCGCCTTGCTGAGTCTGTGGGCGCAGGCGAAAGTGAAGGGGGCGTTCGGCAAGTACAGCCGGATTCGCGCGGCCTCCGGCATGACCGGCGCCGACGTGGCCAAACGGATCCTGGCCGACAACGGCATCCAGGGCGTCCGGATCGAGGGCGTGCACGGCGCGCTCAGCGACCACTACGATCCCCGCACGCGAACGCTGCGGCTCAGCGAGCCGGTCTACGGCAGCAACAGCCTGGCGGCCTTCGGCGTCGCGGCGCACGAGGTGGGCCACGCCATCCAGCACGCCAACAACTACGCGCCGCTGAAGTTCCGTTCCGCGTGGGTCCCGGTCGCCAACCTGGGCGGCGGCATCTCGATGTTCGTGATCATGGCGGCCTTCGCGATGGGCGGCGCTGCAACGGTGGCCGGGGCGAACCTGGCGCTCCTCGGCGTGCTCCTGTTCGCGACGACGACAGTGTTCACGCTGATCACGCTGCCGGTCGAGTTCGACGCCAGCAAGCGGGCCCTCGCGTCGCTCGAACGCGGCGGGTACGTGTCGAACACGGAACTGGCCGGTGCCAAGAAGGTGCTGGACGCGGCGGCGCTGACCTACGTGGCCGCGTTCATCACCTCGCTGCTCACGTTGTTGTACTGGGCAGCCCGGCTGGGTCTCGTGGGCGGTCGCCGCAACGACTGACGACCATGCACACCATTCTCCAGGCCCTCCCGATCGGCGAGAAAGTCGGCATCGCCTTTTCCGGAGGTCTCGACACGAGCGCAGCCATCTACTGGATGAGGCAGAAGGGGGCGATCCCCTACTGCTACACCGCCAACCTCGGGCAACCGGACGAGTCGGACTACGACGACATCCCGCGCCGGGCCGTCGAGTACGGCGCCGAGAAGGCCCGTCTCGTCGACTGCCGCGAGCAGCTCGTGCGCGAGGGGCTGGCGGCGCTCCAGTGCGGTGCCTTCCACATCTCGACGGCGGGCCTGGCCTACTTCAACACGACCCCAATCGGCCGCGCGGTGACCGGGACGATGCTCGTCGGCGCCATGCGCGAAGACGACGTCCACATCTGGGGGGACGGGAGCACCTACAAGGGGAACGACATCGAGCGGTTCTACCGCTACGGTCTCCTGGTCAACCCGCAGCTCAGGGTGTACAAGCCCTGGCTCGACCAGGTGTTCCTCCACGAACTCGGCGGGCGCAAGGAGATGTCGGATCTGCTGGAGGAAGCGGGCCTGCGCTACCGCATGAGCAAGGACAAGGCGTACTCGACCGACTCGAACATCTGGGGCGCCACCCACGAGGCGAAGGACCTCGAGTTCCTCGCCAACGGCATGCACATCGTCGAGCCGATCATGGGCGTGCCGTTCTGGCGGCCGGACCTGGAGATTCAGCCCGAGACCGTGCGCGTCACGTTCAACGAGGGACTGCCCGTCGCGCTCAACGGCCGCACGTTCGCCAGCGACGTGGACCTCGTGCGCGAGGCCAACGCCATCGGCGGCCGGCACGGCCTCGGCATGTCGGATCAGATCGAGAACCGGATCATCGAGGCGAAGAGCCGCGGCGTCTACGAGGCGCCCGGCATGGCGCTGTTCCACCTCGCCTACGAGCGCCTCATCACCGGCATCCACAACGAGGACACCATCGACCAGTACCACACGATGGGACGCCGCCTGGGGCGGTTGCTGTACCAGGGGCGCTGGTTCGATCCGCAGGCGCTGATGCTCCGCGAGGCGCTGCAGCGCTGGGTGGCCAGGGCCGTGACCGGTGAGGTCACGGTCGAACTGCGCCGCGGCAACGACTACACCATCGTGAACACCGAGGGGCCGACCCTGACCTACGCGCCGGAGCGGCTGACGATGGAGAAGGGGGAGGGGGCGTTCACGCCGCTCGACCGCATCGGCCAGTTGACCCTCCGCAACCTCGACATCAGCGACAGTCGCTCGAAGCTGTTCGTCTACGGGCTGCTGGACACGACGGGGCCCCAGACGCTGCGGCTGCTCGAAGACCGCATCGAGGGCCCGCCGACGTCGAAGCCGTAGAGGGCGCAGCGCTGGCCGTCTACATTGCGAACGTGCGGCAAGACACCATCGTCCAGCGGCGGGGATCCTGGCTTCGATGGTCGCGGCTGCCACACAGCCGCATGCCGCCGGGTGGGCGCGAGCGCTGGGTCAGTCGCACGGGCTGGCTGCTCGCGATCTCGTATGGTGTCGGTGCTCCGCTGACAGCCGTGATCGAGTACCGAGGTCACGCGATATCTCAGCGCTTCGACATCCCCGTCGAACTGGTCTATGCCACCAGCCTCCTCCAGTTCGGGTGCGCGCTGGCCGTCCTGGTCAGGCCGATCGCGTCCTTGGCGGCCGCCGCACTGACCGCCACCACGCTCGGGGCGATTGGCCTACACCTGAAGAGTGGATCACCCATGACCGCATGGCCCGCGGTTCTCTTCACCGCCATCCAGACCTGGTTCGGGCTCGCCTGCCGCCACCGGAGGGCGCAGCGTGAGTGACTGAACGACGCTATCCCGTCCTCTGTGGAGTAGGGCATCTCGAGTACCAGCGGGGCGCCGCCCGGTTACCAATTCCGTCCGTCGCATGACGATTCCGTCGATCAGGGCCGCTGAGCACCCGCACGAGTTCAATGGATGAGTTAGGTATGACTCTCGCTTGTACTGCTGATCAGCGAGTCCTCGTGCAGGCCTCGCCGGGAGGTCGCGGGTGCCATGCGGAAGTCATGTCGGCAGGCGGCGATGCTGGTTGGCAGCGTGAGCATTGGAGCGGTGACCCTCGTGTCACCGGTGCACGCGACCTCGGACCCCTCGACGCGCGTCATTCGCGCGTGCGTGAGTTCGAAGGGGCAGGTTCGCATCGTCGAGCGCCACGACGAGTGCTCGCGGCGCGAGTGGCCGCTCGCCTGGAACATCCAGGGACCGCGCGGGCCAGCGGGTCCGGCCGGCCCGGCCGGACCCATGGGGCCGATGGGGCTGACCGGCGCCCGGGGAGCGGCTGGCCCGGCGGGCGAGCGAGGCGCAGCCGGGCCGCAGGGCGTGCCGGGAACCCAGGGACCGCAGGGACCGTCGGGCCCGGCGGGGCCCGCAGGCCCGGCCGGTGCGGATGGCGCCATCGGGCCTCAGGGGCCGCAAGGGCCGGCGGCAGATCCGGGCCTGACCCCTCAAGTGGCGTTCGTGCAGAACTCCGCGGCCATCACGATCGTGCAGGTCGCCAACGACGACGTGGCGGTGCTGACCGTGACGCCGGCGGGAGAGCCCGGGCGGCCGGTGACGATCAAGCTCGACGCGACGTTGCGCAATTTCAACAATCGCAGCGAGCAGGTCGGCTTCTGGCTCGTGCGGGACCGCAGTCCCGAGCACTCGCCGGAGCAGTGGATGTCCTCGCCGAACCCCGCGGGGGCAGTCGGTGCCGTCACGTGGGTCGTGCAAGGAACCGCCGGCGTGAGCGAGACGTTCCGGCTGCAGATGACGACCGCGGCGGCGCAACCGAACTGCGCGCCGTACAATCGCTGCACGGTGCACCAGGTGACGGGTGCGATCAGCGCGATTGTGACGGGGCAGTAGGGCGGCGTACGGCGTACGGCGGCGTACGGCCATCAGCGGCGTTTGGATCGCTGGGAGCCGCGATGTGCCACTCGGCTTGCGGCCTGCGGCGCACGGCGCGCGGCCAGCACGGCAGAAGGCCGCTGGTCGCCAGCCGATCGCTGCCCGCCGTTCTGTCCGATCAGGGTCAGTGTCGCGGCTGCTCCGGGCTGTTCGCCTCCCCATCGTCTTCGACAGCCACCGTGCGGTCCAGGCGTTGCGGGTTCAGCAGGACCGCCTGGCCTCCGTGGTCGAAGTAGATGGCGTCGAAGGCGGACGTGGGCAGCAGCCCGTGCTGTCCGTGATCCTGCCAGCCCTCGGGCATGTCCATGACCGTGACCGGGACGCGGCGCAGGACGTGGCCCCCCACGGTGAGCTCGTGGGCCACGCCCTTGACGGCCTTCTGGCTGCCTTCGACCGAATGGACCCATACGGGCTTCGTGCGGCCCTCGAGGCGCAGGGGCGCGTCGTGCACAGACGTCCGCTCGAACAGCGTGACCGCGGAGGCGGCCGAGTCGAGCGCCAGCAGCATCGGCACCGCCTCCGCTGACGTCGTGAGCGTGAGCCAGGCCTGGACCAGCAGCCGGCGCCCGACACGCGCCACGGGCACGGTGGTGCCCACGAGCGCGCGCCGCACGCGCCGTGCCCGCTCGAACTCGATCAGTCCTTCACGATAGTCCACGAGGTAGCTCGTCGTCCCGACGACGTCCTGCCCGATCACCCCGCCCACCGTGGGTGCGACCGCGGTGATCGGCGACAGCTTCGTGACCGTGACGCTGAGGTCGGACACCGTGAGAGGACCGACGCGGAGTGAGGACAGTCGGCCCTGACGCATCTGTTCCACGCCGGTCTGCGTGACCACACGGCGGGCGCTGTCGATGGGCACTTTCAGATGTTTCGCCAGACGGTCGTTGATCAGGGTGATGCTGCTGGCCGTATCCAGGCAGAAGACGGCACGATGCTCACCGTTGACGAGCACGTCCACCAGGATGTACGGACCGGCGAGCCGGAAGGGCAGCTGAGAAGGACCGGCCGCGGCCAGGACGGGGCACGCCGTCAGCAGGATGGCCAGGGTCCACGCACGCACGAACATGAGCGGCTCCGCGTGTGGGGGCGGTGCCGTGGGGGGCAGGGGCCCCGGAGCGACAGCCCCGGGACCCTTCAATTCTATCCCTGATCCGTCAGAAACGATGTGGTGACCGTGCCGAGTGCCGAGTGCCTGCCCGACCGAGCGCTTGCGTGGCCGCGTTCCTGGCAACTGACAACTGACAACTGGCAACTGGAACACTGGCAACTGAAAACTGAAAACTGATCGCCTACTGAACCGCCGGGAGCGCGGGCAACAGCAGGTTCGGCTTCTGGACCGCCGGCAAGAGTTCCCCGTACGCGTGCGCCCCGCCCTCGAGCATCTCGAAGCGCTGGACGCTCGCGAACAGGTTGCGGAACCCCCCACCCTGGCCGCGCACGCCGATCAGCACGGCGAGCAGCGACACGGACCGTTCGTCCTCCGCCCTGAAGAACTTGAAGGCCCCGAGGTCCATGCAGCCACCCTGGCCCCGGTCGAGCGGCACGCGCTGCACGCCTGCCGGCTTGACGCTGCCGTCGCCGAGCACGAAGAGCAGCCAATAGCCGCGGACCGATCCGTCGCCGAAGGCGTTGGCGTGGCAGAGACGCAGACCCTCCTCTACGCCAAGTGTGACGGGGCCGAACGCGGTGGCGTCGGTGAGGAGCGGCGCCTGACGCTCCTGCGCGAGGGTCGACACGGGCGCAGCGCCCAGAGCGGCGACCAGCAGTGCGGCGGTGAGTGTGAGTTTCGAGGTCATCGGGTCCTCCGCAAAGGCCAGTCCCGCTGGCCCGTCGCGCCGACGGACGAGGCGACGAGCGGAACCGGCCGGCAGCTCCCAGTCCTTCCCATGAGTCGATGTTCCAGTGTCGGACCTTCCACGTGGACGATCAACTGCCAAGATCTGTCACCTGTCGCGTGCGCGCCTCTGACACAGGTCACTGCGCCGAGTGTCAAGTATCGAGTGTCGAGTGGCAGGTGCCGAGTGTCGAGTGCACCCTCGCACGGGGTCATCGCGCGCCGTGCGCCGCAGGCCGCAAGCCGATGGTCGGATTGAGGTCAGAAGTGTCTCGTCACACGCACGGCCGCCGTGCGCGGCTGCACGAGTCGCGTGCCCACGAAGACGGACTGGAAATTGAAGAGCGCCGTCTGGTTGGTGAGGTTCGTCACTTGCAGCGACGCGGTCCAGGTCCGTCGCCCGTCGGCGCGAGTGAGGTCGATGCCGGCGGCGAGATCGAGCATCGTGCGTGGACGTACGCGCGGCACGTCAGCGTCGAGATCGACAAACGGCAGCAGGTCGGCGAAGTCGGGGTCGGCGGCCACTTCGGCCGGGTTGGACGGGTTCGCGACGAGGCCGCTGTCGTACCGCACGGCTCCACTGACCCACAGGGGACCCTGCGGGTCGTACGAGATCGTGCCGTGCACCGACAGCCGCTGGTCGTGATCGATGGCGAAGGGGCCCGCCGACAGCAGATCGATGGCGTCCTGTCCGAGGAACAGTCCACCGGTGAATGGGGGAGTCGAGATGGCGCGTCCCGACGTCGCGCTGATCGAGCCCGTCAGGCCGCGGCGCGTCGGCATGGTCAGCCTCGCCTCGATGCCACCGACGGCGATGGCCGCCAGTGACGTCGGGAAGATGATCCCCGTGTCGAAGAAGTTGTTGTTGTCCTGCTGGTTGACCGAGCGCTTCCGGTAGGCGGCCACGTCGAGCAGGCCAAGACGTCCGAGGCCAAGCTGGGCCCCGATCTCGACGACGTCCTCCCGCTGCGGCTGGATGGGACGCGAACTGCCGCCGAGGGCCTCGATCACGACATCCGGCGCCAGCCGCGCTGCGGCCTCCGAGCTGGACAGGAGGAGGTTCTCGTTGGGGGGGGTCTGGTAGTTCCTGTTGTACGACGCCCGCAGCACGAGATCCCGCCCCGGGATGCGGAACGCCAGGCCCGTTCGCGGCTGCACCTGCCGGCCCTCCACGAGGAAGTTGTACGCATCGAACCGCACGCCCAGTACCGCAGTGAGCGGTCCCCGCTGGGCGGACGTCTGGAGGAAGCCGCTGGCCAGCGTGCCCGTCTGTCGATCCTCGAACACGAACGGCACGCCCCCTCGCGTCAGATCGTACGGAACCAGGTTGTCGTTGAATCCGGACGCGTCCGGGGCATTGAAGGCGGGCGAGGTGATGCCCATGGTGAAGTGTTCACGCACGGGGAACCGCTGCACGTCCACGCCGCCGCGCCAGGTGACCGTCCCGGTCGCGTGCGCGAGTCTGGTCGAGACGGTGAGCGTCTCGAGCGCGCGGTCCTGCGCGGCCGTGACGGGGGTGTCGCCGGCGCTCGGGATCAGACGGGCGTTCGTGCGACGCTGCCCGACGAGCGCTTCGACGGTTGCGCGGGCGCCGAGGCTGCGTGTGTACGACGCCCACGCCGCGACGTCGCTCAGGCGCTGCCGCTGATCCTGTCCCGCAGCGTCCTGCGAGCGCAGGGCGGCGAGCTCGAACCGTGCGCGGCCCCCCATGGCATTGACGCGCACCATGTCGCGCGGGGTTGGCACGAGGTCCAGCCGGGCGAACGCCCGCACCGAGTCGCCGCTGTTGTGCAGGTTGTCGAGCGACACCTGGTCGAGGAAGCGATCGGTGCCAAAGGCCGTGGCCGACGTGAAGTAGCCGAGGCCGCCGCGCACGCCGCCCGCGTGTACCGCCGTATTCGTGGTTCCG
>CAYLZN010000219.1:0-10124 GCA_964387935.1 uncultured Vicinamibacteraceae bacterium | reverse complement strand
GTTGCGACGGCCCCGGGTTCGTCGAGTTCGCCGTCGTTGTCAGAATCCCGGTCGCGCAGGAAGACGTCGGTCTTGCCGTTGCTGTCGTCCGGCACGAGGTTCGGCGCGCAGGACCGGAAGGCGACGAACCGGCCGTCGCCGCTGAGCGCTGGATGCGTGCTGCCGCAGGTGCCCTCCGCGCCGAGCGAGTCGAGGCTGACGCGGATCCGCCCGCCGGTGCGTCGGTCGTAGACGAAGACGTCGGCAACGCCGTTGGTGTCGGATGGCACGAGGTCCGACGCGAGCGAGCTGAAGGCGGCGAAGCGGCCGTCCCGGCTGATGGCAGGGTCCGCGGCCGGGCCGCTGCCCGGCGTCGCGCTGCCGCTGGCGCTCACCAGCGTGTTGGTGCCGACGATCGCCTGGGGCGACTGTGCCGCGGTGTCGCCGACGACGAGGAGCAGGATCGCCGGGACGAAGACGCGATGACGCATGGCCCACCTCCACTTCAGGCCGACCGACCTCGTCAATCCGGGCCATCGTGAAGATGTGGAGGCGCCCTGCTCCCGATCGTACTCCTTTCACGCTGTCGCGAAATTTCGGAACACGGCACCGCCAGTGCATCATATGATGACGTGATATGATGACTAGCATGCGCACGATCATCGACCTTCCCGAGGCGCACGTGGAGGCGCTCGACGCGCTCTGCCGCGGCGAGGGCATCTCGAGGGCCGAGGCGGTCCGACAGGCCGTCGCCGCCCACCTGCGCCTCGCGCGTCAGCGCCACCCGGACGCCGCCTTCGGGCTGTGGAAGAGGGGCGCCGTGGATGGTCTGAAGTACCAGGAACGCCTCAGGCGCGAGTGGGACCGGCGGGCCGGGCGCCGATGAAGGCGCTCTTCGACACCAACATCCTCATCGATTACCTCAACGGCGTCACCGCGGCGCAGCAGGAGCTAGCCCGGCATCGCGAGCGCTGGATCAGCGTGGTCACGCTGATGGAAGTCCTCGTCGGCGCGCGAAACGCCGACGAGGAGGACGTGATCGAGATGTTCCTGCGCGACTTCCAGATCGTGGAGGTCTCGAAGCGCGTCGCGCGGGAGGCCATCGACCTCCGCCGCGCCCATCGCCTCAGGCTGCCCGACGCCCTCATCTGGGCAAGTGCCCGCACGGAGTCCGCGCTCCTCGTCACCCGCAACACGAAGGACTTCCCGGCCGACGAGCCTGGCGTCCGCGTGCCGTACTGACGCTACGCCGACGCGGCCGCGGCCGTCTTCTTCGCGACGCGGTTGTAGAGCACGTCGGCGACGAAATCCATGTCCGCCACCATGCCCGCCTGCGCGCGGTGGATGGCCGCCAGGCCGATGGCTGCGCCAAAGGCGTCCACGTCCGCGCCACGTGCCCCGTCGGTCCCGGCAATCCACCGCAGTCCGTCCTCGGCGACCTTCGCCGCGGCCTGCCGCGCGAACACGCGGCTGATGGCCGCGATCGCGGTGGCGTCGAAGCGCTTGCTGGTCTTCTCGTTCAGCTTCCCCTGGGCCAGGCGCGCCGCACGGCTCGCGAGGCTGCCCGCGCACTCCGCGTAGGCGACGAGCTCGCCGAGGCGGAACAGCACGTGCTGGTGTCGCGTGAGACGCGCCACGCGCGCCTTCTCCAGGACCTCCGCGAGCGCATGCAGGGCCAGCGCCGCCACGTCGGCGCCCACGTTCGGGGTCGTCGCGTGCAGTGCCTCGAACGTCCTCGCCTGGTCGTGGTAGTACTGCCCGCGCGTCTTCAGGTGGAGCTGCCAGCGGTCGCGGCTGATGGTCATCTCCATGATCTCCGAGGTGCCCTCGTAGATGCAGGTGATGCGCACGTCGCGACTGATCTTCTCGACCATGTAGTCGTGCGTGTAGCCGTACCCGCCGAGCGCCTGGATGCTGGCCTCCGCGGCCGCGTTGCCGGCCTCGGTCGCCATGTACTTGGCAATCGCGCCCTCGGTGTTCAGGCTGCCCTCGTTGCCCGCGTCGATGCGATCCGCCGTTTCCTCGATGTAGGCGCGCGCCGCCTCGAGCCGCGCGACATGCGGCACGATCAGCTTGTGGGTGTAGCCCTGCTTCTCCGAGAGCGGACCGCCCCCCTGAATGCGCTTCACCGAGTAGGGAATCGCGCGGTCGAGCGCGGCCCACCCGGCGCCCAGGCCGAAGGCCGCCACCATCACGCGTGTGTACCCGAACACCGCCTGCGCCTGGATCAGCCCCTGACCCTCGACGCCGCCGATGAGCCGATCCGGGGTCACGTACACGTCGCTCAGCGCGAGCGCCGCCGTGTTGCTCAGGCGGATGCCATGCTTGTTCTCCGGCTTGTCGTAGCTGAACCCCTTCGCGCCGCGTTCGACCACGAACCAGCTCGGGCCACCCGGGGTGTTGGCGAGAATGGTGTACGCATCGGCGATGCCGCCGTTGCTGATCCACTGCTTCAGGCCGTTGATCTTGTAGCCGGCAACGTGGCCATCCTCCAGCACCGGTTCGGCCGTCGTCCGCAGCGAGCCCAGATCGCTGCCGGCCTCGGGCTCCGTCGCCCCGTAGGCGAAGAGGATGCCCTCGTCCGCGATGCGGCTCAGCCAGATCTTCTTCTGCTCCGGCGTCGCCCCGACGGTGATCGGATCGCTGCCGAGGAACGTGGCCAGGACGCTCGTCGCAATGCCGAGGTCGATGCGGGCCATCTCCTCGCAGATGCAGTAGACGTCGAAGGCCCCGCCCCCGAGGCCCCCGTACTCCTCGGGCACGAACAGGAGCTGGATCGCCAGTTTGTCCGGATTGCACATGTAGCGGACGATGTCGACCGGACATTCGTCCTTCTCGTCCAGTTCGCGCAGTTTCTCGTCGGGCAGGTGGCCCTTCGCGAAATCCCTCAGGGACTTGAGACTGAGCTTCAGGGTCTTCGGAGCAATCATGAGCGGTGCCTCTGTGTGATTACGCGCCCTGGATGTCGCGGACCTTCTCGGTCAGCGCCGGCATGAATTCGAGCACGTCGTCGACGATGCCCACGTCGGCCACCTGGAAGATCGGTGCGCTGGCGTTCTTGTTGATGGCGACGATGAACGGGCTGCCCTTGAGGCCGGCGAGGTGCTGGAACGAGCCGCTGATGCCGCAGGCGAGATACACCTTCGGCTTGACGGTCTTGCCCGAGGAGCCAACCTGCCGCGACTTGTCGAGCCACTTGGCGTCCACGACGGGACGGGAACAGCTGACCGCGGCCCCGAGGGCCTCCGCCAGTTCCTCGGCAATCGAGATGTTGTCCTGATCCTGGATGCCTCGGCCGACCGACACGAGCACGGCGTGCTTGGTGATGTCGACATCGCCGGCCTCGGCGACGACCGTGTCCAGATAACGCCGACGCGCGGAGAGCGCGCCCGCGGCGGAGGACTTGTCGACGACCGTTCCGCCGGCGCCCGCGGCGCCGTCCGGCTTGAAGGCGCCCGGCCGCACCGTGATGACCGCGCCCCTGGCGAGCGTGCAGCGCACATGGGCGCTCAGCTGGCCCCCGAATTCCTGACGGGAGGCCTTGAGCACGGTGCCCTCGACGCCGTCGATGGTCACCACGTCTGGCAGGTACGCGGCGTTCAGTTTGATCGCCAGGCCCGGCCCGAGATCGAGTCCGAAGTGCGCGTGGGGCACCAGCACGAGGCTCCCGGCCGGGATGACCGCGAGGAGCGCCTGGCGCACGAGTTCGGCATTGGGGCTGCCGAGCGCGTCGCTGCCGACCTTCCACACTTCCTGGTACGTGCTGGTCAGGGCGCTGGCGACGGCGTCGAGGTGCGGTCCCGCGCCCGTCACGATCGCGGTCGGAGAGGCGGACGGATCGATCGTCCTCGCGGCCGCAGCCAGTTCGGCCGCCGTGTCGTCGGCCACGCCACCGGTATGTTCGACAAAGGCGAAGATGCGCGCCATTACTTCAACCCTCCGTTGGCCTTCAGCAGTTCGACGAGCTTGCCGACGATCGCGTCGCGATCGCCCGTGAGCATCTCCGCCCCCTTGCCGGCGACGGGTACGAAGTAGTCCGTGCGGGTCACGTGCGCGCCCGCCGCGCCCACCGTCGCGGGGTCGAGGCCCAGGTCGGCGGCGCCGAGCGTCGGGATCGGGATCGACTGCACCTGCCGGATGCCCTTCATGCCCACGTACCGCGGCTCGTTGATGCCCGTCTGGATGGACAGCACGCAGGGCAGGTCGATTTCGTTGATCTCCTGGTTGCCGCCCTGCACTTCGCGGCCGACCTTCAGCGTGGCGCCCTGCGCCTCGATGTGGTTGACCAGCGACGCGAACGGGTAGTCCAGCATCGCCGCCATCATGCCCCCCACCTGCGCACCGCCGTCGTCGGCCTGCACGCCGGTGAGGATCAGGTCGTACTTCCCCTTCCTCACGAAGGCGCTGAGGATGGCGGCGATCCCACGGCCGTCCGAGCCCTCGAAGGCGGGGTCGGACAGCAGCGCGCCGCCGTTGGCGCCCATCGCCATCTGCCGGCGCAGGACCTCCTCGTCGTCCTCGCCGCCGACGGTGACGACCTTCACCTGGCCCCCGGTGCGGGACGCGATCTGCAGCGCTTCCTCGACCGCGTAGTTGTCCCACTCGTTGACCGAGTACACGAGATCGTCGCGCTCGATGTCGTTACCGGCCTCGTTGAGCCGGATCTCGTTCTCCGACGTATCCGGAACGCGCCTCACACACACGAGAATCTCCACGTTCACCTCCACGACGAACGCGCCGGCCGTGCCGTCAGGCGACGGGCACGGCTGGGCGCGCGATCTGTTGATCGACCAGCTCCGCCAGGTCGATGGCGGTCATCTTACCTTCGAGGCCCGCGACCTTGATGGCGTCCTCGACATTGACCATGCAGAACGGACAGGCGGTGACGATGACGCTGGCGCCGGCCTCGGCGGCCATCTTCACGCGCAGCACGCCCATGCGCTGGTCCTCCTTCGGCTCGTAGAACAGCATCAGCCCGCCGCCGCCGCAACAGAAGGAACGGTCCCGCGACCGCTCCATCTCGACCCGCGTCAGGCCCGGGATCGCGTCGAGGACCTGCCGGGGATCGTCGTAGACCTGGTTGTGGCGACCGAGGTAGCAGGGGTCGTGAAACGTGTAGGTCCGCCCGTCCTGCTCGACCGGCTTGAAGGTGATCGCGCCAGTCCGCACCTCGCGGGCGATCACCTGGCTGATGTGCTCGACGGGCGGCAGGTCCTGGTAGTCGTGCCTGAGCGCGTTCAGGGCATGGGGATCGGCGGTCACGATCCGCGTCACGCCGGACGCCTTGATGGCCTCGGTGTTGTGGTCGCGGAGCGCCTGGAAGAGCATTTCCTCGCCGAAGCGCCGCACCTCGTGGCCGCTGTCCTTCTCGGCAGCGCCGAGGATCCCGAACCGCGCGCCGACGTGGTCGAGGATGCGGGCGGTTGCGCGCCCGATCGCCTGCATGCGGTCGTCGAACGAGGTGATGCTGTCGACGAAGTAGAGCGTGTCGGCGCCGTTGGCGCCGTCCAGCGTCGGGACGTCACAGGTGTCCTTGAAGGTCTTCGCCTTCGTCCACTCGGCGCGCTTCTTCTCCATCTTGCCGTAGGGATTGCCCCGGCTCTCGAGCGCCTTGAGCGGTTTCTGCAGCGACTGCGGGACGTTGCCGTCGTCGACCATGCCGCGCCGCAGGTCCACCATCTTGTCGATGTACTCGATGAGCAGGGGGCACTCCTCCTCGCAGGCACCGCACGTCGTGCAGGACCAGATCTCGTCTTCCGAGTAGATGCCGCCGATGAGCGGCGCGCCCGCCTTGGGGGCGCCGAACATCGGGTAGTGCTCGAAGGCGTAGTCGCGCGCCTTGATGGTGATGAAGCGCGGGGAGAGGGGCCGCCCGACGGCGTTGGCCGGGCAGTTGTCCGAGCAGCGCCCGCAGTCCGCGCAGGAGTAGAAGTCGAGCATGTGCTTCCACGTGAAGTCCTCGAACCGCTTCACGCCGAACGACTTCACCTCGGCCAACTGCTCGTCGGGTACGCCCCACTTGACCGGCTTCACGGTGCCGCGGTCCAGCTTGGCGAAGTAGACGTTGAAGAGTGACGTCTCCACGTGGAACTGGATGCCGAAGGGCCGATAGGCCAGCAGGAAGAAGAAGAGCACGTCGTGGGCCAGGAACGCTCCCAGGTGCAGGGGCTGCAGCGTGGAGAGGGGCGCGCCCGCCAGGCCCTGGTGCAGCATCCACGGCAGCGTGCCCGCCGCGAGCGCCTCGCCGTGCGGACCGTGGGCCGCCGCTTCCGTGGCCTCGAACAGGCTGTCGGAGAACATCAGGGCGGCGATGAGCGCCAGCAGGAAGATGGCGTCGGCGGGGTGCCCCTTGCCGTACCGTTCGGGCACCTGGTAGCGGGCCGGCTTGAAGACGATCCGACGGACGGCGGCGACCACCATGCAGATGAACACCACCGTCGTCGCGTATTGCGTGATCACCGCGTAGACCTGCCCGGCCTGGCCGGACAGCCCGGGCATCACGAAGCCGTCGGCCATCCCGCGGATGATGACGGTCATGGCGCGGGTGAAGAGGATCAGGAAGCCGGCGAAGACCAGGATGTGCAGCACCCCGGAGAACCAGTAGCGCGGGTGCTTCCATTGCGCGAACCAGTACTGGAAGGTGGTGACGAGGCGGACCCAGGATCGATCGAAGCGGACGTCGGCGGCACCCCGCATGAGCGGCACCACCCGCCTGGCGATGATGTAGGCGAACGCGCCGAGGCCGACCACCTTGAGGATCCAGAAGAGGACGTTCCCCTGGATGAACCAGAAGGTCGCCTGAGCGGGAGACTGGAGGCCTTCCACGGACACCTCCTCGAGTGCGATGCGGTCCTGCCGCGCGGCGTGATCTCGCGGCTCACGCCGATCTCGACGCGCGCGCTACTGGGCCGGGGTGGGAGCACCGGGGGACCTGGGGGGAGCCCCGCCGGGGAAGCCGCTCGCATGCTATCGAACCGGCGCGCGCATTTCCCGCCGCGGCGCGGCAGGGCAGGGCCCGCCGCGGCCGCCGCAGTGCGGCAGTTCGCGCGGTGTTTGCGCTGCGGTGCGGCGGGAATTCGCGTGGCGACTTCGATAACATGACCGGCGTTTTCTGCTCGCGCCCCTTGCGCGTGCGCGACGCGAGCGCCCGGTTCGCGCCCCCACGATCCTTCTTCAGTCGCACGCAGTGGTGCCACCGCGACGTGGTGGCCCGTTCCCCTGGTCCGCCCCCTGGGCCCCCGGAATGGTCGGATTTGTGCGTGGAGGAGTTCACATGGACGAACGACATGAGCGGGCCGTCGCCGTCGTAGGTCTTGGCGCGATCCTGCCCGACGCCCCGACGGCCCCCGCGTTCTGGCGCAACATCTGCGAGAAGCGCTATTCGATTACCGAGGTGCCGCCTGGCCGGTGGAGTGTCGCCGACTACTACGATCCGGATCCCGCGGCGCCGGACAAGAGCTACACGAAGATCGGCTCGTGGGTGCGCGGCTTCTCGTTCGACTGGAAGCGCTTTCACACTCCGCCCCGCGTCGCCGGCGCCATGGACCAGGGGCAGCAGTGGGCGGTGACCATCGCCGCCGAGGCCCTCGACGACTACGGCTATCCCGCCCGGCCGCTCGACCTGGAGCGCACGGGGGTGGTGTTCGGCACCGCGATGGGCGGCGAACTGCACTACGCGACGCACCTGCGCATCGCGTTTCCGGAGTACGTCCGCGCGCTCTCGGCCGTGCGGGAGTTCGCGGAGCTGCCCGCGGACGTGCGTGCCGCCATTCTCGCGCAGTGGCACGAGCGAGTGGGCAGCGCGTTGCCGCCCATCACCGAGGACTCGATGCCGGGGGAACTGCCCAACGTGATGACCGGCCGCATCGCGAACGTCCTCAACTGCCGCGGGCCGAACTTCATCACCGACGCGGCCTGCGCCTCGAGCTTCGCCGCCATCGACGCGTCGATCAACCTGCTGGTCGATCACCACTGCGACGCCGTGCTCACCGGAGGCGTGGACCGCAACATGGGCGCGTCCACCTTCGTCAAGTTCTGCAAGATCGGCGCGCTGAGCGCCACGGGGACGCGCCCGTTTGGCGACGGCGCCGACGGCTTCGTCATGGGCGAGGGCTCCGCGGCCTTCCTGCTGAAGCGCCTCGCCGACGCGGAGCGCGACGGCGATCGCGTCTACGCCGTCATCCGCGGGATCGCCGGGTCGAGCGACGGCAAGGGCAAGGGCATCACCGCGCCAAATCCGATCGGGCAGAAACTCGCGTGCGAGCGCGCCTGGCGTGACGCCGGTCTCGACCCCGCCACGGCGACGCTGGTCGAAGCCCACGGCACCAGCACGCGCGTCGGCGACGTCGTCGAGGTCGAGAGTCTCGGCTCGATCTTCAGTGGCGCGCGGCGCGGGAGCATCGCCCTCGGGTCGGCCAAGAGCAACATCGGCCACCTGAAGGCGGGCGCCGGGGCCGCCGGCCTGCTGAAGACCGTCTACGCGATTCACAACAAGTCGCTGCCGCCGACGCTTAATGCGGAGCGTCCCAACCCAGCCATCGACTTCTCGCAGTCGCCGTTCGTCCTCAACCACTCGCTGCGGGAATGGCCGCGCAGCAACGGCACGCCTCGTCGTGCGGGCGTCAGCGCGTACGGATTCGGGGGCACGAACTTCCACGTCGTGCTCGAGGAGCATCGTCCCGGTGAGCTGACGACGCGGAAGCCGACGGTGAGCGTGTCGGCCCTGCCAGACGCCCCGTCGGTCTCCGGCCCGCGGGCGGGCAAGGCCCCGCTCCGCGGAATCGCCATGCTCGGGGCCGACACCGCGGCCGCGCTGAAGGGCCGTCTCGAGGACCTGCTCGCGCGCGTCAGGGAGGGCGCGCTGCCACCGGTCACCGCGCCGGAGCCCGTGGCGCTCGCGGCCCGCGAGCGCCTGGCGATCGACTACGGGACCCGGGACGAACTGCTCGAGAAGCTGACGAAGACCGAGCGCGCGATGGGCTTCGACACCACCCAGGCGTGGAAGGCGCTGCAGGCACAGGGCATCTTCCGCGGCAGCGGTCCGCGCGTCGGCACACTCGCGTTCCTCTTCCCGGGGCAGGGCAGCCAGTGGGTGAACATGGGCAAGGAGCTGGCCGCCATCGAGCCCTCGGTGGCCCGCACGTTCGCCGAGGCCGACGAGGCCATGACTCCGGTGCTCGGCGGGCGGGCCCTGAGCAGCTTCATCTTCGTCGACGGCAACGACGGGGCGGCCGTGCAGCAGGCCGAGGAGGCGCTCAAGCAGACCGCGATCACCCAGCCCGCCGTGCTGACCGTCGACGAGGCCATCCGTCGTCTGCTCGGGGAGTACGGCTTCGAGCCCGACTACGCGATGGGGCACTCGCTCGGCGAGTACGCCGCGCTCGTGGCCACCGGCGTCATGCCGTTTGCCGACGCGGTCGAGGCCTCCGCCGCGCGCGGCCGCGAGATGACCGTGCTCAGCATGGAGGACAACGGCTGGATGGCCGCCGTGATGGCGCCCCCGGAAGTCGTGCAGGACGCGCTGCGTTCGATTGACGGCTACGTGGTGGCGGCCAACATCAACAGCCGGTCCCAGTGCGTGATCGGCGGCGACAGCGAGGCCGTCCGCCGCGCCATCGAGGCGTTCACCGCGAAGGGCATCCAGGCCGTGCGCCTGCCGGTGAGCCACGCGTTCCACACCCGCATCGTCGCCCTCGCGAGCACGCCGCTCGGCGCGCTGCTCGATCGCCTGCGGATCACGCCGCCCGCCAAGAAGATGGTTGCCAACGTGACAGGCGGGCTGTACCCGACCAGCGTGCCCGAGATCAAGGCGCTGCTGATGCAGCAGATCGCGGCGCCGGTGCAGTGGGTCAAGAGCCTCGAGACCCTCTACGCCGAGGGCGTCCGCACGTTCGTCGAAGTGGGCCCGAAGAAGGCCCTCAAGGGCTTCACCGACGACGTGCTCGGCGACAAGCCGGACGTCGTGTCGCTCTTCACGAACCACCCGAAGCCGGGTGAGATCATCACGTTCAACCACGCGCTGTGCGGACTCTACGCCGCCGGCTGGGGCGTGCCGGCCGCGCGGGAGGTCGTCGTGCGCAGCGCGGCGGCCGCGGTCGCGACCAGCCCGGGCCCGATGGCCGCGGTGCCCGCGCCCGGCCGAGCCG
>CAYLZN010000218.1:0-10154 GCA_964387935.1 uncultured Vicinamibacteraceae bacterium | reverse complement strand
AACGGCGCCCGGGCGATGCGCCGCGAGAGCGATTTCGGCACGCTGGACAAGGGGCGCCTCGCGGCGTCGCGCCCGTGCAGCGTGCAGGCCCGGCCGTGCTTCTGAGACCCTGTCCCTTCTGACAAGTGGGCCGGGCGGTCGCGGTCTGCTAAGTTCGAACGGTTGCCGGTCCTGCGGGGGCCCCTGCACCGTCCTTGGCGCCGTGGCCCGTCCGGCTCTTATCGAAGGAAATCGGAGACCATGCGACACGAATCCGTCCCGTCGCTGCGGCCTCGCGGCTTCGCTGCTGCGCTCCTCCTCACGGTCGTTGCAGCCGTGCCGGTGGGGCTTTCGGCGGACTGGAAGTCGAAGGCCCTGACGAAGACCGTCGGCAAGGCTGCGCGTGCAGGGCTCGAGGAGGCCGCCAAGGACGCGGCGCTCGACGCCGCGCTGGACGCCGCACTCCCCGATGACGTCGCGAACGTGGCGAAGAAGGTCGCCGACTTCGACGTGGACGATGTGAAGGACGCGGTCGACGACGCGGGGAAGGACCTCGAGCGCAAAGTACGGAAGGTCGACAGCCGCGACGTGATCGGCGCGGTGGCCGGCGACGGCGTCGAGACCGCGCTGCGGGTCGCCGACGTCGCGGAGACGCTGGACGATGTCGCCGATGCGACGAAGTCCGTGAACCGGATCAACAAGGTACGGAAGGTGATCAAGTGAGCAGCGCACTGACCATGACGACTCGAGTCGCCGCGACGTGGGCACTCGCCGGCCTGCTTGCGGCGTCGGCACCACACGTCGGCGCGCAGGCGCCCACAGCACAGCCAGTCCCGACGGCGACGAAGGCGACGAAGCCGGCGACAACGGCGGCAGAGAAGCCGGCGCCGAAGACCGCCGAGAAGCCCAGGGCGCTGAGAGCGGAGGACCTGATGCCCATGACGTGCGCGCAGGCCTGGGCTGTCGCCGGCAAGCAGTATCCGGCCATGTACGACATCGTCGCGACCCTGGCGACCGTGTCACTGGCCAACCGCCACCTGACGTTCCCGAACACGAAGGAAGCGGGAATCGACGCGGGGACGGGCATCGCCAAGGACTGCGAGACCGATCCGCAGGATCTGTTGTTCGGAATCGTGGACAGGCACGTACGGCGCGTCGCGCAGCCGGCGCAGGCCGAGGCGCCCTCGTCGGCCTCCACGCCCGCACCGACTGGCAAGGTGACCGGGACGGTCGCCTACCGCGAGCGCATCGCCCTCCCGCCAACAGCGGTGGTGAAGGTCCAGCTCGTGGACGTGTCGCGCGCAGACGCGAAGGCCGTCGTCCTGGGCGAGCAGATCATCGAGGCGAAGGGCAGGCAGGTGCCGTTCGCGTTCGAGATCCCGTACGACCCCGCGAAGATCGAAGCCAGCCACAGCTATGCCGTGCAGGCGCGCATCGAGGACGCCGGGCAGTTGTGGTTCATCAACGACCAGCGCTACGCCGTGATCACGCGCGGCGCGCCGACGAAGGTCGACCTCGTGCTCAAGGCCGTCGGAGGGCCGGCGCCGAAGTAAGCGCCTCGCCAGCGTCCTGTCCCGTGGGTACGTCCCGGTCACCGGGACGTCGGTGAACCCCGCGCGCACGCGCGCTCGACGATTCCGAGCCGTGTACTCACGCCGGTGCGACGCCTTCGATGGACTCGCGCACGCGCTCGATGTTGCGCAGGGCGACGACGGCGAGGCGATCGTCGAGCAGGTAGTCCTGGTCTCCCGGGTAGATCACGAAGAGTCGTTCCAGGCGCAGATCGTCCAGCGCCATGCGCATCGCCTTCGTCGTGCGCGGGGCATCGGCGTACTTGAACTCGAAACCCCAGCGCCGCGATCCGCGCACGAGGAGCAGATCCAGCTCGGCACCTCCGTGGGTACCCCAATGGAACGCTTCCCCGGGTTCGGCGCGCACGAGGCGCAGGACGTGCTCGAGGGCCAGTCCTTCCCACGACGCGCCAAGCTTGGGGTGTGACTGGAGTTCGGGCACGGAGCGGATTCCCTGCAGGGCGTGGAACAGCCCGCTGTCGCGCATGTAGATCTTCGGCGCCTTCCGCACGCGCTTGCCGAGGTTCTCCGTCCAGGGCGGCAGCGATCGAATCATGAAGGCGCCGGTGAGGATGTCGAGGTAGCGCTGCGACGTCTTGTAGCTGACGCCGAGCGAGCCCGCGATCTCCGAGGCGTTCCAGGTCTGGCCGTGGTAGTGCGCCACCATCAGCCAGAAGCGCCGGAGTTGCTCCGAGGGGACGGTGATGCCAAGCTGCGGAATGTCCCGGACGAGGAACGTGCGGATGAACTGAAGCCGCCAGTGCAGGCTTGCCTCGTCGGACGCACTGAGAAACGACTCGGGGAAGCCTCCCCGCAGCCACAGATCGCCCAGTCGGTCGAATCCGACTTCCGTCGCGTCGAAGCCGGCGAGATCCACGAAGCCGATGCGCCCGGCCAGCGATTCCGACACGCCCTTGACCAGGTCCAACGAGGCGCTGCCCAGGATCAGAAAGCGGGCGGGCGAGCCCTCCCGATCCGCGAGCACGCGGAGCAGAGGGAACAGGTCCGGCCTGCGCTGAATCTCGTCGATGACGACCAGTCCGGTCAGAGGGCCCAGCGTCTGGCGCGGCGCTTCGAGGCGGGCCTGGTCGAGGGGGTCCTCGAGGTCGAAGTAGCCATCCGTGCGGGTTGCGAATGACCGCGCCAGTGTCGTCTTGCCGCACTGGCGCGGGCCCAGCAGGGCCGTGATCCTGAAGCGCGCGAGCGAGTCCTGGACCTGCTGTCGATATCCTTGTCGCGCGACGCTCCTCATTGTTGAATTATAGATATCAGAACTCTATTTTTCAATAATTCTCATGTGCGCCCCCTGAGCAGATGTCCGGGGGCCCTCTACCGATGCGATATCCTTTCGCCCCTATGGACCGCATCACGACGCGCATCCTCGTCCGGTACGTCCTGCCCGCCGTTCTGCTGCTCGCATCGACCGCACCGGCCCAGACCACCGCGATCGTGGGCGGCACGGTCCTCGACGGCACCGGCCGCTCCGTTCGGAACGGCGTGGTCGTCGTGACCGGCGATCGCATTGCGTGCGTCGGCACGGCCGCCGAGTGCCCGGTGCCCGAGGGCGCCACGCGCGTGGACGCCGCCGGGCGCTTCGTCACACCTGGGCTCGTCGACGCGCACGTGCACTTCAGTCAGACGGGGTGGGTGGATGGACGTCCTGACGGCCTTGCCGCGCCGGCCATCTATCCTTACGCGGAGACCGCGCGAGCGCTGCGCGCAACACCGGAGCGTTGGTTCCGCTCGTACCTCTGCAGCGGCATCACGGCGGTGTACGACGTCGGGGGCCACCCGTGGACGACGCAGTTGCCGGCGAGAGCCGAGGCGGACCCGATGGCGACGCACGTCCGCGCGGCCGGCCCGCTCATCACACACGCCGGGCGCAGCGCGCTCGATGTCGACAAGGAGGTCTACACGTTCCTCCCGATGGCGACGTCGGACGACGTGCGTCTGAGCGTGTCCACGCTGAAGTCGATGGGCGCGCAGGCGGTGAAAATCTGGTATCTCGCGCCGCAGCCCGCGCGGCGCGATGAACTCGACGGCCGCATGATGGAGGTCGGGGCGGCGGCCAAGGCTGCGGGACTCGACCTCATCGTGCACGCGACCGGCCTCCGCGAGGCGAAGGTGGCGCTGCGCGCCGGGGCGGTGCTGCTGGTGCACAGCGTGGAGGACCAGCCGGTGGACGAGGAGTTCCTGACGCTGCTCTCCGCGAACCGGGCGGTGTACGCGCCGACGCTGATTGTCGGGCGCAACGCCACGCGCGCGAACGTGGCGATCGGCCTGGGCCTGCCGTTCCCTATCGACGATCCGGGGCGCTGCGTGGACCCGGACACCGTCGCGAAGATCAACGACGTCGGTCCGCTGAGACCGCTCATTCCGGAGGAGCGGCGCACGGTGGACGTCGCGTTCCGGCGCCTCGAGGCCGTGGGCGCACGCGTCGCGCTGATGGGCGAGAACCTCAAGCGCGTGCACGCGTCCGGCAATACCATCGTAGTCGCGACCGACGCCGGCAACCCGCTCACGTTGCACGGGCCGTCCATCTACAACGAGATGGAGGCGATGCAGGCGGCGGGCATCCCCGCGGGGGAGATCGTCGTGATGGCCACGAGGAACGGCGCGCGGGCGATGCGCCGCGAGCGCGATTTCGGCACGCTGGAGAAGGGGCGCATCGCGGATCTCCTGGTGCTCAGCGAGGATCCGCGGAACGACGTCCGCGCGTTCCGCTCGCTCACGCACGTGATGCGGGCGGGCCGGCTGCACCGGCAGCCGGACCTCGCACAGCGCTGAGCGCATCGCAGGCCCCGTGGCCCTCCTCGCGGTTCAGCGTGTACCGCATGATCGACGCGTGCGGACCCCCCTTGACGCGTTCGACGCCGTACACCTCGCCCGCCGGCCCCTTTGCGTCCGCATGAACGGCGGCGATGGCGTCCAGGTCCGCCTTCGTCAGCTGAAGGGCGAGCGCCGACTCGATGGACGAGAGATGCGCGGCGTGGCGAACGCCGACGATGATGCCGGCGACGCCCGGTCGATCGAGCACCCAGCGCATGGCGACCGGACCAATGCCGACGCCATGACGATAACCGACATCGCACAACACGCCGAGCATCCGCTGGAAGATCGCCCACCCGCCGAACTCGTCGATGATCAGCCTGTACTTCACGAGCGACCGGTTCTCGAGCGGACCAGTGGGCGCCTCGACGCCCAGCCACCGTTCCGACAGGAAGCCACCTGCGAGCGCGCCGTAGCACAGCAACCCGATGGCGTGGCCCCGCGCGAACGCCGCCATCGCCGGCGCGGGACGTCGATCGAGCACCGAGTACTGCACCTGGTGCGAGACGACCGGCACGCCAGCCGTGAAGAACTCCGTCAGGCGAGGCTGATCGAAATTGGTGAGCCCGACATGGCGGACCTTGCCCGCCGCGCGCAGCTCGGTGAGCCACTGCCCAGCCTCGATGTAGCCGGGGACGTCGTAGTCCCACCAGTGCAGCTGCACGAGGTCCAGCGCGTCCACGCCCAGGCGCGACAGCGACCGCTCGATGCCGCGCTCGACGTCGGCACGTGTATGCGTCGGCAGGCGATCGCGATCCGGCACGTACTTCGTGTGCACCTGGATGCGCGAGGCGCCACCGGGCCGCGTGCGAATCCACTGGCCGACCAACGCCTCGACCCCTACGTAGATGTCCGCGCAGTCGAACGTCGTCACGCCCGCCTCGACGTAGCGGTCCATGTCGCGGAGCGCGGCGTCTGCGTCCACCTCGCCGTGACCGCCGGAGAGCTGCCAGCCGCCCTTGAGGACCCGCGAGATGTCATAGCCCGGCGCCAGTGGCACGCGTGTCATCAATCCGCCTCGCCTTGCGCTCCCCGGCCGGGGAGGGGGACCACGGTCACGTCGTGGTGGCGGAACGACCGTCGCCCGGTGCGGGTGATTCGGAAGCGCGCGCCGCAGTTGGGATCGGGGCACGCGATGTCGGCGTCGGTGGTCATCCAGTCGTTGGCGTGCGAGTCGCGCTGCTTCGCCGGCAGGAGCGGCAGCAGCGCCGCCAGCGCGTACATCGAGAACGAGGGATGCGCGAACACCAGGGTCTCGCCTCGCACGTCGAACGCGTGCCCCAGGCGATGGCTGCACACCATGGGACGGTCGCCGGCGACGACGTCGACGCGGAGATCGAACAGCTCGAAGCGATCGTCGGGTGGGGTATCGGCGGTGGCCATGTCGCACGTACTATACCGCCAGGCATGACGGTCGTTCAGACGCTGCTCGGCGTGCTCGTGGGGTGTGGGCTCTTGCTGCTCGCGTCGTGGCACCGGTCGGACATGCGACGGGCGGGCGGCACGGCCGTGTTCCCAGGGCCGCGCGAGCTGGCCGTCGGGTTCGTCACCAACTTCTTCGACACGCTCGGCATCGGCTCGTTCGCCACGACGACCGCGGCATTCCGCCTGATGCGGCTCGTACCCGACGAGCTCATCCCCGGCACCCTGCTCGTGGGCCACGCGCTGCCGGTGATTGCGCAGGCGCTGATCTTCATCGCCGTCGTGGAGGTCGACCCGGTCCAGATGGCGGTGCTCATCGCGAGCTGCGTCGCCGGCGGCTGGGTGGGCGCGGGCATCGTGTCCACGATCTCGCGCCACGCGATCCAGACGGCGATGGGCCTCGCGCTCTGCGCGGCGGCGGCGCTGATGCTGATGGGCATGCTGGACCTGATGCCGGCCGGCGGTACCGCCACGACCTTCCCGGCACCGGCCTTTGCGATCGCGATCGTCGTCAGCGTGATCTTCGGCGCGCTGCTGACGATCGGCATCGGCAACTACGCGCCGAGCCTGATCGTGTTCAGCCTGCTGGGCATCGACCCGCGCGCGGCGTTTCCCGTCATGATGGGGTCGGGTGCGTTCGTCGCGACGATTGCCGGCGTGCGGTTCGTGCGCCGCGTGCGGTTCCACCATGGCGCCGCGATAGGGCTGACGCTCGGCGGCGTGCCCGGCGTGCTGGTCGCGGCCTGGCTGGTGCAGTCGCTGCCGCTCGAAGCGCTGCGCTGGCTCGTGCTCGCGGTCGTCCTCTACTCGGCCGTGTCGCTGCTGCGCGCGGCGTCGGGGGGGCCGGGTGCCATGATCCCGCCGTGGTGACCCCACGATTCGCGGATCCTCGTCGACCGCGAAGGCTTCCTGCGGCAGGCGCTCGATCGGTTCTCGCAGCGCCTCCGACAGCTCGGTGCCCGACGACTGTGGCGCGGCAGCGCATGGTACTGGGATCTGAAGCCCGACTACCGTCCCGGCGAGGTGTTCGAAGGCCCGGGTTCGCCTGAAGGTGCTCGATGTGCTGGCGGCCGAACTCGCCTGGTCCGACGTCGCGCTCGGCGTCAACGAACTGTTCGTCGTGTTCCTCGGCCTGTGGGCGCTCAACGGCTGGTTCCACGAGGAACGGCGCCAGGGCGATGCGCCGCGAGGGCGATTTCAGCACGCTGGACAAGGGGCGCCTCGCGGATCTCCTGGTGCTCACGGAGGATCCGCGGAACGACGTCCGCGCGTTCCGCTCCGCGCTGGACACCGCACTCCCCGACGACGTTGCGGACGTGGCCCGAAAGGTCGCCGGCTTCGACGTGGACGATGTGAAGGACGCAGTCGACGACGCGGGGAAGGGCGTCAAGAGGGAAGTGAGGAAAGTCGACAGCCGCGACGTTATCCGGCCATGTACGACATCGTCGCGACGCTGGCGACCGTGTCACTGGCCAACCGCGACCTGACGTTCCCGAACACGAAGTAAGCGCGTAATCTCCAGCCCGAGCAGCGTCACCCGGTGATGCTGGTCGACTCACCCGCGCCGGGTCGCTTGCCGCCGATCGCGGCTGGTGCGATGATTGGACGCGCTGCAGCAGGTCGCGTGACCGATGACGGCAAAACAGTTCTACGACTGGCAGACCGCCGGCGGAACCGACGACGTGATGCGCCTGGTCGACTGCCTCGAGCGAGCGGACGTGGCCTGGTGTGCCATCGGAGGTGTGGCCGTCAATCACTGGGCTGTACACCCAATGGTGACTCAGGATGTCGACTTCGTCGTCGCGTCCGACAGCATCGAGCGGGTCGTGGCGCTCCTGGAAGATGCGGGATTCCAGGCCGAGCGATTCGCGTGGTCCGTGAACTTCAAGGGCAAGTCTGCGGTCAGCCTCCAGCTCAGCACCGAGGACTTCTATCGCGACGTTCCCTCACGCGCCGTCCCGGCTGACGTACACGGTATTCTCATGCGGGTCGCATCGCTGGAAGACACGCTGAGGGGAAAGGTCAAGGCGTGGTCCGAGCCAGCTCGCCGTCAGAGCAAGCGACTGAAGGACCTGGCGGACATCGCTCGCCTCGTCGAAGCGCACCCTCGGCTGTGGGACGGGTTACCTGACGTCCTGAAGGGCCAGATCCAGCGTCCGGACACGACCTAGAACGCCGCCTCCCCCTGCACGTGGTCCATTTCAGGTGCGGCGCTTCACGTCCCCCGCTCACCGCGGGATGGCCCGATCCAGCGAATCCCAGTTGTAGGCGTTCGCGACCCGGGTCCTGAGCTCCTCGATGACCACCGAGCCGCGATCGCTGTTGGTCATGATGGCCACGCCGTAGCCCTTCACGACGTGCGCGGTCAGGTCCGCGCGAAATCCCCAGTTCGACCCGCCGTGGCTGAAATACCAGCCCTCTCCGTTCTTCTCTATTCTGAGGCCGGCGCCGAACGGTCCGACGCCGACGGGTGACACCATCTGGCGAACGGACTCTCGCGACAGCACCTTGTTCGACCGACCGTGAAGTGACAACTGGATCTCGACGGCGAACCGCGCGAGGTCCGTGGGTGTGGTCCAGAGCCCGGCCGCCGCGAGTTCCGGGTAGACGTGCCATTTGCCGTCGGCCATCGGGCGGCCGTCGCCGCCGTGCCCCCGTGCCGCGTTCCGGTCGTGCTCGCCGGTGAGCGGCTGGTCGTAGCCACTGCGTGTCATGCCGATCGGCCGCAGGACCATCTCCTGCAGCAGCTCGGGGTAGGGACGGCGGTAGGCGTCGGTCATCGCGAGCTGCATGACGGTGACGGCCCCGCCCGAGTACTTGTAGCCCGCGTACGGGGGGCCGGCAAACAGCACGGGACCGACATTCGAGGGCTTCTCGCCGCTCAGGATCTGCACCACCGTGGGCATGGGCGCTCCCGGCGCGTATCCAGGAAACCCGAAGCCATCGTCGGCGCCCGAGGTATGACTGAGCAGTGAGCGGGGCGTGACGTGCTGCCCGGCCGTGTACCCCGATGCAGGGACCTTCCACGACGTGAGCACGGCGTTGACGTCCCCGTCGAGGGAGAACCTCCCGTCCTGGGCGGCACGCAGGGCGGCCATCGCGGCCACGGGCTTGCTGATGGAGGCGGCCTGGAAGATCGTGTCGGTGTCCGCGGAGGCACTCGCGGCGACATCGGCGACGCCGTACGCCCTGGCCCAGTGGATCCGGAAGTCCTTGATGACGGCGATGCTGACCGCGGGCACCCGCAGGCGCTCCATCAGGTCGCGGAGAGACAGCGCATCGTAGCCACCGCGTGCCGGGGACTGGGCGGCCTCGATGCGGGCGATGACGGGAGCGGGGTCGTCCTGCTGCGCGACAGCCGGCGTCAGCAGGCAGGCGACCGCCAGCGCGGTGAGCGCTCGGACACGCGGTGCTGCACTGACGTGCCGTCGAACCCAGGGGCGATCGACGTGCGGCGAGGACGGCGGGCAGATGCGGGGCATGGCGTGAGGCTACCTGGCCGCCTCGCCGGGTGCAAGCGTGCGCTGCGTCCGGCGCAGGCTTGACAGGTCCTTGGGTGTAGCATAAATATGCTTTTATGCGCACCACCGTGGAACTGCCGCCCGCGCTGCTGCGCGCGGCCAAGGCGCGGTCGGCCGAGCGGGGCGAGTCGCTCAAGAGCCTGTTCACCCGCGCCCTGGAGACCGAGCTGGGGGAGCGCGCCGCAACGCCGGGACAGGCGAGGCGCGTGTCTCTGCCGCTGTTCGGCGCCGCTCCGGGCCCGCTGGTCCGAGTGACCAACGCCGATCTCGAACGCGCCTTGGCCGATGAAGACACGAGGCGCACGGGAACCCGCCCGCGCCGGCGTGCCCGCCGCTCGTTACGCCGATGACGCTCCCCGACGTCAACGTCTGGCTGGCCTCGGCCTGGGCCCGACATGCCAGCCATGCGCCGGCCAAACGCTGGTTCGACGAGACCGCGGACGAGATCGGTTTCTGCCGCATCACGGAAATGGCGCTGCTGCGGCTCCTCACCAATCCAGCGGTCCTCGGAAAGGACGTCCGCACGCGTCGCCAGGCCTGGGACCTGGTCGAAGCGCTGCAGGCGGACGCTCGGGTTCGCGTGCTCGCGGAGCCGCCCGGACTTCGGGCCCTGTGGATCGCGTTCTCGAAGCGGGACGATCGGAGCCACCTGCTGTGGACCGATGACTATCTCGCCGCCTTCGCGCAAGCGGCCAGCGCGGACTTCGTCACGCTGGACCGCGCCATTCCCGGCCGATACCCCTCCGTGCGGACGGTACTCCTCGCCTGACCTCAGCCGGGCCGGGTGTTATGATCCGGTCGTGGTCCCGCCCACGATTCGCGCGCAGTACGA
>CAYLZN010000217.1:0-10165 GCA_964387935.1 uncultured Vicinamibacteraceae bacterium | reverse complement strand
GTGCGCAGCACCTGGTCCAGGCTGTCGGTCCAGGTGGCCGACAGCGTGCCGGCCCGCACCCGCCCCTCCCAGACGAAGGCGATGTCGCTCGTGGTCAGGCGCTTGATCCCCGACGCGAATTCTGAGTCGAGGGCGGTCCCGACGATGAGCGTGCCCAGGATGTCTGGTGCGGCGGGGTCGATCCAGATGGGGACCGTCACGAGCTGCAGGATGCCGTCCCGGCCGGGGGCGAACGTGACCGGCGCGGGCCCAGTCGTCGGGAGGCCTGCCGCGAGGGACACGGGCGGGGCGACGTCCTCGGCGCCTGCGCGAGCGAGCACCCGACCGGCCCGATCGAGCACCACCAGCACGTCAGCACCCAGTTGCTGACGGTAGTCGGCGGCGAGCGGCGCCACGGTGGGCGGATCGGCGAGCTCCACGACTGCCTTGAGCCGGGGCAGATCGGCGACGAGCCTGGCGGACTGCGAGAGCTGCGTCAGCGAGAGCCGCCGGTACTCGTCCACGAGCGTGCCGGCTTCGACCAGGCCTTTCTGCAGCTCGCGATCCGCCTGGGCCGTCACCGTGCGATTGACCATCCACACGGCGGCCAGGATCGACGAGACCGCCACCACGGCGTTCGCCAGGAAGATCCGGGTGCGGAGCGGACGGAGCCACCGTGTCACGGGCCGCCCTTTCCCAGGCGGAAATCGACGACCGTATCCGCCCCACCCGTCACCACGACGGTGCGCGACGCTCCAGTGACCGCCTCGTTCCACGCCACCACCGTGTAGGTACCGGACGGGACGTCATCGATCCGGTAGCGCCCCTCGTTGTCGGTGACCGCGAAGTAGCGGTGGCTGAAGATGAGGATGAACGCGCTCATGTGCGAGTGGATGTCACAGAACACGCGGACGATGCCGGGGCGGTCGAAGGTGACCGATTTCGACCGTCCGGCGGCGTAGCGGCCGAGGTCGAAGGGTTTCGTGCGCGACAGCGAGAAGACGTTGTGGTAGACGGTGTCGCTGTTGGGGAAGTCCACCGTGGTGCCCACCGTGACGGCGAGCAGGTGGGGCACGAACGACTCGTCGCGCTGGTCGATGCGGGCGCGACGCTCCACCGGTTCCTCGAAGGCGGCGCGTGGGGCCGAGTCGAGATAGACCACCGCGCGGCGCCGGTCCACGACGGCGCGGGGCACCCGGGCTCCGGTCGAGGTGACATCGGGCTGACGCCCGGGCGAGCCGGGCAGGACGACCTCGACTCGACCGCGGATCGCGACGCCCGCCGTGCGCAAGTCCGCCGCCCCGGCGACCAGGGCGGTGAGCCAGGCGACGAGCACGGCGAGCGTCCGATGTCGGATCACGTGTCAGAACCACACCGAAAGCTGAGTAGCCGGGTAGCCCTCGCTGTCGCGCGACGCCCCGAACCGCCAGTTGTGTTGATACACCAGCTTGAGCCTGGCCCGCCTCGTGAGCTTGTAGGCGACGCCCAGCTCGACGCGAGCCACGTCGGCGTCCCAGGGAGTCGGATCGCCACCGTACAGCGTGCCGCTGATGGGCGAGAAGCCAACCCAGTCGCCGCGGGCCGCCACGTCGAACCGGGGATGGAGGCGGTAGACTCCTTCGAGGATTCCGGCAGCCGCGCCGAGAGGGTCCTCGAGCCGCGGCGCCATGACAGCGGGCACCGTCCACGAGGAGAAGAGGACCTCCCCCCGTACGCGGAGGTAGCCCCGGGCAAACGCGGCATCGAGGCCAAGCGCCTGCTGCGGCCACCGGTGCCCGGCGGCGCCGGCGTTGGTCGTGGCCTCGTCGCTGAGGAAGGCGCCGTCCGCGACCGAGCCGCCGATCGTCCAGGCCATGGAAGGCCGCCATTCCACCCGCGCCACGAGCTGCTTGCCGGTGTTGTTGTCCTCGACTCGTGGATCCGACAGCGTGCCCACGGTGACGCCGCCGGACAGGCTCACGCGCCGGGAGGCGACCGACGCCAGCACACCGGTGTCCCATCGAGACGTCGAGACAATCGGCACGCCCGGCCTCCCGGGGCTGACAGGGACCGCGTTGGGATACCGGACTCTCCAGCCGCGGCCGCGCACCGACAGCAGTGAGTCGGCGGACGGAGGCACCACGTCGTCGCGCAACGTGGTCAGATACTGGTATGCGAGCGGGCGCGACACCAGGGGATTGTCGCTGCCGTAACGCGTCAGCGAGAACGCGCCGAAGACCGGAGGGACGCGCCCCGCTGACACGGTGAGCGCGTGCTGTCGCCACGGACGCACGCGCGCGTAGAGCGCGGACACGAACACGCGATCCGTGTTCTCGACACGCACTTCGCCCACCGCGTCGAGCCACGACGCCGTGGCCCACGACACGCCGACGGCGCCGACGAACAGGCGGAGTGCGTTCTGGTAGTAGTCGGTGTAGTTGAAGTAGTACGGGTCGTCCGGTCCGAAGTTGACGGAGAGGTCGGCGCCGAGGGCGAGGCGCGGGCCCACGGGCGGGGTGGCCTCCGGCGACTGGGAGGATGCTGGCTGGGCGCCTGCCTCCTGTCCGCGTACCACCGTCGGCCCGAGCACCAGCAGGCCGGCGACCAGCACCAGGCCGATCAGCCACGGCCGGGCGCGCTGCCCCGTTGGTACGCCAGCCAACCCCGACTCGCGGCGCGCCACAAGATCGGGGGCGGTCATGAACTGGAGCGCGATCATAGGTGGCGCCTGCGCCCGTGTCGTTCAGCAGCCGGCTCGTTCCGGTCAACTCGGGAAGTGGCGAACCGAGATTATAGCGTCGAGCCGCGTCGAGCCCGTGTCACTCCAGCCAGCCGACCGAGCGGGCCCAGTCGAGCGCGGCTCGCCGACGGACCTGGTAGTCCGACGGCGGAGGTTCATGTCCGAGTTCTGCCCGCACCTGCTCGAGGCGCTCTTCGAGGGGACCCAGCCCGACGCCGCGGCGGTACTCGTTCACGCGGGCGGGATCCTCGAGGGGCAGCGGCGCCATCCGGCCGTGCTCGTCCCAGTCGAACTGGGTGCCGTAGCGCTGTGGACGCTGCTCGAAGACGCGGATCCGGTCTTCGAGGGCCGCGGCGTGCGCCGGGGCCGCCTCCCCTCGAGAAACGGCTTCCGCCAGGAGGATGTGGCAGCGGCGCATGAGATGGGGGCACGCGATGGCGTGCTGCAGCACCACCCACGCGGCGTGCGCGCCATCTTCGCCGACGAGCGTTCGACCTGGCCAGCCGTGCTCCGCGACGATCGCCTCGAACTCGCGGGCATTGCGCAGGTGGACCTCGGCCATGCGCGGCGCGTACCCTTCGTACAGCTCGCGGCCGGCAGCAAGCTCTCCGCGAACCCGGGTGTCTTCGGCGAGCATGGCGAGCAGGCGTTCACGGAGCATCACTCGGCGCGGCCTGCCTGCGGTCGCCGCCTCGACGTTGGATTGTGACCGCCCCATCGTGGCGGGGGAGTTTACCGGAAGATCGCGCCACGTGCACCAGCATCGTCCGCCCGAGGTCTCATGAGCGATTCCCCTGTCAGCACCGAAACCTTCTCGTTGCCAGGCCCCTGCGATTTCGACGAGACGCTTCGCTTCACGCGCTTCGGTCCGGGTGACCCGACCGCGCAGCGCGGGCCGGGCTGGTTCGTCAAGGCGTGGCGGTCACCGGGCGGGCCCGTGAGCCTGCGGCTGGAGCGCACGAGCAGCCGTGAGGTGAAGGCCGTCGCATGGGGTGAGGGCGTCGAGTGGGCGCTGGCGCGCGTGCCGGCGCTCCTCGGCTGCGACGACAGGCCGGAGCGATTCGTGCCGGGTCCCCCGCTGGAACGGTACGCGCGAGACCTCACACGCGCGCGCCTCGCGCGGGTGCCCTGGCCCGTCGACAAGCTGCTCGCCTACGTCCTCCAGCAGCGAGTCAGGTTCGACGATGCGGCGGCGAGCTGGCGCCACCTGCTTCGTCGTCACGGCGAGACCGCCCCGGGCGCCGCAGATCTCGTGCTCCTGCCGCCGACCGGCGTGCTGCCGGCGCACGGCGACCACGCGTGGCGCCGGGCGCGGATCGACCATCAGCGTCCGGCGGCCGCCCGCGAGGTCCTGCGCTATGCCCACCGCATCCTGGAGACTGCCGACATGCCGCTTTCCGACGTGCGGCGTCGACTCGGCGCGTTGCGCGGGGTCGGGACCTGGACCGTCGAGATGACGATGGGCTTCGGCTTCGGGGATCCGGACGCGGTGCCGACCGGCGACTACAACCTCCCGCACATCGTCGTACGGGCCCTCTCGGGCGGTGAGCGAGGCACCGACGCGGACATGCTGGCGCTGCTGGAGCCGTTCGCAGGGCATCGATTCCGGGTGCTTCGCTGGTTGTTCTCGGCGCGAGTGCGGGCCAGCCCGCCTTCCCCTGCGCACAATAGACGCGTTCCCCGCAGGATCTCATGATCACCACGTCCATCACTGGGGTTGGATGCCGCACAAGGAGAAAACAATGGGACTGGTCGATGAACTGCTTGGAAAGAACCTCGGTGCGATTGCCAGCACCGCGCTGAACAACCCGCAGATCGTGGGCGCTGTCGCCAGCCTGCTCAGCTCGAAGCAGGGGTCGGTCGGCGGTCCGAACGGACTCGCGGGGCTCGTGCAGGCCTTCCAGGGCAAGGGAATGGGCGACATGATCTCGTCGTGGATCTCGACGGGGCCCAACCCCCCTGCCACCGCGGACCAGATTGCCAGCGCCCTCGGCCCGGACACCCTCTCGCAGTTCGCCCAGAAGGCGGGCATCGCTCAGGGTGAGGCGGGCGGCCTCCTGGCGAGCCTGCTGCCGTCCGTCATCGACCAGTTGACGCCGAACGGCCAGGTACCCGAGTCGAATGCCCTCGAGTCGGCGCTTGGCGGCCTGCTGTCCGGCCTGATGAAGTAGTCAGGCGGCGGAGTGGCGCGCGGCCGGCGCGTCACTCCGTCCGGAAACAGGATAGAATCCACGACGACACCCTCATGACGACGCGTCGTGCCTGGCCCACGGGGGGTCGGGCCCGAGTGTCGCTCACCCTTCGCGGGAGGCCCCCATGATCGTCGTGCGCAACTGCTTCGTCGCCAGGCCGGGACAGGCCAGCAAGCTCGCCGCCCAACTGAAGGATGCGGCCAGCGCTTCACCGTTTGGGTCGAGTGCTCGCGTGCTCACGGATCTGACCGGCGACTTCAACCGGGTCATCCTGGAGTACACCGCCAAGAGCCTGGGAGACTTCGAGGCGGCCATGAAGGACTATGCCACCAACGAAGCCTTCCGGAACAAGATGAAGGGCTACACGGAACTCTACATGGCCGGCACCCGGGAGATCCTGCAGATCGCCTGAGCGGGCCGGCAGCCGCCGGCGCCCTGGTGACGCCGGCGGCTTGCCGTCCCCACTGGCGGGTCCATCAGGGCCGGCGCTCTGGTTTCGGCGCGCTGATCGTCACTTCCGTGTCCACCGCGAACCGGCGGAAGTTGCTGTATTTCGCCGAGCCGACGACACTCTCACGGCTCGCGAGCATGCGGTAGGTCTCCGACATCTCGGCGGGTACCCAGAGACCGAGCGCATCGCTGCGGCGATAGAGCACCGTGGCGTCGAGCCGGACGGATTTTCCGCTGTTCCGCAGGCTGGTCTTGACGACGCGGCCCGTGGCGGGGTCTACCCAGAGGGAGCCGACTGACGGGCGGTTGACGCCTCCCCTGTCGCGGATGACCGTCGGACGTCCAACCTCTTCGTAGTCGATCCGCAGCACGCTCAGCCCCTCCACCGTGTCCTCACCGCGGCGTTCGAACGTGAACGAGGGCAAGCGACTGGGCCCGAGGAACAGCAGCGGCAGGGTGGGCAGGTTGATGGTGCGCTCGATGGGCCCGATGTTGTACCGCGCCCCTTCCTCGGTGATGCGGCGGGCCTCGGCCATCGCGGCGCCGGGGCGCTCCAGGAACAGCCTGCGCAGGCGATCCTGCCGATCGCGCACTGGCACGTTGTTGACCTCGAACACGTCACGGAAGGGCGTCCAGCCATCGCGATCGCCCGTGCGGACGAGCAGCAGGTCCGAGCGCAGGTGTACGATCTCACGCGGCGTGCTGTTCCATGCCAGCCAGCGCTGGTGGTAGTCCTCCTCGGCCACGACGTTGGAGAAGTCCTTCAAGTACGTGTCGAGGTACTCCGACATGCGTGCGAGGACGGCGTCGAGTTCCGGGTTACGGCGGCCGGCGGCAGTCGCCGCAGACCCGCCCGGAACTGGCGTCGGGGTGGCGCCTCCTGAAGGTCCAGCCGCTGGGTGGGATGGTGGCTCGACGATCGCAGGCAGCGGGTCGTCTCTCGACACCCAGCGGACCGCGGCGAGGAGGGTGACGCCCTTGCGGCTGGTCGAGACCTTCACCGCGCGTGGGCGTGCGGCCGCATCGTCAGGCTGGCCTTCGAACTCCACGAGATACGACCCGGACAGCGCGGCGCTCAGGGTGTCGGTTCGCCGGTCCTTCCCCTTCCAGCGCGTGAAGGTGCCGCCGGTATCCCGGGCCAGGCGTTCCAGGGTCGCCTCGTCGTCGCTCGACGAACGGGCGAGGCTGACGACGTGGACCGTCGTGCGCGACTGGGCGGCGGTCTCGACGGTGGCCGCCGCCGACGCGCGCGTGCGCCAGGAGGACACACCGGCCCACAGGTAGACGACGTGCTTCGGTCCCGGGACATCGCGCAGATCCGAGAGCAGCGAGGCGAGCGCGTCGAGGGAGGTGGGCGCCAACTCCTCGGCCGCATCGGAGGCGCCCAGAGGCGCGCCTGCCGGCGAGGGCGTGGTCCCCGGCGGCAAGGGCGCGCGGCCTGCAATCGGTTGCTCCCGGGCCGGTTCCGGATCGTCGTCGATCACCGGCACCTCGGGTTCGGGGCGCGAGTGATCGGCCCGCGCCAGGTCGCGCGACGCGGGTGCACGGCCCTCGAGGCCGGCGACAGCCTCCCGAACGGCCCGCCGATCATCGGAGATCGTCACCTCGCCTCGTGGGACCGGGACCGTGACCACACCGACCCGGTCGCTCGCGGCTGTCGTGTCGAGCACGCGCCAGGCAGCCGCGATGACGGGCTCCTCGGCGCCGCGCACCATGCTGCGCTCGTCCGCCACGAGCAGGATCAACCGCGAGGGGTCGGTGCGCACCGGAGTACGGGTCGCACCGGCGAGCGCTGCGGCGGCGTTCGAAGCGCCAGGCCCGCGGAAGACGTAGTGGGCCGATCGCGTCTCGCGAAGGCGACCGTCGACCAGCACCCGGAAATCCGCTGCGCTGAGATTGGTGATCGCGCGCCCTGACGAATCGAGCGCGATGACGTCGAGCACCGCGCGCGGCGGATCGACCGCGGTCGGCTGCGTGCGTGCCGGGACCGACGGCTGAGCCGAGGTCAGCGCCGCCAGCAGCGCGCCCGGCAGCAGGACCGGAATCCGCGGACCGCTCACGGGACGACCGTGAAGAGCGTGACGCCGAGCACGAACCAGAGCACCGAGAACACCACGCCGTAGCCGAAGAAGGTGCGGAAATCCACCCGTGCGATGCCCGCGATGACGACGACCCAGAATGGCGAGAGGAAGTTGCCCATGTGATCGCCGATGCCGCCGGCGAGGAGCCCGCGCTGAGGCGTCAGCCCCAGGGCGGCCGCCGTCTTCGCGGTGACGAAGCCCTGCACGACCCACTGGCCTCCACTCGAGGGGATGAAGACCGCCAGGATGGAGCTGCCGATCGCCGTCAGCAGCGGGAACGTCAGGGGCGTGGACAGGCGTGCGAAGAGGCTGGCGAACTGTTCGCCGACGGTCGTGTACTGCAGCAACCCGGCGACCCCGCCGTAGAGGTGATACAGCACGAGGATGGGCCAGCACACTACCACCGCAGTCTGGATGGCCCTGGAAAACGCCGCGATGTTGCGGTGCAGGACGAACGCGAACACGAGCAGGATCGTGTTCATCGCGTTCAGATCGAGGCTGGCGCCCTTCGTGACGAAGTGGTGATACAGCCAGAGGAGCAGCGCGACGCCGAGCACGGCCGGCACGACGGTGCTGCGTTCGACCCATGCCGCGAACCCCGCCGGCGCGGGTTCCGCCTCGCCCGCCTCGACAGCCGGTGCCTGCGCCGTAGCCACCGCGTGCGCCTGGGGGAAGGCTGAGAGCGGCCGCGGCGCGCGCGGCATCAGAACAACCGTGACCGCAATCGCCCCGAGCGGGAACAGGACGACCATCAGGATCGCCGGCAGCGACCAGATCGTGCTCGTGAGGGGCATGAGGCCGACGGTGCCTTCGAGAAAGTGGCCCGGCGTGGCCATGAGCAGGGCGGCGCTCGACGACAGACCGAACTGCCACACCGCGCCCGAAGCGGCCACGGCCGCGAGGAGGAACGGAAAGTCGACCTGCAGGCCCTTTTTCTCGGCAGCCGCCGCGAAGTGGATGGCGATGAGGGGGGCCAGCGCAACGCCGAGGCCCCAGTAGAGATAAGCGAGGGCGGCGCCAAGCCCGACCGACACCGCCACGACTTGCGGCACCGACGACGGCAGGCCGGCCAGGCGGATGACGACCGCGCGGAACAGCGGCGTGGCGCTCACGACGGCGCTCAGGACGAGGATGAGCGTCATCTGCATCGTGAACGGCAGCAGCATCCACAGGCCGCGGTAGTATGCGTCCGCGACCGCCGACGGTGTGTTCCCCGTCGCCAGCGCCGTGGCCGCCACGACGACCATCAGGATGACCGACGCCGACGTCGCGTCGGGGACGAGGTTGCCGAGCGCGTGCGAGAATCGCGCCAGGCGATCGGAGCCGGGCTCAGGTGTCGTGCTCACGCGATCCGCTTCACCTTGAGATTCCTGAACTCGATGCGGTAGCCCTCGGCCTCGAGGCCGATGTACCCGCTGGGTACCTCGACGTTCGGGAACTCGGTGACGACGGCGCCGTTGACCCAGAGGGACAGGGTCCTGCCGACCGCGCGAATCTCGTAGGTGTTCCACTCGCCGGCAGGCCTGACGCGGTTCTCCTTCATCTGGTCGCGCAGGTTCACGCGCTGCGGCATCCCGTTGACCAGCGTGTTGCCGAACAGGTATCCCCCGCCCGGGCCGGTCTGTGCCTGGTGCCAGATCGTACCGTCCGCGTTGGCGCGCACGAAGACGCCCGCGTTGTAGGCCGGCGTGCCCTCGACTTTCGTGAAGCGCCACTCCACGTGCAGGACGAAATCGGCGAACTCGGGATCGACGCGGAACATCTCGTGCCCCGCCTTCTGCCCCTCGCACAGCAGCACGCCTGTCCTGGGATCGAGGCTCCAGGGCGAGGGTGCCGAGAGGTCGCCGATCGGCAACTCTCCGACGGCTCGCAGCGACACCCGCGTCCATGCGGTGAGGCGTGAGTCCGCGAGCAGGTCGATCCAGCCGGCTGGCTCGCTCTCGAGTGCGCTCGGCGTCGGGGTGGGCGCCTGGGCGGCGGTCGGGGTCGTGCCGGCAGCCTGCGGGCCGACCAGGACCAGGGCCATCAGCAGCGTGGTCAGTGCCATCGTGTGTCCTCGCGCACCTGGGACGATAGACCGAGTCGCTCCGCAAGGCAACCGTGACGACTCCTGTCGCAGAAACCGCGATGTCCCACCTCGAAGGTGTGGCGAAAACTGCGCGCGATCCCTCGGTCGACTGCCTCCGGTTTCGCGGGCGCTGGCGTTCCTGGCGCGACTCAATACGGCACGGGTCGTGCGAGCGTTGATGGCGTGGTAAGCTGCGGGAGGTTCCGGTCATGAGCGACGAACTGTCTGGGCTCGGGAACAGGATCGACGCGTTCGAGAAGTCCGTCGACGCGCGGTTTGCGCAGATTGACGAGCGGTTTGCGCAGGTCGACGCGCGGTTTGCGCAGGTCGACGCGCGGTTTGCGCAGATCGACGAGCGATTCGCGCAGGTCGACGCGCGGTTTGCGCAGATCGACGAGCGATTCGCGCAGATCGACGAGCGATTTGCGCAGATCGACGAGCGATTCGCGCAGATTGACGAGCGATTCGCGCAGGTCGACGCGAGGTTTGCACAGGTCGACGAGCGATTCGGGCACGTCCTGCGAGAGATCGCCGCCGAAGGCGAACGGACTCGTCGTCACTTCGACGTGGCGATCGAACAGATGAAAGCCGAGCGCAACGTGGTGCTCGACAAGTGCCTCGCCGTGGACGAGCGCCTCATCGGGTTCACCGCGCTCAACGCGAAGGACCATGTCAC
>CAYLZN010000216.1:0-10280 GCA_964387935.1 uncultured Vicinamibacteraceae bacterium | reverse complement strand
ACCAGCCGCTCAGCCTACTCTCGGGGGCTCAATCCAAAACTGGGGGGCGGCAAGCCTCCAGACCGCGCCTGGCTCACTTTGTGCATTATTTTATCAGTTGCGCCTGGACCGGCGACATTCCGGCAGCACGCAGGCATGCGACGGTCTCAGCGGACGGAACGCACATCCAGACCCCGCTCGTATCACACCGAGGTCGGAGGAGGACTCATCATGGCAAAGCTGCACGACAGGCTGGCTCAGCAGGTCCCCGGGCTCCGCGAGACCGTCAAGAAACTCACCAAGGAGTCTGGCAGCCTCAAGATCTCCGACGTGACGCTGGAGCAGGCGTACGGAGGCATGCGCGGGGTGAAGTCGCTGGTGTGCGACACCTCCGAGGTGCCGCCAGACAAGGGCCTGATCATCCGCGGCATCCCGGTCGCCCAGCTCACAGGGCAACTGCCGGAGGAAACGCTGTGGCTGCTTCTGACCGGTGAAAAGCCAGGCGCAGCGGAACTGGCCGACCTCCAGGCCGACCTGCGCGCGCGAGCGAAGGTTCCCGACTACGTGTGGGCCGTGCTGTCGGCCATGCCGGCCGACTCGCACCCGATGGTGATGCTCAATACCGCCATCCTCGTCATGGAGAAGGAATCCGTCTTCCACCACCGCTACGACGCGGGCATGAAGAAGGACGAGTACTGGCTCGCCACGCTGGAGGATACCCTCAACATCATCGCCGTGCTGCCGGAGATTGCCGCCGGCGTGTATCGGATGCGCTTCAACAAGGGCCCGCGCATTCCCGTGAACAAGGCGCTGGATTGGGGCGCCGATTACGCGGCGATGCTGGGCATCCCCGATCCGAAGGGCGAGTTCGCCAAGCTGATGCGGCTGTACCTGGTCCTGCACTGCGATCACGAGAGCGGCAACGTGAGCGCGATGACGACGGCCACGGTGAACTCGGCGTTGTCGGACCTCTACTACTCGCTGTCGGCCGGGCTGAACGGCCTTGCCGGTCCCCTGCACGGCCTGGCCAACCAGGAATGCCTGGCCTGGGTGCTCGAAACCAACAAGAAGTTCGGCGGCAGTCCCACCAAGGCGCAGATCCAGGCCTACGCGCACGAGACCCTCTCAGCCGGTCGCGTCATCCCCGGCTACGGACATGCGGTGCTGCGCATCACCGATCCGCGCTTCGACGCGTTCCTGGCCTTCGGCAAGCAGCACTGCGCCGACGACCCGGTGTTCCAGACGGTCGCGCACGTGTTCGAAACGGTCCCCGACATCCTGAAGACGATCCAGAAGATCAAGGATCCGTGGCCGAACGTGGATGCCGGGTCGGGCGCCCTGCTGTACCACTACGGCCTGACCGAGTTCCCGTACTACACGGTGCTCTTCAGCGTGTCGCGCGCTCTGGGCGTGTGCGCGCAGGCCGTCATGTCCCGTGCGATGGGGCTGCCGATCACTCGGCCGAAATCCATCACGACCCGGTGGCTCCAGGGCGAAGCCGCAAAGGCGGCGGCCGCCGCGGCGGTCACGTCCTGACCCGATTCCCGCGCGTCGCGTCGCCAGCCGGTCGGAGCGGGTGCCACGTCGGGGCCGGATTCGCCAGGGCGAGTCCGGCCCCGGGATGTCGAGGACGCCACGGGAGCGCAGCGCCATGCCAGCCACGCCTGACTACTCGGAGGGCCTCAAGAAGGACGTCGTCGAGATCAAGTTCCTGATCCACGATCTGCGCGTCGAGCGCTTCATCAACGAGGTGATTCACTTCCACGTCACCTTGAACACGGACCTGGAGCTCTGCGGAGTCGAGCAGGCCCAGATCCTGCACGGGCACGATCTCCAGGTCCTGAAGGGGCCGGCGGTGAGCCTGCGCAAGGCGCTCCAGGATTACTCGAACGCCGTGCGGAACTTCTCACCCGATCGCACGGTGCTCCTCGCGGGCCGCCAGTACGTCAACGCCATCTTCAGCGTGTGCGAACTGATCCTCAGCCCACTCTGGGGGCGCGTCGACAACGTGCTGACCTTCCTGCCGCCCGACTCCAGGTCGACGAAGGCACGCACGCACTACCTCAACTGCATCCACTTCATCCGCGGCGTCTACTTCCGCATCCAGCAGTTCCTCGACGAGCAGAGCAACCGGGGCGTGTACCAGGAATTCGACATTGCGGCCGAGATCGAGGACTTCATGCGCGATGTCGTCTACAGCTATGTGATGGAGCACAGCAGCGGCCGGGTGCAGATCGAACTGGACCGGCTCGACCGGGCGGTGGTCGGCGGAAACCTTCCGCGCTTCCGGCGCATGTTCTTCAACCTGGTCATGAACTCGGTGGACGCCATGGGCCAGCGGGACGCGGGCGTGCTCACCGTGAGCGACACCCTCGAAGGTGATCACGTCGTCCTGAGGATTCGCGACAACGGCGTCGGCATGCCGCCGGAGAAGATCAGGCAGCTGCTCACCGACCGCGAGACACTGGACGGCGAACTCCACTCGCTCGGGTTCGTCTTCGTGCGACAGACGGCTCGTGAATTCGGGGCCGACCTGTCGATCGAGAGCGACGTCGGCAAGGGGACGACGATGACCCTCCGGTTCCCCTGCCTGCCAGGCACTCAGGCGGAGACACCGCCGGTGGGAACGGCCAGTCAGACGGCGCCGCGGCTGATCGGCCCGCTCAGCGCCCGGCCGCTCACCGGTCCCAGGGCGGGCGCCCTCGCGGCGTCCCCGGCGGGCCTGGCGGTCGTGGCTGCGTCTCCGTCCGGGTCACCGGGGCTCGCGGCCGAGGGGCTTTCCCCTCCGACCGCCGAAGGCCGGAGCTACGGTCGAATCGTGCTGCACGACTACGCCATCTGCGAGGCACAGTATCCTGGGGCGATCTTCGCCATCTCGGTCACCGATCAGGGCGACGTCGATCTCTTCTCCCACGCGCCGTACGAACGGTACGGCGCCACCGAGCACGCGGGCCTGTCGCCGATGTTCTTCGAGGTGACGGTGCGGGGGCGGCTCGAGCCGGATGAGGAGAAGCGACCGACCCTCACCCTGAAGGCCCCCCAGAACATCCGTGAGTACTTCGAGTACAAGGACATTCCCGAGGAGGAGCGGAGCCGGGCCTTGTACCTGCGGATGGTCCACGACGAGTACATCCGCGTCGCACGAACGCTCGTCGCAACCGGAATGCCGTCAGACACGACCGTCCTCGTGGACCGGCTGCAGGACTTCTTTCCCGACTCGCCCGATCTGGCGAAGGCCGAACCTTTTTCGCTGGGCCTGCTCGCGGGCCAGTCCGTCTCGGGATAGCCGGCCGCGGCGCGTGCGCCCTGAGCCCTGCGCCTCGAGCCCTGTGCCTCGAGCCCGCCTACTTGCCCGCGACGTGGAGCAGTCCGCGCGTGAAGTAGTCCGCCAGCGAGAACGCGAACAGGATGACCAGGAAGCCGAGCGAGGTGAGGACCGTCACCTTCACCAGGCGCTCGCTCCACCAGACGTGCATGAAGAACAGCACGACGAGCGTGGCCTTGGTGACCGCGATGCCCATGGCCACGAGCAGGTTCGCCTGGCCGAGATCGACGTAGGTCACGAGGACCGTGAGCGCCGTGAGGCCGATCAGGGCGAAGAAGATCCAGTAGTAGAGGCTCTTGGGAGCGATGTGTCCGGACATCGGTCAGTTACCAGTTGCCAGTTGCCAGTTGCCAGATGGCCTTGAGCCCTGGGCCCTGAGCCCTGAGCCCGCCCTTCTCAATGGTGCCCCACCAGGTACAGCAAGGGGAACAGGAAGATCCAGATGATGTCGACGAAATGCCAGTAGAGCCCCACGAGTTCGACCGGGGTGTTGTACTGCGCCGTGAACGTCCCCTTCCAGGCCTTGATCAGCAGCCACGTGAGCAGGCCGGCGCCGACGATCATGTGCAGGGCATGCATGCCGGTCATGGCGAAGTACACCGAGAAGTAGATCTGCGCCTGTCGTGCCCACGGGGGCTCGAACTGGAAGCCCGGCCCCGGCACCAGGTGGTGCTCGAACTTGTCCGCGTACTCCACGACCTTCACGCCGAGGAAGACGAAGCCCAGCACCAGCGTCAGGATGATGAACAGCACCTGCTGCTGCCGGTGCCCGGTCTGCGCCGCGCGCACCGCCAGGGCCATCGTGAGCGAGCTGCCGAGCAGGACGACCGTGTTGGCCGCGCCGAGCGGCACGCTCAGGTGGAACGCCGCCGCCGCCCATGCATCCGGGTACCACATCCGGTACAGGGAGTAGGTGAAGAAGAGGCCGCCGAAGAACAGGACCTCCGTCGCCAGGAAGATCCACATGCCGAGGGTGGACGCCTCCTGCTGCTGCTCCAGCGAGTCGAAGTGATGCTGGAGCGCCGCGTGATGCGAGTCGTAGGCCGCGTTAGACAACGTGGGCCTCCTCGGGAGCGTAGGCGTAGGCGTCCTCGGTGACGATCGGCGTGACCGGGAAGTTGACGAGGGGCGGAGGTGAGGCGGTCTCCCACTCGAGCCCCTTCGCGCCCCAGGGGTTGGCCGACGCGGCCTTGCCCTTCACGAGCGACCAGGTGAAGTAGACCATCGGGATCAGGTACCCCGTGCCGAGGATCGAGGCGCCCGCGGTGGAGAGGACGTTCAGCACCTGGAACTCCTCCGGATACATGTGGTAGCGGCGTGGCATGCCCATGTAGCCGAGGATGAACTGCGGGAAGAACGTGAGGTTGAAGCCGACGAAGATGACGAGCGCCGCGAAGCGCGCCCAGCCCTCCGGGTACATCTTCCCGAACATCTTCGGCCACCAGTAGTGCAGCCCGCCCAGGTAGGCCATGATCGTGCCGCCCACCATGATGTAGTGGAAGTGCGCCACCACGAAGTACGTATCGTGCACGTGCACGTCGAGGCCGAGGGCTCCGAGGAACAGCCCGGTCAACCCGCCGATCAGGAACAGCCCGAGGAAGCCGAACACGTAGATCATCGGCGCCTCGTAGGAGATCGACCCCTTGTAGAGCGTGGCGGTCCAGTTGAACGTCTTGATCGCCGAGGGAATCGCCACCAGGAACGTGAGGAACGAGAACACCATGCCGGCGTACACCGACTGGCTGCTCACGTACATGTGGTGTCCCCACACGAAGAACCCGACGAGCGCGATGCCCAGGCTCGAGAACGCGACGAACTTGTAGCCGAAGATCGCCTTGCGGGAGAACGCCGCGACGAGCTCGCTGATCACGCCCATCGCCGGCAGCACCATGATGTAGACCGCCGGGTGCGAGTAGAACCAGAACAGGTGCTGATAGAGCACCGGATCCCCGCCGAGCGTCGGGTCGAAGACCCCGATGTGCAGCGTCCGCTCCAGGGCCACCAGCACGATCGCGATGGCCACGACCGGGGTCCCCAGGATCTGGATCAGGCTCGTCGCGTAGTGCGCCCAGATGAAGAGCGGCAGCCGGAACCAGGTCATGCCCGGCGCGCGCATCTTGTGGATGGTGACGAGGAAGTTCAGCCCCGTGAGGATCGACGAGAACCCCGAGATGAACACGCCCAGGCCCGTCATGATCACGTGCGTGTTCGAGGCGGCCGTGCTGTAGGGCGTGTAGAAGGTCCAGCCGGTGTCCACCCCGCCCATCACGACCGCGGCGATGGTGAAGACGCCGCCGAGCACGTAGATGTACCAGCTCAGGAGGTTGATGCGCGGGAACGCCAGGTCCTTCGCGCCGATCATGATCGGCACGAGGAAGTTGCCCAGCACCGCCGGAATCGACGGGATCAGGAAGAAGAACACCATCGCCACGCCGTGCAGGGTGAAGAACTTGTTGTACGTCTCGGACTCCACCATGTCCCCGGCCGGCGTCAGCAGCTCCAGCCGGACCAGCAGCGCGAAGATCCCCCCGAGGAAGAAGAACAGCGTGATGCTGATCAGGTACAGCAGGGCGATGCGCTTGTGGTCCCGGGTGAGCAGCCACGACCTCAGGGAGTAGTCCTCCTCGAGGTAGCTGGGAAGCGGTGCGGCCGTTGCGGTGTCCATCGTGCGTTACCTTCTGTCTCGGATGCGGGTCCCGATCACCTGTCTACTGCGCCGGTGGCGTCGATGCGGTCGGAGCCACGGGGGCTGCCGGCGCGGGCGCCGCGGCCGGCGCGGGCGCCTGGTCCGCCGACAGCGACTTGATGTACGCCAGGAGCTGCATGAGTTGCTCTTCGGTCACGAGCCCCTGGAACGTGGGCATCAGCGGCTGGTAGCCCTCGACGAGCCTGGCCTGCGGGTTCACGATCGACTCGCGCAGGTAGTTCTCGTCGGCGGTAGCCCGCCCGCCCCCCTGCAGCGCCACCGTGGATCCGAACACGCCCCGCAGCGAAGGACCACGCCCGCGATTGTTCTCCTGGTGGCAGGTGACGCACGCCAGGTTCGTGAACAGCTGCGCGCCGGCCTCGGCCATGTTCGCGCTCGCGGGCCCTCCGGCCAGCCACGTCTGGAACGCGGCGGGCTCCATGACGATGACCGAGCCGATCATCGCGGAATGGCGCATGCCGCAGTATTCCGTGCAGAACAGGTGGTACCGTCCCGGCTTGGTCGGGGTGAACCACATCGTGGTCATCCGGCCCGGCACCGCGTCCATCTTCACCCGGAACGCGGGGAAGTACACGCTGTGAATGACGTCCTCGGACCCGATGAGCAGCTTGATCGGCTGGCCCGCCGGGATGTGCAGTTCGTTGATCTCCCGCTGCCCGGTCACGTGCTGGAACTTCCACATCCAGCGCTTCCCCACCGTGTAGATCTCCATGGCGTTGGCCGGCGGCTTCGCCATCGCGAAGAACACCGTCGCGCCCCAGACGAAGATCGCCATGGCGATGGCGAGCGGGATGACCGTCCACGTCAACTCGAGCAGCAGCGCGCCGTGCACCGGCACGCCGACGTCCGAGTCGCGCTGCCGCCGGTACTTGATGGCGAAGACGACCACCAGCGTCACGACCAGCGTCGCGAAGAAGGCCGTCACGCCGACGATGAAGAAGTACAGCGCGTCGACCTGGCCCGCGAAGTTCGACGCCTGCTCGGGAAACAGTGCGTTCAGGATACCCATAAGCCCACAGAAGCTCCGCCGTCGAGTCGCCCCGGCGTCATGCCCGCCGCCCGGCCTCGGCCAGCCGCGGCGCGTGCCGCCCCCGCCACCACATCGTCAGCCAGAATGCCAGGAGGCTCAGGATGGTGATGGCCCCGCCAATGCGCACCGCGGTCATCGCTGCCATCCCGTACTTCCCGGTCAACGGGTCGTAGTGGTAGCAGTACAGCAGCAACTGATCGACCGGGGTGCCAATCTTCTTCTCCGAGGCCTCGACGAGCCCCAGCCGGAGGTCGCGAGGCGAATACTCGATGCCGTAGAAGTACTTCGACACCCGGCCTTCCGGGGTCACCACCATCACGCCCGCGGCGTGGGCGTACTGCTTGATCTCCGGGTCCCACCGGAACCGGAACCCCACGGTCTTCGACAGGGCGAGAATCGAGGCCTCGGGCCCCGTGAGGAAGTGGAACCCGCCCTCCGTCCCGGGCCGTTTGTACCGCTCGACGATCGCCCGCTTCTTGGCGGAGGCGAGACCAGGCCCCTCGCGATGGTTGAAGCTCACCGCAATCACGTCGTACTCGCGCCCGGCCTCGAACTTCAGAATGTCGAGCGCCGACACGAGCCCGTTCAGTATCTGCGTGCAGAGCATCGGGCACTCGTAGTAGACCAGCGCCAGGATGAGTGGGCGATTGCCGAAGTACTCGCTCAGCTGCACCGCCCTGCCGTCCTCGTCGCGGAAGACGAGATCCCCGGGGATCTGGGCGTCGAGCTTCTGCTCGAAGGCCACGTCCTGCAACAGGTTCGGTCGCTCCCCGGCCGGCTGGCCGGGCGTCCACCGCGCGCCGCCGGGCCCGCCCTGGGCCCGGGCGGCGGACGGGATCACGGTCAGCACCGCGAGGGTTCCGATCACGAGCCGGCCTGCCAGTGTTCGCCACATGTTCAGCCTCACGTCGCCATCCCTAGTGCGGCCGGGTCGCGGCAGCCGCCGCGGGCGGCTCGGTTCCGGCTGCCGGGGGCACGGCCGCGGCCGGCGGGGACGCCGGCGAGGCCGCCCCTTCCACCGCCAGGTCCGGCAGCCCCTGCGCCGCCACGATCTCGATGGCCCTCGAGACCGGGATCTGCGCGATTCCCTTGTCCTTGTCCACCCAGGCCCACGCCTCGAGGGCGTCGGCCTCTGCCGCCAGGAACGCGTTGAGATCCTGCACGGGCACCGTCTGCAGCCGCGGCAGGGGCGGGAGCCGATCGCCCTCTCGGGTGACGGCCGGCGACGTGGGCACGTCGCGGGCGATCATCCAGCCGTGGAGTCCCCTGTACATCAGCCACACCAGCGCGAAGGCGATGGCGAGGAACACGCCAACGGCCACGAGGAACCGTTCGGCCCCGCCGACGTTGGCGTCGGTCGTCTCATGCCCGGCGGTCGGTGCGCCGTGCGGACCGTGCGTCCCGTGGGAGTCAGTGTGCGCCATGGTCAGCCAGTACCTGCGGCAGATACGGGTCGTTCACCGGCAGCAGTGGCCGGCCCCTGAGGAAGATCAGGAAGGCCGACAGCCACACGCCGCCGACCCCGATCGCCGCCGCGAAATCGAGCCAGTGCAGCGTCAACGTGTCGTGGTAGTAGGGGGCCACCTGGAACAGCACGTCCAGGAACCGCATGACGAAGAGCAGCGCCGCGATCGACGACAGCCGCCGCAGGTCCTGCTTGATGTTCGCCGACAGCAGCATCGCGAACGGCAGCGCGAAGTGCCCGATGATGAGCAGCGCCACGAGGATCTGCCAGCCGCCCTGCATCCGTCGGAGATACCAGGGGATCTCTTCCGGCAGGTTCGCGGACCAGATGATCAGGAACTGCGAGAACGCGAAGTACGCGTAGAGCATCACGAACGCGAACGTGAGCTTGCCGAGATCGTGCAGGTGCTTGTCCTGGACCACCGCCGCCATGGGCGCCTCGCGCGCCAGCCACGACACGGTGAGGATCACGAACGTGAGCGCGGCCAGCCCCGCCCCGCCGACCATCACGAAGCCGTAGATGGTCGAGAACCAATGCGGGTCCACCGACATCATCCAGTCGATCGACGCCAGCGACATCGTCAGGCCGAACACGACGAGGCCGGGCCCGCTCAGCCGGCCGAAGCGCGGGTCGAGCGGCGAGCCGGGCGTGCCCGCATCCTGCTGGGCCGACCAGCGGGTCAGGAACCACGCCATGCCGCTCCACAGCAGGAAGTAGAAGATCGTGCGGGCGGTCCAGAACGGCACGTTGAGGAATGGCGCCTTCCACTGGAGGATCGGATCCTTCGCGACCACGTCGGGATGCGCCCACTCGTACAGGTGGCCCACGCCGGCCACGATCGGCAGGAACAGGATCGCCATCACGGGCACCGTGCGCGCGGCCGCCTCGAGGATCCGCCGGATCACGAGGCCCCAGGCGCCGCCCGACAGGTGGTGCACCATCAGCCAGCCGAGGCACCCGAGCGACACGCTCGACCAGAAGATGAACGCCACGAGGTACGAGCGGAAGAACTGCTCGGCGTTCAGGAAGGCGCCGGCCAGCATCGCGACGACGCCGACCGCTCCGAGGATCGTGGCCCTCTGCCGCACCCGGTCGGCCGTCGCCGGCACCTGGAACGACTGGGCCGGAATCGGCTCACTCATGCTTGCTCGCCCCCTCCTGGTGTGACGCCCCCGGGGCCGGGCCCGTCTCGATCCGCTGGCGATCCGCGGCCGTCAGCGCCGACGCCGGCGCGTGCCGCGAGAACTGCAGCGCGCGGATGTACGCGGCGACGGCCCACCGGTCCTCCGGCCGGAGCTGGGCCGCGTAATCCTGCATGGCCCCGAAGCCATTGGTCATCACGTCGTAGAAGTAGCCGACGGGCTGGTTGCGCAGCCGGTCGTCGTGGTACGACGCGGGCCGCTTCATGCCCCGCTGCACGACCATCCCGTTGCCGTCGCCGAGTCGCGAGTGGCACGGCGAGCAGTAGATGTTGAACCGGTCCTGCCCGCGCTCCAGGACCTCTTTCGTCACCGGCATGGGGATCGTGGTCACCAGCTGGTCGTTGACCTTGCCGGTGTAGAAGGCCTTGTCTGCCCGCAGGTGACCGCGGGCCACGGTGCCCTCGACGAGCGGCCGGCTCGCGCGCTGATCCGCGAAGAAATCGCTCCGCTCGAGGGGGTCGTAGCGCGGCGCCTGGTGCATGTCCTGCCGGCAGCCCGCGGCCGTGAGCCCGGCCGCCAGCGCCGCCGCGAGCGCAGCCGCCCGCCGGCCCCGCCCCTGCGGCCGTGGCCGC
>CAYLZN010000215.1:0-10287 GCA_964387935.1 uncultured Vicinamibacteraceae bacterium | reverse complement strand
CCGTGGACGTGCACGTCGCGTGGCTGCGTCAGAAGCTCGAACCGAACCCGAAGACGCCGCAGTACATCCTCACCGTGCACGGCCTCGGGTACAAGTTCGCCGGGTAGGGGCCGGTTTGCGGCTGGCGGCTGGCGGCTGGCGGCTGGCGGCTTGCGGCTGGCGGCTTGCGGCTTGCGGCGGGCGGCCTGCGGCGGGCGGCCTGCGCGGTGTAATCCTGACGAGGCTGAGCTGAACGCCTGGTGTCCGGGCTCACGTGCCGATTGCTATCATTCAGCTCATGAACTCCCGGATCGACGAGCGCGCGCTCTTCAACGAGGAAGTCGCCCGGGCCAGGGCCATGGCCCCGGCGGAGCGACTGCTCGAGGGCCCGCGCCTGTTCGATCGCGCGTGCGAGCTCATGAAAGCAGGGATCCGCCATCGGCATCCCGAGGCCAGCGAAGACGACGTCCTTGAACAGCTTCGCGTGCAACTCGACCTTGTGGCGCGGATCGAGGGCAGGCATGACGAGCGATGACGCCAGCGTGTCCCTTCCGGGAGATGTAGGATTCAGGCATGCGAGCACACCGCGAGCAGGGCAGGGCAGGTCGTGGCGGGTTCTCCTTCGGTACGTGGATCGCGTCAGCGCTCGTCGCGTTGGTCGGCGTGTGCTGCGTGGCGCCGCCGTTCCTCGCCCAGAGCGCTGAAGCCCCCGTCGTCCTGATCTCGATAGACGGGCTGAGGCCGGACTACGTGCTCGATGCCGACCGGCACGGCCTGAAGATCCCGAACCTGCGGCGCCTGCTGGCGGACGGCGCGCACGCGAAGGCCATGACGGGCGTGCTGCCGACGGTGACGTACCCAAGTCACACCACGCTCGTGACCGGCGTGTCGCCCGCGCGCCACGGCATCCACTACAACACGCCGTTCGACCCCTTCGGCCGGAACCAGGACGGCTGGATGTGGTATGCGGAGGACATCACGGCGCCCACGCTGTGGGACGTCGTGCGGCAGGCCGGCGGTATCACGTCCAGCGTGGACTGGCCCGTGACAGTTGGTGCACCAATCACATTCAACATCGCGCAGTTCTGGCGCGCGACGACCGCCGACGATCACAAGCTTCTCAGGGCGCTGTCCACGCCGGGGCTGCTGGAGGAGGCGGAACGCAGCCTCGGCCTTCGCTATCCCGCGGGCTACATCTACACCATCGAGTCCGACACCACGCGTGCCGCGTTCAACGCGTGGATCATCGAGCGCAAGCGGCCGAGGTTCCACACCGCCTACTTCAGCGTGCTCGACGAGGTGCAGCACGCGACCGGGCCGGCCAGTCGCCAGACGTTCGAGGCACTCGAAGCCGTCGATGGCATGGTGGGACGCCTCCGCGCCGCCGCCCTCGCCGTGAGCCCGGCAGCCGTCGTGTGCGTCGTGTCCGACCACGGCTTCGCCCGCTACGACCGCACGGTCTCCGTCAACGTCGCCTTGCGCGAGGCGGGGCTGATCGACGTGAATCCAGACGGCACGCTCAAGGACTGGCGCGCGGTGACGTGGGGCTCGGCGGTGATGGTGAAAGACGACGCGGACGAGGCCGTGCGAGCGAAGGTCCGGCAGGTGCTCGAGCGGCTTGCGGCCGACCCGGCCACGGGTGTGTTCCGGGTGCTCGACACCGCGCAGGCGCGCGCCCTCGGCGGATTCCCGGACGCCGCGTTCGTCGTCGGCGTGCGCCCCGGCGTGGCCATCAGCGGGCGGTTCGATGGGCTGCTCGTGAAGCCGGGAGGCGTGGCGGGCACCCACGGCCTGCTGCCCGAAGTGTCGGACATGGACGCCACCTTCCTCGTGGCCGGCGGCCCGGTGCCCCGGGGGCGCGTCTTCGATCGCATCGACATGCGCGACGTGGCGCCGACGCTGGCGGCCCTGGCCGGCGTGTCGCTGCCAGCCGCCGAGGGACGCAACCTGCTCGCCCGGTGAGAACGGCTCACGGCGAGCGGCTTACGGCTGGCGGCCTGCGACTGGTCGCGCCGGGGTTGGTTGACCCTGTCAGGGGCGGCCCTTATACTTCTAAAGTTCGTTCGGCCGCAACCCGATTAGGGGAATGCGGTGCGCGCGAGCGACCGGCGCCCCCTGAGGGGCGCGTATCCTGCCCAGGATCCTCAGTAGCTCAACGGTAGAGCATCCGGCTGTTAACCGGAGGGTTGCTGGTTCGAATCCAGCCTGAGGAGCCAACCTCACTGCGTTCGGTCGTCTCCTCCGGCTAGTTTCAGACAGTGCGCCGCTCGGCGTGCGCCTCGCGGCGACACGGTTCGAATCCAGCCTGAGGAGCCAACCTCCTTCAACGACTTACGGCGTTTCGAGAGGGGCAGTGGTTTGTCCGCTGTGCCCACTCTTGTGCCCAGGCGGTTGCGGAGCCGCGACGGCTGGGGAGGCGAACGGTCGGACGCGCGCCAGCCGCGTGGCGGATGGCGTCACTTCGTCGGCACGAGGCGCTTCAGTTCCTCGAACCAGTGGAGGACGATGTTGAGGCGGTCTGGGATGGCCCCGGGCTCGTGGCGGATCATCAGGAAGTGCTCGCCGTCGGGCAGAACGGCGTAGGTTCTCATCCACGGCAATTCGGCTGACCGCAGCGCCCATCCGCCATCGAACAGCTTTCGCGGTCGGCCGACCGCGAGCGGATCGCGGCTGGTCACGTCCACCGACATCATGGTCGCGCCCCGTCGGTAGTAGAGCCGATCGCCCTTCGGGGACCAGGCGGGTTCCGAGCCCCCTTCCGTCGAGACCTGGATCCGTGGCCCTTTGCCGTCAACTGCGCCGACGTAGACCTCGAACCTCCCAGACGCGTCGGACGCGTAGGAGAGCCAGCGCCCGTCGGGCGAGAAATCACAGTGCACTTCTGTAGCGGGCGTCGCCAACCAGGGCGCGGGTACTCCTCCGGGCGGCAGGAGCCAGATGTCCTCGCCGGTCGTCGGATGCGTCTCCCGAAACGCCAGCGTGCCGTCTGAGGCCATCGCCTCCGGCGTCTGGTCGAACTCCTTCTGCAGCAGGCGCTCGCTCGTCGCGGCGCCCACGACTCTCGCGTAGATGTCCCAGTTCCCGGGTTGATTCGACGCGTAGATCACGCGTGAGGCATCGGGTGCCCATACCGGCATCCCCTCATCGGCGTCGCGGTTCTCCGGCGCCAGGCGCACGCGCCCGCTTCGCCCCCCCTCTACCAGCCAGAGGGTGCCGTGACCCTCGTCGCCTGGACTGATGCCGATCGTGTCCACGGCTGCGCGGCGCCCGTCGCGTGAAAGCGCCAGATGGGAATAGCTGCCCGGTTTCTCGGCGAAGGGCGCGCCACGTCCGGTCTGGTCCACCTGAACGAGGGTTCTCTGCTCCAGGTCGCTCGGGACGTACGCGAGGGTCCCGGTGCTCGAGGTGGTGATCCACATGTCCGGGCTCCAGAGGACCTCGTGAATCCCGGACAGTACTGCGGTGCGTGTCGTTCCCGGTGTTGCTCCGCCCACGTATGGCGCGGCCAGCAGCGAGCGTCCTGGTGAGTAGCCCTCCGCGAACAGAAGATGCCCGCTCGTCGTGACCGTGCCGCCGTTGGCTCCTGTCAAGACGGTGGATCGTACGCGTCGCGCAAGGTCGACGTGAGCAATCCCTTGCTTCTGTCCCAACACCGTGAACAGTACTTCCTCGCGGCCAGGCACGAAGCGAGGGAACACAACGGCGTACTCCGCCAGCTTCGGATCCGGCCGGAGGATGACCTCTGGCGCTCCGCCCGACGGCTGGAGGCGGAACAACCCGCCGTTCCAGACCGGCACGAACACGATGGTGCCGTCCTCGCCCCATGTGCCTCCGATGGGAGCTGGGGCATCGGCCACGGGCTGCGGCGCCCCGCCCGCGAGACTCCACCGGTAGAGGCGTCCCCGGGCGAAGTACGCAACCGCCCGGCCGTCCGGGGAGAAGAACGGCTGCCCTGCACCCTCGGTCGCGGGCACCGCCTGCGACACGAAGTCGTCCAGACGCCTGATGTACAGCCGGGCGGGCTCCGATGACAGCCCGGCCGTGTAGGCGATCGTCCGGCCGTCGCGGCTGATCGCCGGCGGCGACGTGACCGCTTGACCCGCCGGGAGCGTAATCGTGAGACGCGTCAGCTCCGCGGCACCTGGGCCCGCCGGCGATGCCGACCAGCGGCCCGTCCAGAGCGCAACGCCGACGCCCGCGAGCGCGAGGAGGCTGGCTGCCAGCAGCGCCCAGGCGAGCTTTTCACGGTGTGTCGCGCGCGCGGTGCGCCCGGACCCCGCAGGCGATTCGGCACCCGTCCCAGACGATCCCCGCGCGATGGCCTCTTCGATTTCCAGCCGTGCGTCGCCGATGTCGCGCAGTCGCTGCTTCCGATCCTTCGTGAGGCAGCGGCGCAGCAGGTCGCGCACGCGCCACGGCGTCTCGGCCGGCAGCGCGCTCCACTCGGGCTCCTTGTGCACGACCGCGCCGAGCACGTCCGTGAGCGTCTCGCCTGGGAACGCGGCGCGCCCGGTGAGCATCTCGTAGAGCACCACGCCGAACGCCCAGATGTCGGCTCGCTTGTCCCCCGTCGCGCCGCGCGCCTGCTCCGGGCTCATGTAGGCGGCGGTCCCGAGGATGACGCCCGCGCGCGTCACCCCTCGACCCTGCTCGGGGTGCCCCGAGCGAACGTCGAAAGGCATGGCGGGCGAGGTGATCGTCGGCAAGTTCGCGACCTCGGGAGCCTGGAGCCCGGACCCGGGAGCCTGGTCCAGCGCCTTCGCGAGCCCGAAGTCCAGCACCTTTACCGCACTCTCGGGCGTGATCTTGATGTTGGCCGGCTTCAGATCCCGGTGGACTACGCCGCGTTCGTGCGCGTACTCGAGGGCCTCGGCGAGCTGCTTGGCGAGCGGCAGGGCCTCATCGATCGGGATTGGCCGGGGCTGAAGCCCCGGCCCTCCAACGATCCGTTCGGCGAGCGTCTGGCCCTCGACCAGCTCCATCACCAGCGCAGATGACTGTGGGCCTGAAGGCCCGCCGCGCCGAAATTCCTCGAATCCGTGAATGTGCGCGATGTGGGGATGGTTCAGAGCGGCGAGCGTCTTCGCCTCGCGCTCGAAGCGGGCCAGGCGTTCGGGATCATCCGCGAATTGCGCTGGCAGGATCTTCAGCGCGACGTCGCGCCCGAGCTTCGTGTCGCGCGCGCGATACACCTCGCCCATCCCGCCCACGCCAAGTGGGGCGACGACCGCATAAGGGCCGAGGCGGGTGCCAGCGGCGAGGGCCATAGGACTCGACGGACTGGCGCGATTCTAGCAGTTCCTCAAGCGTGAATAGCCCTCTGGCCGTGGCCGTCTCAGGCAATCGCGCGTGACGCGGTGATGAGGTCAGTGTAGCCGACGCCGCCTCGCGGCGAGTCCGGCCAGACCGAGTCCCAGCGGGGCCAGCGACGTGGGTTCCGGCACCGCTGTCCGTGGTAAACGAAACGACGAGCCCGTTGCGTTCGCACCCGTCAGGGTGCTGACCCCGTCTAACAAGCTGACCCACACCCGGGTCACCCCTTGGTCGGCGAGGTTCGGCCCAAGGACCGATACCAGCTCCACCACGGCAGCCACTCGATCCGAAGTCGTGTGAGGATCGGGTGGTTGAGTCGGTCCCTGTCGGCCGGCCTGGGTGAAGGGGTGCCCCGTGTAGACGTAGATGACCGAGGCGCTGGCAGGCGCCGCCACGCCAAGGACGACGGCGCCAACGATGGGCGCTGCCCAGCCCACACTCGGCACAAAATACGACACTTGGCATCCTGACGAGTGCTCTCATCGGCTTCCCTTTATTGCTCGGGTGGAACGGGAGCACCACGTTTTGGAACGCGTCAGATCCCCTTAGGACACGGTGGTGGGTGGGCTGGTACGCTGCTTCCTCGGTGTGGCGGCGCTGCTCAACGGGCAGGTGGTCAACGTGGCCGATGTCGCGCGCGAATGCTCCGTGGCGCGCCCGACCGTCCAGCGCTACTTCGACGTGCTCGTGGACACGCTCGTCGGCCACTGGCTCCCCGCCTGCCAGCCGCGGGTGAAGGTGCGGGAGCGCACGCATCCGAAGTTCTTCCTGTTCGACTGCGGCGTCGCCAGAGCCGCGGCGGGCCGACTGCGGGCGCCCCTGCACGACAGCGAGCGAGGGCCGGCGCTCGAGACCTGGATGTTCCACGAGATTCGCGCCCATCTCGCCCACTCGGGGGTTGGAGGGGAGCTGAGCTACTACCGGACGCCCGCGGGCGTCGAGGTGGACTTCGTCTGGACCGCGCCACGACGCGCGGTCGGCATCGAGGTGAAGGCGACGCGACGCTGGCGTCGTCAGGATGGCGACGCCCTGCGCGACCTGCACGCGCGCCGCGTCATTCGCCGCGCCGTGGCGGTGTACGACGGGGAGCACGCTCAGCAGGATGGCCCTGTCACCGTGCTGCCGGTGCTCGAGTTCCTGCGGGAACTGCCCGAGCTCCTGGCGTAGAGGCTCGTGAACGTGGGCGTCCGGAGCCTGCGCGACGGCCCGTCAGCACCGGGCACCAGGCACCCGGGCACCCGGCACCGAATCAGACTTCCAGCGCGCCGCGAAAGCCCCTTGCGGCGTAGTACGACTGGGCGCCGTTGTGATACACGAACACGTGGTCGTACCGGCGATCGCAGAAGAGCGCGCCGCCGAGCTTCCTGATGGCTGGGGGTGTCTTGACCCAACTCGACGTCTTGGCGTCGAAGCACCCCAACTTCTGCAGGGCGCGGTACTGGTCCTCCGTGAGCATCTCGATGCCCATGACCGAGGCCATCTCGACGGCCGACCCCTCGGGCTGGTGATCCTTTCGCGATGCCAGTCCTTCCCGGTCGTAGCACAGGCTCCGACGACCGGCGGGGCTTTCGGCGGAGCAGTCCACGAATGTGATCGCGCCCGACTGTGCGTCGCAGGCGATCACGTCCGGCTCTCCGCCGGTTCTGTCCATCTCGGCCAGGGAGCGCCACTTCTCCGGTGACGCCTCGAGCCGCGCCTGGACCTGGGTCCACGAGATGCCGGGGTGCCGGCCGGGGTTGTTGTCGAATCGGGTCTTCAACGTTGCGAGGAGAACCTGGCGCTGCTTGGGGGTCATGCCTCGAATATTACCCTCACGCGTACAGCACACGGGCGGGGCGACATTGGCGTCACCCCGCCCGTGCCCCGTGTGCCGATCGCGACGGCTACCAGCGCGGCTCGCGCCGGCGCCCGCCGTTGCCACCGCCGCCGAAGCCGCCGGACCGCTCAGGGCGCGGACGGGCCTCGTTGACGGTGAGGTTCCGGCCGCCGAGCGGCCGGTCGTTGAGCGTGGCAATCGCGTTCTGCGCGTCCGCGTCGGTGCTCATCTCGACGAACGCGAACCCGCGGGCGCGGCCGGTGGCCATGTCGCGCATGACGCTCACCGACTCCACGGTGCCTGCGCCCGCAAACAGCGCCTGCAGATCCTGCTCGCCCGTGTCGTAGGGGAGGTTGCCAACGTACAGTTTTCTACCCATAGCTCTCTGCTCCTCGTCTCGCATTGCGAAACGCTGAACGGCCGGCGTCATGCCGGACGTCATCACGCGCCGCAGACGACCCTCGGCGGGCCGGCGGCAAGCTGGCAGCTCGAAACTCAGCGAGAACGGCGCGGAAGGAGCAAGGTGGGATCGACGCGATCCGGCTCTTGACGCGTGAACTGCGAAGGGCGGGCTTCCAAGTGACACGACAGTGTAGCACGTGAACGGACGATCCCTGAAACCCGCGTCCCGCCCCGCCGGCGGCTGGCGGGACGCTCAGGTCAGAATCTGGGCGATCGCGACCGTGTGACACGCGCTGCCCAGCAGCACGAACAGGTGCCAGACGGCGTGCGCATACGGCAGGCGATGCGCCGCGTAGAACGCGACCCCGCCCGTGTACGCGAGGCCGCCCGCCACGAGCCACGCGATCGTCGCCGGCGACAACCGCTGCGCGATCGGCACGATCGCGACGAGGGCCACCCATCCCATGGCGATGTAGACGGCCGTGGACAGCCGCGGAAACCGCCCCGTCCAGAACACCTTGAAGACGATGCCGGCGATCGCCAGTCCCCAGGTGACGCCGAACAGCGCCCATCCCCAGCCGCCGCGGAGCGGTCCCAGCACGAAGGGACTGTAGGTTCCGGCGATGAGCAGGTAGATCGAGGCGTGGTCCACCTTGCGCAACCAGGCCTTCCGCCGCGCGTCGCGGGCGAGGTGGTACACGGTGGACGCGAGGTAGAGCCACACGAGCGTCACCCCGAAGATGGACACGCCGACGACGCGCGCCGCGTCGCCACGCAGGGACGCCATCACGACGAGCGCCGCGGCGGCGGCACCAGCGAGGACCGCACCCACCGCGTGGGTGAGCCAGTTGGCCACGTCTTCTCCGGTCCTGGGGGGCCTCGTGATCGGTGTCACCTGTTCGCCTCGGTGGCCGCGGTCTCGAGCAGGCGATCGAGCTCGCGTCGATCGAGCACGCGGCCGCGGAGCACCCGGTAGGCCACCAGCACGGGCAGGTGCCCGCCCATGTCGCGGATGCCCGTGACGCCCTGCGCGACATACAGGAACGTCCGCATGACCTCCGGGCTCCACAGCGAATGACTGTGCATGTCCCAGAGACCGGGAATGAGGTACCGGCCTTTGCCCTCGATCACACGGGCGCCCCGCGGGACCTCCGTCGTGCCCGCTGGCCCGACGCTGGCGATGCGTGTGCCCACGATCGTCACGGCCGTCTGCGGGCGCAGCGTCCCGGAGACGACATCGATCGCCGTCACGCCACGAATGACGACCGTGGCGGGCTCGGCCGCTTGGGGCGGCTGCCGGAGCCCGCCGCACGCGGCAAGTGTCGCCGCCGCAAGCAGCAGCGTTCGTCCCGAACGGATCACGTCGGAGTGTCTCCTGCGCCGGCGTGCGTGGCCGGGCTCCCTGCGCTCGCCATTATGACCCAGACCTCGCGTATGCTTTTCGGAGCCGCATGGCGATGACCGACGGCATCAAGAACTACATCACGCCCGCCGGCTTCCGCCGACTGAACGAAGAACTGGAGCGCCTCTGGAAAGTGGAACGGCCGGAGATGGTCGCCACGGTGGCGTGGGCGGCCGGCAACGGCGACCGCTCGGAGAACGGCGACTACATCTACGGCAAGCGCAGGCTGCGCGAGATCGACCGCCGGATCCGGCGTCTGGCGAAGAGCCTCGACAGCGCGGTGGTGGTCGACAACGCAGGCAGGACGCCCGACCGCGTGTTCTTCGGCGCGACGGTGACGTACCTGCGCGCGAACCGCGACCAGCGCGAGGTGACGATCGTCGGCACCGACGAGCTCGACAGCGGCGGCGATCGCATCTCCTGGCGCTCGCCGTTGGCCACGGCGCTCCTGAAGGCACGCGCCGGTGACCTCGTCACGCTGCGCACGCCCGGCGGTACGGAAGAACTCGAAATCCTCGAAGTGCGCTACGACGCTCAGCGCTGACCCGCCCGCAGGAAGGCCGCGAGGTCCGCGTGACCCCCGTGGTCGGCCCAGTCTGCGGGAGTCCCGCCCCACAAGGTGTCCTTGACGTCCAGCCTGGCTCCACGCTCCGCCAGCAGGCGGACGGTGTCCCACTGGCCCGCCAGGGCTGCCTGATGCATGGGCGTGGAATGCGCGTGCGCGCCCGGTGGATTGAAGCGATTGGGGTCCTCACCCAGGTCGAGCAGCAGCCTCGCGATCGCGACGTGCGCGAACTGCGTCGCGAGCGCGAATGCGAAGTGCCGATCCTCCGCTGAGGCAGTCCCCGCAGTTCGTCGGGCGTCCTCGACACGACCGGTCGCCGCGGCCACGCGCAGGTCCACGCGGGCCCCTCTCGCGATCAGCGCCTCGACCGCGTCGAACTCGCCGTGCACCAGGGCCGCGTCCATCGCATCCTCAGGGTTCGCCCCGTGGTCACAGAGCAGGTCCACCAGCGCGAGCTGCACGCCGCATTCGCGCGTCACCCGTCCCGAGGCCACCAGGGCCAGCGTGGAGTCGATCGCCCCGCGATCGACTCGCGCACCGGCGTCCAGGATGACCCGCGCGATCTCGACCACGTTGGGGGGGAGACGCTCGTGGCGCACGGGGTTCCCTGCCACGAACTCCAGGAGGGATGGCGACCGGAAGTAGTCGGGCCCCTCGAACCGGACGCGCTGCGTCGCGAGGCCCGGCGCATCGACGAGCAGTTGGCGGAGCCCGTCCGCATCGCCCGCGTCGAGCAGCGCAACGGCCTGCTGGAAACGCGGGTCGTCTGGCGGACCCGGTCGGAGTGCGCGCATTCCTGCCCCCGATGAT
>CAYLZN010000214.1:0-10297 GCA_964387935.1 uncultured Vicinamibacteraceae bacterium | reverse complement strand
CGCTCGACGGCGTTGCGCAGCACGACCAGCACCTCGTCGTTCTTGAAGGGCTTGGTGATGTAGTCGAACGCGCCCCGCTTCATCGCCGAGATCGCCGTCTCGACCGAGGCGAAGGCCGTGATCATGATGATGGGCAGATCGTCGTCGAGCTTCTTCAGCTCCTCGAGCGTCCCGATCCCGTCCAGCCCCGGCAGCATGACGTCCACGATCGCCGCGTCGAACGACGCCGCGCGCGCGAGCTCGAGCCCCTCGAAGCCGTTCGCGGCGAGCCTCACCTGGTAGCCCTCCCGGGTGAGGAGGGTCTCCAGGATCTCCCGCATGATCTCCTCGTCGTCGACGACGAGGATGGTGCCGTGTCTGGACATGCGCAGTGACGTGCGATCAGCGAGTGGCCGACCCGGCAACGGCCGCGGCCCTCGATGCCAGCGGCAGCCTCAGGATGAAGCGGGTCCCCTGCCCCGGCCTGCTGTCGCAATCGATCGTCCCATTATGCTCCTGGACGATCCCGTAGGTGATCGACAGCCCGAGGCCGGTGCCCTGCCCGATGGGTTTGGTGGTGAAGAACGGGTCGTAGATACGCGCCAGGAGTTCCGCGGGAATCCCGGAGCCGGTGTCGGCGACCTCGACTTCCACGCTGCCGGCGTCGACTCTCGTCGTCACCGACAGCCAGCCCCCCTTGGGCATCGCGTCGCGCGCGTTCAGGAACAGGTTCAGGAACACCTGCTGCAGCTTGTGCTCGATGCCATTGACGCGCGCGTCGTCGGCGGCCAGGTCCTTTCGCAGCTGAATGCTCGAGCCCTTGAGCTGGTGCTCCATGAGGGAGAGCACGTCGTTGACGACGGCATGCAGATCCACCAGGCCGGCATCCACCGACGCCGGGCGCGAGAGGTTCAGGAGGCCGTTGACGATCTTCGCCGCCCTGAACGTCTGGCGCTCGATCTTCTGCAGGATCTGCGTCCGCGGATCGGACTCGTCCGCGCCCTCCAGCAGCATCTGGGCGTAACTCGAGATCCCGGTCAGCGGCGTGTTCACCTCGTGGGCCACACCGGCGGCCAGCAGGCCGAGCGACGCCATCTTGTCCGAGATCTGCAGTTGTTCCTCGAGCTTCACGCGCGCCGTCGTGTCCTCGAAGATCACGATCGCACCCGCCACGCCGCCGTCGGGGGTCCTGAGCGGCGCGATCGCGACGTTGAGCAGCAGGTTGCGCGATTCGGCGTGCCGCGATCGCAGCGGAATCCGGTAGAGCGCCCCCGAATCCCCCTGCTCCTGGCGCGCCTGCTTCAGCACCTCGAGGAAGCTCTCGTCGAACAGCGTGTCGATGGAGCGGCCCACGGCAGCGCTGCCGCTCACGCCGTAGAGCTGCTCGAGCGCCGGGTTCCAGCGGACGATCCGGTCGTTCAGACCGACGACCAGGAGCCCGTCGTTCAGGGACGCGATGATGTTCTCGCTGAATTCCCGCAGGCGATCGAGCTCGTCGGCCTTCGTCCGCAACTGATGGTAGAGCCGCCCGTTCTCGAGCGCCGTGGCGACCTGCCCGGCCACCGCCGTCAACAGCGAGAGGTCCTCGGAATTGAGCGGCTCCCCGTTCGTTTTCGGGCCGAGCGCCATGACCGCGATCGTCGCCTGCGACGAGACGCAGGGCACGAAGGCATGCACGCCCTGGTCGCGCCATGAGCCGACCTCGTCGTTCGAAAACCGGCGGACGTTGAACGGATCCTCGAGAATCACGGCGTGGCCCGCCCCGACCCGGCCGCCAATCCCGCTGGCCTGCTCGAGCCGGAGCGACGGCTGACGGAAGCCGACCGCGTGCACCGGCACCCACTCCGGAGCGCCGGTCCCGGGCGTGATCAGCAGGGCCATCCGTTCGAGCGTCAGCGTCTCCGTCACACGCTCGACCAGGCGCGCGCTCAGGCGCTCGAGATCCAGGTCGCTGTTCAGGTCCCGCGCGAAGCCCACGAGCGCACGACGGTAGTCGTAGCGATCGCGATAGTAGGCGCGGTCCAGGGCTGTCTGGATGGCGTTCTTGACCACGGGGGCGAGCAGCACGACGACGAGCGTGGCCAGGACCGCGATGACGGTGTTGTGTCGTTCGGTACCGCCCATGAGGACTTCGGTCGCCAGCTTGAGCAGCACCGCGTAGATGGCGGCAATGGCGGAGATGGCCGCAGCGTAGACGACGCCGCGCTTGATGATCACCTCGACGTCGAGGAGGCGATACCGCACGACCGCGGAGGCGAACGCCAGCGGCACGAACGCCAGCGGCAGCGCGAGCAGCTCGACGCGCGGCAACGGACCGAGCCCGAGGGCGAACGGGACCACGTAGGCGACGACGAACGGCACGGCCCCGAAGAGCGTGCCCCAGACGATCCATCGCAACTGGCGCCGGGCCGTGACCGAGCGGACGTCCCTGAAGGCCAGGAGCATCACCGCGAGGCCCCCGAGCAGCCCGGTCCCGAGATACAGCAACTCGAGCCGATCGATGGCGTGCAGGACGCCGGACAGCCAGGTCGCTTCCGGTCCCGACCGCAGCAGCGCCATGACCCGGGCCACGAGGAGCACCACCGCGGGCGCATAGAGCACGGGCACGAGCAGGCGCCCCGCGGCCGTGCGGGCAAGCGCGGACGGTCGTTCCGGGAACACCAGCGCGAAGTGCACGAACAGCGGCGGCAGCATGAGCGTCGCCACCACGTCCGCCCAGTAGAAGACCCAGTCCAGCCGATCCAGCCGCCCGCTGAACGAGAACGCGATCACCCCGAAGAACGCGACCGAGAGCCAGAAGAAGTGCAGCGTGGCCGGGTCGTTGTCCCGCCGGAGGCGCACGATGGCCCCGACGAGCAGCGTGAAGATCGCGACGGCCGCCAGCACGAAGTAGAGACCTCGATTGCCCTGGGGTACCGGCTGGAGTTCCAGTTGCAGCAACTGCTGGCTCCCGCCGCGGGCCACCGTGTAAGCCAGACGCTGCCCCTTCGACGCCCCGTGCAGCGCTTCGAGCACCTGGTCGGGGTGATCCACCGCCTGGCCGTCGATCGCCAGCAGGAGGTCGCCGGGTCGGAGGCCCGCCTGCAACGCCGCGGTTCGCGGCGCGATCTCGGCCGCCACGACGCCCTCAGGCCGTGCCGCCCACAGGACCCCGTCCTCCACCTCGTGCCAGCTGGCGCGCAGCGAGATGTTGGCGGCCGCCAGGGCCAGCAACACCGCGACCACCGCGAGCGTCAGCGAGTGACGCCCGAACTCGGAGACGACCGAGGTGCGGCGAGCGGTCGGTGGGACGTGATACTGGCTCATGGCCGGGTGCGGTGCGTGCGAAGACACACGTCCGCTACCAGAACCCGATAGCAAACGGTGTGCCTCCGACGAGCGCCTCATGGCCGGCTTACTTGCGCAGAATCAGTGATTTCCACCGCAGGACCCCGCCCTCGAAGGGTCGCGGGACCAAAGGCCCGAATTCCCGATCCAAAACCTCGGATCAGGAGACCGGTTTTGTGGGTGCCTAGAACCTGACGACCAGACCGCCGACGATGCGCTTGGGCGGGCGGATGACGAGCAGTTCGTCATAGACCGAAGTGCCGTCGAGCGGATCCCGGAACATGTTCCGGACGGCCACGAGAACCTCCCACTCCGCGTCCCCGACCGGCACGAACGGGAGACGCTGGTTCACCTGCACGTCGAACCGGCCGGCGAAGCCTGGCAGGCTCTCGAGGCTGTCACCCCGGGAGTAGGCCGAGTTGAGGCGGTAGACGGCGTAGACGCGGGTGGCGGTCTCAGGGATGTTCGTTTCAACCGACGTGGACACGTCGTGGATCCGCTCCTGCGAGGCCCGCACGGCCGAACGGGAGAAGGCGGAGTAGATCGCGTCGGTGGGCGCCGCGACCCAGTTGGCGTGGGTCAGACTGTATTCCACCGACCCGCGGATGCGCGAGGCCACCGGGCGCGCCATGGCGACCGCCCAGCCGAACGCATCGACATCCCCGGCCGACGCCGCGAAGGAGTGGCCCAGATCCGCCCGCATGCGGTCGGGTACCTGGAGCCCGAAGGCGGTGAGCACCTGATCCCGCGTCACCTGCCGGAATCCACGGGCAGAAAGCACGAAGGACGCCACTTCGCGATCGAATCCGGCCTCGACCTGACGGGTGCGGGCCGCACGAAGTCCCTGGGTGGGAACGAGGGCGGAGAAGGTGCGCTGCGGAGGCATCCACAGCCCTCCGAGCGTCGAGGGCACGAACTCCTCGGCACCTGGCGCCAGCATCTCCTGGGACACCGACGCCCACAGCGTCTCCCGGGCACCGGCCTTCCAGCTCAATTGCACGCGCGGGCTCCACAAGCCCGGATCCTGGAGGTACCCGTAGTGGGCGTACCGTGTGGCCAACGTGACGTCCATCGCCGGTGTCAGGCGCCACCGGTCGGCCACGCGGAACGCCCCGACGGTGCGGTTCGGTTCCGACACGTCGATGTACGCCAGCGGGCTCCCGGCGTCGAACCGTTGCGCCGCGTAGGACATGCCGACATCGACATGATGCGCCCGGCCGACGGTCGCGACGTACGAGCCGCCGAGCACCCATGACGCGATGGGGCCCTGGGCGAACGCCCCCTGGACGGCCCAGAGGGCCTCGCCCATCGGGGCGGAGACCTCGACGTACGCCACGCTGTTGGGCACGCGGCTGCCGGAAAAGAGCTCCACCGGGCTGTCGAACGCGTTGATCGTGAGCAACTGTACGCGGGTATCGAACGGCAGCCCGTCCGAGAACGACGGGTTGGCGCCGTACTGCACAGCCCACGGCGCAGTGGCGCCCGTCGCGCCCGGGGCCTCGTCCACCTCAGCGGCTGCGTGTTCGGTCTCGCGGAGGACCGATCGCTTGAGGTGGCGCACCCGCCACGCCGTTGGGGTATCGCCGTGATCGACGCCCTCGCCCGGCTGCACGGCTTCGGCACCTGCATCGAGCACCGGCTGTTCGCCGCCGAGCGACGCGGCCAGGATCGGACGCTGTGGCACCGGCACCACGGCAGCACGGACCAACTGGAACTGTCGCAGCACGGACCTCGCCGGCTGTACGTCCACCAGTTCGCGCTTCGACGCCGTGAAGCCCGGCATGTGAACGCGCACGAGGTACGGGCCGACCGGGAGCGATTCGAACACGAACCGCCCCTGCCGATCGGCCATGGCGAACTTGAGCTGGACGCCCTGAGCCGTCACGGCGGCACCGGGCAGGGGCAGGCCCTGCTCGTCCACGACCGTGCCCTCCAGCCGGCCGCTGACGTGAGACGCCCGAACCAGAGGCGCCTCGAACGTCCGCGTCGGCAACAGGGACGCCGGCACCTGCGCATGAGCCGCGGGCAGGCACACGCCGCCCACCACGGCGACGACCAGCCCCGACCAGACGCGCGGCGTTCGGTTCATGGAGGTCCCTGGCGGTTTCCTCACCCGCCGAGCACGGAGAACAGCACGTCCCGTGTAATCGTCTTCTTCGCCACGTTGTCGGTGACTTTGATCTCCATCCGGTAGTCACCGGGCGGGAAGGACCCGAGCGGGACGGACTGGCCTCCCGGCAGCATCTGCGTCACGGCGACATCGAAGTTCGGCGGCAAGGTCTGCCCGTTCAACTGTTGCGCGTTGGTCTTGTTGAAGTACTTCTCGCCTTCGGCCTGGCGCGCGTGGAAGGTGTAATCAATCTGGACGTTGGGCTTCCCGGCGTCGAGCGCCGGATTGTAGATCTGGAAGACCACCGACAGTTCGTCGGTCTTCTTGAACTTGTTGTCGGGCGAAGGCACGAACTCCGTCTGTCCGAACAGGTACGGCCGCTCGCGCTGCGCCTCCGGCGAGACCTGTCCCTGAATGGTGTCGACCTTGCTCGTGACGACGATGGTGCTGGTCGTCAGGTCGCCGCTCCAGAAGTTCGGCAGACTCGCGGTCGGCTTGAACATCAGCACGGACACGGGCTCGTCTTTGGACTTCTTCGCGTCGGCTGCGCGGGCGCGCAGGCCGAAGTACACGTCGTACTCTCCGGGCGGCGCCGCGAACGCGCGGGTGATGCGAGCCGACGGTCCGGTCCCGGGCTTCGGCTCCGTCGTGTAGTAGTCCTCGAACGTATACCGGCCGTCCTTCTTGTCCGGCGCCGGCGGCAGCTCGCCCTTCGGCACGACGCGGATGTACACCGACACGGGCGACGTGAAGGCGCTGGCCGGGAACTCCACGGTATAGGGCACGTACACCTTGCCGTCGGCGGCCTTCATCATGTCGTGTCGGAACGTCACGGCCTTCGCGTCAACGGCCGCGCCCGGCGTCACGGCCTTCGTCAGGTCGTTTTCCTTGGGATTGACGATGAACACCTGCGCGTCGCCGGCTCCCTGGGCTCTCTGCTGCTGATCGGTGACGATCAGGACCGGTCGCGCCTCGCGCTGCAGCGCTTCCTGCAGCTCCTTCTGACGCTTCTTCTCGTCTTTGCTCTGGGCGTCGACGGGCCACGCGAGACCGGCCACTGCCAGCGCGCACACGAGACCCGTCAGGACCTGTCTCTTACCTTTCATCATGAAGACATCCTCGGCTGGGGGTCACGACAGAATACCACCCCGATCATAGGCAACGGCCTGAGGCAAGTCAAACGATTGATCCTGGGGAGGTTGGCGTCCGGAGTCGGCCCGATGTCCGTGCTATCATCCGCCGAGCAGGCCCCCACGCTCTGCCCTTGGCATGGCCCAATTCGACGATACGCTGGTCATCGTGCTCGCCGGTGGCGCTGGTGAGCGTCTGTTTCCGCTCACCCGGGAGCGGGCCAAGCCCGCCGTGTACTTCGGCGGGCCGTACCGGATCATCGACTTCACCCTGAGCAACTGCATCAATTCCGGGCTGCGCAAGATCTTCATCGCCACCCAGTACAAGTCGCTTTCCCTCAACCGTCATATTCGGATGGGCTGGAATGTCGTCGCCGAAGAACTGGGGGAGTTCATCGAGATTCTGCCACCCCAGAAGCGCGTGGGTGAGCACTGGTACCTGGGCACCGCCGACGCCGTGTATCAGAACCTCTACTCCCTGCTCCGGGAAGATCCCAAGCACATCGTGGTGCTGTCCGGCGACCATGTCTACAAGATGGACTACGGCCGGATGCTGCGGGCGCACCTGACGTGCGGGGCCGCGGCGACCATTGCCGCGCTCGACGTCCCGCTCGAGGAAGCGACCCGGTTCGGCATCCTGCAGACCGATGTCTCGGGACGGGTCACGGGGTTCCAGGAGAAGCCGGCCCGTCCGGCGCCCCTGCCGGGCCACCCGGGCGTGGCCCTCGCCTCCATGGGGATCTACATCTTCGAGGCACGCACGCTCATCGACGCCCTGCGCGAGGATGCCCAGCAGCCGACGAGCCACGACTTCGGGAAGGACATCATCCCCGCGCTCATCGGGCGCGTGCCGGTCTACGCCTATCACTTCAGCGACGAGAACAAGAAGGCGGCCATGTACTGGCGGGACATCGGCACGCTGGACGCCTACTTCGAGGCGAACCTCGACCTGTGTCACGTCAACCCCGAGTTCAACCTCTACGATCCCGAGTGGCCGCTGCGCACCTACCAGCCGCAGGCGCCGCCGGCGAAGTTCGTCTTCGCCGATGAAGGCCGGCGCTGCGGGCAGGCCCTCGACTCCATCATCTCCGCCGGGTGCATCATCTCCGGCGCCACCGTGGTCGGCAGCGTCCTCTGCCCGTACGTCCGCGTCCACAGCTTCGCCCGCATCGAGGAGAGCATGCTGATGCCCGGCGTGCGCGTCGGACGACACGCACGACTGCGCCGCGTCATCGTCGATCGCGACGTCACCATCCCGCGGGCCGCGTGCATCGGGTTCTTCCCCGAGGAGGACGCCCGGCGCCACACGGTCACCGACAAGGGCGTGGTGGTCGTGACGAAGGACGACAGCCCGTTCATCCAGGAGCCGGCCGCGGACCTGCTCGCGTTCGAGCAGGAGGCCGACCGCCGGGGGGCACCCGGCCCTGACTAGTCCATCCCTCATCGACAGGAGCTCATCGTGACGATCACCCGCGTGCACGCCCGCGAGATCCTCGACTCGCGCGGCAATCCCACGGTCGAAGTCGAGGTCACGGCCGATGGCACCACTGGTCGGGCGGCGGTCCCGTCCGGCGCCTCCACCGGCACCCGCGAGGCCCTCGAACTGCGCGACGGCGACAAGGCGCGGTATCTCGGCAAGGGCGTGCGCACCGCCGTCGGTCACGTGAACGGTGAAATCGCCAGGGCGCTCGTCGGCAAGGATCTGGACCAGCGCGGGGTGGATTCGGCCATCGTGGCCCTCGACGGCACGCCGAACAAGGGCCGCCTGGGCGCGAACGCGCTCCTTGGCGTGTCGATGGCCACGGCACACGCCGGGGCCTCGCTGGCGCGCGTGCCGCTCTACCAGCACTTCGCGACGCTGCGCGCCGCGGTGGCGCCGGGACCGAAGGGCACGCTGCTGCCCGCCCCGATGATGAACATCCTCAACGGCGGCGCGCACGCCGACAGCAACGTGGACTTCCAGGAGTTCATGGTCATGCCGCTCGGCGCGCCCTCGTTCCGTGAGGCGTTGCGGTGGGGCGTGGAGATCTTCCATGCGCTGCGCGGCATCCTGAAGAAGCGCGGCCTGTCCACGGGCGTCGGCGACGAGGGCGGGTTCGCGCCGAGCCTCTCGTCGAACCGCGACGCCATCGAGTCCGTCCTGCAGGCGATCTCCGCGGCCGGCTTCACACCCGGCAAGGACGTGTCCATCGCGCTCGACCCGGCCGCCAGCGAGTTCTACGACGAGGCTTCGAAGGCCTACGTGCTGAAGAAGTCCGGTGAAGGCACGCGCACGAGCGAGCAGATGGTGGCCCTCTGGGCCGACTGGGCGCGCCAGTACCCCATCGTGTCGATCGAGGACGGCATGGCGGAGGGCGACTGGCGCGGCTGGAAGCTCATCACCGACGAACTCGGCAGGCAGGTGCAGCTCGTGGGCGACGACCTGTTCGTCACCAACGCGTCCATCCTGCGCGAAGGCATCGACAAGGGCATCACCAACTCGATTCTCATCAAGCTGAACCAGATCGGCACCGTGAGCGAGACGATCGACGCCATGGCCATGGCCTGGAAGGCCGGCTACACGACGATCGTGTCGCACCGCTCCGGCGAGACCGAAGACACGACGATTGCCGACCTCGCCGTCGGCACCGAGGCGGGCCAGATCAAGACGGGATCGGCGAGCCGGTCGGATCGCATCGCGAAGTACAACCAGTTGCTGCGGATCGAGGAGGCCCTCGGGGCCAACGCGCGATACGCCGGCCGTGCGGCCATCCGCCAGCTCGCCGGCTGATCTCCCGGCGCCGGCGTCCGGATCACTCCACTTCGGCGGCCTCGGCGGCGGCGATCCGGAGTGAGCGGAGGAGCCGGCGATCGTGCGCGCTCAGGTCCAGTGAGGCGGGAGGCCGGGGGGCGTCGTCCATGGGGTGCCGTGAAGACGCGGCGGATTGCAAGCAGCGGGTTCCGGCACTGTCAAGGTGACGATAGAATGCGCGACATGCCCAAGGTCGTCTACACGCCTGCCGATCTGGCCGGCTGGTCTCCCGACGAACAACTGGGATTCCCCGGACTGTTCCCGTACACCCGTGGCATCCAGCCCACCGCGTACCGGGGCCGGTTCTGGACCATGCGCCAGTACGCAGGCTTCGGAACGGCTGCCGAATCGAACAAGCGGTACCGGTACTTGCTCGCGCAGGGCGTGAGCGGGCTGAGCGTCGCCTTCGATCTGCCCACGCAGATCGGCTACGACTCCGACCATGCGCTCGCCGCGGGGGAGGTCGGGCGAGTCGGCGTGGCGATCGACTCCATCGAGGACATGGCCGAGCTGTTCGACGGCATCCCGCTCGAGAAGGTCTCGACGTCGATGACCATCAACGCGACGGCGATCATCCTGCTCTCGCTCTACATGGCCGTGGCCCGCCGGCAGGGCGCCGACACCCGCACGCTCTCAGGCACGATCCAGAACGATGTCCTCAAGGAATACGTCGCGCGCGGCACCTACATCTATCCGCCCCGTGCGTCGCTGCGACTCATCACGGACATCTTCGCGTTCTGCGAGCGCGATCTGCCCAACTGGAACACCATCTCGATCAGCGGCTACCACATCCGCGAGGCCGGCTCCACGGCCGTCCAGGAGGTCGCGTTCACCTTCGCCAATGCGATCGCCTACGTGCAGGCCGCGGTGGACGCGGGCCTCGACGTGAACGCGCTGGGCCAGCGTCTCTCGTTCTTCTTCAACGCCCACAACGACTTCCTCGAGGAGGTCGCGAAGTTC
>CAYLZN010000213.1:0-10308 GCA_964387935.1 uncultured Vicinamibacteraceae bacterium | reverse complement strand
GTCGGTGGCTGCCGACGCTGGGCCTGGGACAGGTCGCCTGGCACGCGGCCAACAGCGCAGCCTGCCTGCGCGACCCGGAGACCTGGTTCGAGTACGTGCGCCCGGGCCTTGCGCTCTACGGCGTTGCGCCGCCGCCGCTCGACGTGCCCGTTCCGCTGCGGCCCGCGCTCACGCTGGTGAGCCGCGTGACCGCGGTCAAGGGACTCCGTGCCGGTGACACGGTGGGCTACGGCGCGCGCTACAGGGCGTCCGGGCCGCGGCGGATGGCGGTGGTTCCCGCGGGGTACGCCGACGGGCTCGATGTGCGGCTCGCAGGACGGGGCCACGTCCTGATTCGCGGCCAGCGTGCCCCGATCATCGGGTCCGTGTGCATGGACATGATCACGGTTGACTGCACGGGCCTCACGGTCGAACCCGGCGACGAGGTGGTGCTCCTGGGCTGCCAGGGCGGCGAGTGCATCGACGTCCGGGAAGTGGCCGCGTCGATCGGCACCATCCCCTACGAGCTGCTGTGTCGTCTCGGCGGGCGGATCGCGCGCACCTACGACAGAACGGGGGAGGCCTCGTGAAGACGCCGAAGACCGTGTTCGCCTGCCAGGAGTGCGGCGCCCAGTTCCCGCGATGGGCGGGCCGCTGTCAGGACTGCGGGGCCTGGAACTCGCTCGTCGAAGAAACCCCCACGCCCGAGACCGAGGGGCGCGGCGCGGATCGCCCCGCGCTCACGACTGGCGGGACCGCCCGGCTGTACAGCGACGTCGACATCGCCGTGGCCGAGCGCCTGCCGACCGGCATCAGCGAGTTCGACCGGGTCCTGGGGGGCGGCATCGTGCCCGGGTCGCTCGTGCTGCTGGGCGGGGAGCCCGGGATCGGCAAGTCCACGCTGCTGCTGCAGGCGGCGGCCTGGTTTGCCGCCAACGTCGGCCCCGTTCTGTACTGCTCCGGCGAGGAATCGGAGCACCAGATCAAGGCGCGCGGCGAACGACTGGGCGTGGGCCGTGCCCCGCTGTATCTGCTCGCCGAGACCTGCCTCGAGCGCATGCTGGACGAGGTGAGGAGACTCGCGCCGCGGCTCCTGGTCGTCGATTCCATCCAGACCGTCTTCACGACGAAGCTCCAGTCCGCGCCGGGCAGCGTGGCACAGGTACGCGAGTCGGCCACGACCCTGCTCTTCACGTCGAAGAGCGCCAACATCCCCACCGTGCTCGTCGGCCACGTGACCAAGGACGGACTGCTGGCCGGCCCCAAGACCCTCGAGCACATCGTGGACACGGTGCTGTACTTCGAGGGAGAGCGTCATCACGCCCACCGCGTCGTCCGCGCCATCAAGAACCGCTTCGGCGCCGTGAGCGAGCTCGGGGTCTTCGAGATGACGGGACACGGCCTTCGTGCCGTGGCCAACCCGTCGGAGCTGTTCCTGGCCCAGCGCCCGGAGGGCGTGCCGGGATCCGCGGTGATGTGCGCGATCGAGGGCTCGCGGCCCATCCTCGTCGAAGTCCAGGCGCTCGTGAGCACCAGCAGCTTCGGGAATGCCAGGAGGGTCGCAAACGGGCTGGACCCGGCCCGGCTCGCGCTGCTGCTGGCGGTGCTCGAGAAGCGAGCCGGCCTGGCCCTTGCCGGTGAGGACGTCTACGTGAACCTCGCCGGGGGCGTGGCCGTGGAAGAGCCGGCCACCGATCTGGCGGTCGTGGCGGCCGTCGCGTCGAGCTTCCGCAACCGGCCCGTACGCCCCTCGACGGTGGTCTTCGGCGAGGTGGGCCTGGCGGGCGAGGTGCGCGCCATCCCCCAGGTGGCGCTGCGCCTCAAGGAGGCCGCCCAGATGTCGTTCTCCCGGTGCGTGCTGCCCCGCGATGCCTGCGCACCGGCCGACATCCCGCGAGGCTGCGAGGCCTTCGAGGTCCGGGATCTCGGGGAGGCCCTCGATCAGTTGCTGGTCTGGTAGGACGCCGGGCGAGCGCCGCCATCCGGCCAAAGAAGGAGTATAGTGTCTCTTTTGGCCGGCGTCCGCTGGAAGGGCGCCCCACTCGTCGATGTCCTGGTCTTGGGTCGCCCGCAGCCTGTTCATTGCGACGATGACCGTCGCGGTGCTCCTGCTCCGACCGATCGGGCTGGGCTGGTGGAGCGACGCCCTCGTCGGCGCGGGTGTGGGCGCCCTGATCGTCTTCCTCGAAGCCCGCCTGCGCGTTCTCTCGCCCACGGCCCTGCTCGGGTCGATCCTCGGCGGCTTCGTCGGGCTCGTCGCGGCGCACACCCTCGAGGCGGCCTTCTTCTGGACCAACGCCCAGGATCCGCGCATCGCGCTGCTCCACGCGGTCGTCACGATCGGCCTGGGCTACCTCGGGCTGATGCTGGGGGCGCGCTACGGCGAGTGGCTGCACCCGGTGCGCTTCAGGGCCCTGTTCACACCCGGGGACGCCGAGCGCTTCAATCGCATCCTCGACACGAGCGTGATCATCGACGGGCGGATCGCGGACATCTGCGAGACCGGCTTCCTCGACGGCACGCTCGTCATTCCGCAGTTCGTGCTGCGCGAACTGCAGTTCATTGCGGACTCCTCGGACTCGCTGAAGCGGAACCGGGGCCGGCGTGGTCTCGACATCCTGCAGAAGATCCAGAAGATGTCCGGCGTCCAGACCATCGTGTCCGACATGGACTTCCCCGACGTGCGCGAGGTGGATCTCAAGCTGATCGAACTGGCCCGCAGCCTGAGCGGGAAGATCGTCACGAACGACTTCAACCTGAACAAGATGGCCCAGCTTCGCGGCGTCCAGGTGCTCAACATCAACGAGCTCGCCAATTCGCTCAAGCCGGTCGTCCTGCCAGGTGAGTTCATGAAGGTGTTCATCCTGAAGGAAGGCAAGGAGTACAACCAGGGCGTCGCCTACCTGGACGACGGCACGATGGTGGTCGTCGACAACGCCAGGAGGCTGATCGGGAAGACGATCGACGTGGTGGTCACCAGCGTGCTGCAGACGACCGCTGGCAAGATGATCTTCGGCCGCCACATCGAGCCCGCGGCGGCCCAGACTCAGGTGGGCGCACCCGCGCTCACGCCCGGGGCTCCGGGGGGCGCCACCCCACGTCCCGGTGGTGACGGCGACGACGCGAGACGCTCGCGTCCCGTGCCGCAGACCTGATGGCCCGCCCCTGATGATCCCACCGTTTCACTGGTGGAGAACGGTCTTCTTCCTCATCCCCGCGATCGGGCTCTACACGATCGTCCTGGGGCTCGTGTCGGTGGCGTCGGCGGTGGTGACCGGCACCGGCGCGTTCGCTCACAAGTGCGCGCGCCTCTGGTCGCGGCTCATCCTCGCCACGACCGGCGTCAACGTGAGTGTGAGCGGGCTGGAGCGCGTGCCGGCCCGGGGTTCGTATCTTTTCATCTCCAACCACCAGAGCATCTACGACATCCCGATCATCTTCGCGAACCTGCCGTTCGACCTCCGCATCATCGCCAAGGAATCCCTGGGGCGGTTCCCGTTCATCGGGGCCCACCTGCGTCGCACTGGCCACGTGCTGGTGGACCGCGCCACGCCGGGCACGACCACGTTCAAGCAGGTGAGTGGCCTGCTGTCGAACGGGCAGTCGCTGCTCGTGTTCCCGGAGGGGACCCGCAGTCCGGACGGGAGACTCGCCCGCTTCCGGGGCGGGATCTTCCTGCTCGCCATCAGCGCCGGGTTCCCGATCGTCCCGATGACCGTGCGGGGCAGCCGGCACGTGATGAAGAAGAACCGCCTGATGACGTGCCCCGGAGAGGTGTCGCTGCAGTTCTTCGAGCCCATCTCGACTGCGGGGCTGACGCGCGAGGACGCCAAAGCGCTGGCGCTGCGCGTGCACGAGGTCGTCGCCGCGGCGGTGGCGGGCGACGAGGACGCCCCGCCCCGCGCGAGCTAGCCTCGATCCGCCAATCGGCTTGCGGCCTGCGGCGCACGGCGCGCGGCCAGCACGGTGAAAACAGCCCGTCAGGCCGCTGGTCGCCAGCCGCTCGCCGCTCGCCGCCAGCCGTGCTGTCCTGTCACAGTCAATAGCCCAGGTGCAGATGCTGGATCGCGAACCGCAGCGACACCACCCAGCCGAGCCCCAGCGCGAGCACGATCAGCGCACCGCCGGCCCGCCACGCGGCGGCGGGCCCGCCGAGCCTGCTCCGCGCGATCTCGAGTCCGGAGGCCGCGAGCACCAGCAGGAGCGGCGACAGCGGCAGCAGGTGTCGGGGCGTCCAGTGCACGACGACGTCCTCGCGCCCGAGGACGTTGACGAGGACCCACGAGCCGAGGCCCGAGGCGACGCCGACCATGATCGCGAGCGACGCCCACTCGTTCGGTCTCGAGCCGGCATCGCCGCGGCGGCCGCTCGGGCGGGCCGCCCGCAGGACACCGACCACGGCCAGGACCACGAGCCACGCAGTGAGCCCGCCGTAGACCCACCAGACGCGGGACCCCGCGTCAGGGCCGGCCCCGAGTGACCCGAAGCGGGCCCAGAAGGCCTCGAACACCTGCCCGTGGAGCCCGGTCCAGAAGGCCGCCTCGAACGGGCCGGGCTGGGCCCGGCTGAGGGCCAGGAAACCCGACTGCTCGAGCACGGATCGCTTGAACGCGCGGGCGAGCGGATCGCCGAAGGCCGCCAGGTTGTGCACGAGGACCCAGGAGGTGCCCGCGAGCACGCCGGCGGTGACCGCGGCGACCCTGGGCAGCCGGCGGACGAGCCCCCCAGGGGCGACCGCCGCGACGAGCGCCATCGGGACCAGGAAGGCCGTGGTCAGCTTGGCGGAGAGGGCGAGGCCGGCAAGCAGGCCCGCTCCGACGCAGGCCCGAATCGACGGGTCGCCCCGCGTCAGCCGCAGGATGGCCAGCGTGGAGACGGCCGCGGCGAGCGTGGCCGTGCTGTCGTTGGCGGCTGTCGCGAGCGCCGCAGACCACTGGGGAATCAGCGCGAGGCATCCCGCGGCGAGGATCGCCACCCGATCGCGATTGAGGTGCTCGCGGACGAGGATCGCGGCCACCAGGACGACGAGGACAGTGGCCACCACGCTCCACGCCCGGATCAGCCGCAGCGAGACGCGCGCGGGCCCTCCGCTCGCGGCAGTGTCGTGAAGGTAGACCGTGCGCTCCGGCCCGCCCGCCACGCGGGAGCGGGGATTGGGCACGAGACGCGGCGGCTCCGTGGATCCCCCGCTCGCACGGAGCAGGGCCGCGGTCATCACGTAGTGCAGTGGGGGCTGAACCCACTCGTAGAACGCCTCCCTCCAGGGAGAGCCCCGCCCCGGGACCTCACGTGGCAAACCAGCCGTCGTCGCGACATACCGCGCATACTGCAGATGCGCGACCTCGTCAGGCGCTTCGAATGGCGGCACCACCTGCACCCAGGTCAGGCCTCCGGCCAGCGCGAGACCCGCCGGCAAGAGGAACCAGGCTCGCGGCCACCGCGCTCGTGTGGGCACGTGTGAGCGCTGCAGGACCGCCACGCCCGCGAGCGCGCCAGTGAGCAGTAACAGCGCCGTGGCGCTCACCAGGATGCCCATGGTCGCCCGGCGTCCGCCGAGGACACACCCCAGGGAGGCCACCGTCGAGCGGGGCTTGTCGGACGCGTCGAACGCGAGCGTGCGATCGCCGAGCCAGGCCCCGCCGGCGCGCAACTGGCCGGGCCACGCGGGTGGTCTGGTGCGCAGGTCGAGGGCCGCCGGTCCGCCTTCGAGCCAGTGGAGGCGCAGCACCAGTGTTCGACGCCACAGTCCCGCCCGCTCCGGGATCTCCAAAGACACTGCTCCAGGTTGCCCTGATGCAGGTACGATGACTGAGGTGGCCGCGATGACGTCGCCTGGCGACCCGGCACCTGCAGGGGCCACGAGTTCGAGGGTGAGGCGCGCCGCGACCGAGGGGCCGCGTGCCAGGAAGACGCGCACGTGAGTGAGCGGACAGGCTGGCGCGACGAAGGACTGTTCGATGGTGGACCCGACGTTGACGGGCAGCGGGGTCGCCGGCGGCCAGGCGACCGTCGAGGGCAGCGATGAGACCACCGTGCGAACGCCGCTGAAACCCGCGCCCAGCAACGCGAGGGCCGCAGCGCCGGCGACCACGATGGCAGGGAAGCGATCCCCGAACACCGCTGCGAGCTTACCATGAGGGGATCGGCGGCTGGCCGCTGCCGTGCCGCTGAGAGGAGGATGGGCTGACGATGACGAACGGGGGAGCGGTGGGCGTCATCATCGCCGCCGCCGGACGTGGCGTGCGCTTCGGGGCCGCGGTGCCGAAGCAGTTGATGAGCCTCGCGGGCAGAAGCCTGCTCAGGCGCAGCGTCGAGGCGTTTCTCGATGTCGAGCGTGTGAGCGAACTCGTGGTCGTCGTGCCGGCCGATCTGGCCGGCGAGGCCGCTCGGCACCTGCCGGAGCCGGGCCGCGTGCCCGTGCGCGTCGTGGCGGGGGGAGCCCGGCGACAGGACTCCGTGGCCGCAGGGTTCCGTGCGCTTTCGTCGAACGTCGAGATCGTCCTCGTGCACGATGCCGCGAGAGCGTTCGTCACCCGCGATGTCATCGAGCGGACGATCGACGCCGCCGCGCGCCATGGCGCCGCGATCGCCGCGGTGGCGGCCAGCGACACGGTGAAGCGGGCCAGGCCTGGCGACGTCGCGTTTGTCGCTGAGACCCTGCCACGCGAGACGATTCACCTCGCGCAGACGCCACAGGGGTTCACGCGGGCTGTCCTCGCGTCGGCGATCGCCCTCGGGGAGCGGGGCGCGGAGGCAACCGACGAAGCCCGCCTCGCCGAGCTGGCGGGATACGATGTCTGTCTCGTGGACGGCGATGCGCGCAACATCAAGGTCACCACCGACCGCGATCGCGACCTTGCGCTCGCCCTGGCGGCCCTGCAGGATGCCGACGTGATGCCCGTGGTGCGGATCGGCATCGGGTACGACTCGCATCGCCTCGTGACCGGCCGGCCGCTGGTGCTGGGTGGCGTGCGGATTCCGTTCGACCAGGGCCTCGCCGGGCACTCGGACGCCGACGCGATTGCGCACGCCGTCACCGATGCCGTGCTCGGGGCAGCCTCCATGGGCGACATCGGCCAGCTGTTCCCCGACACCGATCCCCAGTGGAAGGACGCCGACAGCCTGGCGCTGCTGGCCGCCGCCGTCGCCAGGACACGCGCGGCTGGCTTCCGGGTGGGCAACGTGGATGTGACCGTGGTCGCCGAGCGGCCGAAGCTGGCCCCCTGGCGCGACGCCATTCGCGCCAACCTGGCCCGTGCGCTCGAGTGCGCCCCGGAACGGGTCAGCGTGAAGGGGAAGACGAATGAAGGCCTGGATGCCATCGGGCGCGGCGAGGGCGTGGCGGTGCACGCCGTGGCCCTGCTGATGCGAGCCTGAGATGATACGACTGCGCTTCGCCCCGAGCCCGACGGGTCAGCTCCACGTCGGCAATGCCCGGACGGCCCTGTTCAACTGGCTGCTTGCCCGCGGTCGGCGCGGGACCTTCATCCTGCGCATCGAGGACACCGATACCGAACGATCGACTGACGCGTCGGCCGGCGGGATTCTCGAGGATCTGCGCTGGCTCGGGCTCACCTGGGACGAGGGGCCGGACATCGGCGGGGACCTGGGCCCGTATCGACAGTCGGCTCGCCTGCCGCTCTACCACGAACACGCCCGGCGGCTGCTGGCCGGGCGCCAGGCCTACTACTGCTTCTGCGCGCCGGCCCAGATCGATGAGGACCGCCGTGCGGCGGTTGCGCGCGGCGAGCAGCCGAAGTACGCGCGGCGGTGTGTCTCGCTCAGCGAGGACGAGGTGCAGGCCCGGCTCGCAGCCGGCGAGCAGGGAGCCATCCGCTTCGCCGTCGCGGCGGGTCCCGACGTGGTGTTCCAGGATCTCGTGCGAGGGGAGGTACGCTTCTCGCGTGACGTCATCGGCGACCCGGTGATCGTCAGGTCGGACGGCTACCCGGCGTACAACTTCGCCGTGGTGGTCGACGACGCGCTGATGGGCGTGACCCACGTCATCCGCGGCGAGGATCACGTGTCGAACACGCCGCGGCAGTTGCTGTTCTACGAGGCCCTGCGCTACCGCCCGCCGCAGTTCGCCCACCTGTCGCTGGTGCTCGGCCCGGACCATACCCCGCTGTCGAAACGCCACGGCGCGACGTCGGTCGCGGAGTTCCGGGCCCGCGGCTATCTCCCCGAGGCGCTCGTCAACTACCTCGCGCTCCTGGGGTGGTCGCCTGGAGCGGACGTCGAGATCCTGCCGCTCGACGAGATGGCCAGGCGGTTCGCGCTCGAAGACGTGGGCAGAAGCGCCAGCGTCTTCGACCCCGACAAGCTGGCGTGGATGAACCGGCACTACATGAAGGCCTCGGACCCGGCGACGCTGGCCTCGCAACTGGAGCCGTTCCTCGTCCGCGCGGGCGTGGCCACCTCGATCGATCACCACGGGCACGAGTACGTCGCCACGAGCCTCGTCCCGATCGTGGCGGGCGCGGTGGATCGGCTGGACCAGGCGGAGGCCCGGCTCCGGTTTCTGTTCGCGTTCGAACCGGCCGTGGCCCTGGCCAGCCCGGACCTGGAGCGGGAGTTCCAGGCACCGACGGCTCGCGACGTGGTGGTCGCGCTGGTGAACGAACTCGCTGCCCGGCCTCGAGTGACCGATCGCGGGGCCTTCCGTGAGGTCGCTGCGGCGGTGCGTGACCGCACCGGTCAGAAGGGCCGGGCGCTGTTCCATCCGATTCGGGTGGCGCTCACCGGCGCCGCCGACGGGCCGGAACTCGACCTCGCCGTGCCGGCCATCGACCGTGGTGCGGGGCTGCCCCCGGGTTCGGGGCTGGTGCCCATCCTCGGATGTCGAGAGCGGGCCCAGGCCTTCGCCACGGAGTTCCGCGTTCATGGCTGAGCGCCCGGCACGCCGCGCGCTCGTGGTCGGCGTCAACCCGGTACGGGAGGCGATTCGGGCGGGACGGGCGGTCCGGGTGCTCGTGGGGCCGCGCGACGACAGTCGGCTCCGCCAGGTACTGGCGGAAGCCGCAGCGAGCAACCTCCCGGTCGACACCGTCGATCGCCACGTCCTGGACCGCCTGGGAGCCGGCGCGCTTCACCAGGGCGTTGCCGCGTACGTGCGTGAGGCGCGGGTGTGGACGCTGGAGGACCTGGTCGAGGCGGCCTCTGCGCCCCCGCTGTTCGCGGTGCTGGACGGCATCGAGGATCCGCACAACCTCGGGGCCATCCTGCGTTCCTGCGATGCGTTCGGCGTTGACGGCGTGATCAGGCAGACGCGGCGCGCGGCCCCGCTGGGCGAGACCGTGGCGCGCGCCTCGGCCGGTGCGGCGGCGCACGTGCGCGTCGCCGATGTCGTCAACATTGCGCGGACCATCGAGTGGTTCAAGGCGCGCGGCGTGTGGACGGTGGGGCTCGCGGCGGAGGGCCGGGTGACCCCGGAAGACGTGGACCTGACGCTGCCGCTCGCGGTTGTCGTCGGAGGTGAGGGGGAAGGGCTTCGACGCCTGGTCCGGGAGTCGTGCGACTGGCTGGTGCGGCTGCCGATGAGCGGCCATGTGGAGAGCCTGAATGCGTCGGTGGCGATGGGCGTGCTGTTGTACGAGGTGAGCCGGCAGCGTCGAACGCAGGGGGTGGGGGGCACGTCGCAGAATTCCCGTGCGCCGGGCGGACCTGTTGTGCGAGAATAAGCGGTTCCCTTTGGCGCCGCGCGTCCCGGCGGAGTGTCGTCGCGCCGGTGGACCGGGGGGCACGAGCGGGAGGTCGGGGGAGCGGGCGGGTGTCGACCCGGTTGGGTTGCGTGTCGGCACGCGTTATGCTATAAACGTCGTTTTGTCTGGCTGGCTGGCGTAGCTCAGTCGGTAGAGCAGCTGATTTGTAATCAGCCGGTCGGGGGTTCGAATCCCTTCGCCAGCTCCACGGAATGAAATCGGCTTCATCCCAGACATCGAGCGGCGGGGCGTGCCGGCGTCAGTGGCCTGAGGCGTCCCGCGAGCGAGTTCGGCGGGCCGAGGGCTCGTCGGCGAAGACGTGGCGAGGTTGCGGAGCGGTCAAACGCAGCAGACTGTAAATCTGTCGCCCTACGGGCTTCGGAGGTTCGAATCCTCCCCTCGCCACCAGTCGCAGGGCGCCCGCAGGGTCGGAGGGACGAGGGCGGGAGTAACTCAGTGGTAGAGTCACAGCCTTCCAAGCTGTTGGTCGCGGGTTCGATCCCCGTCTCCCGCTCCACGACGCCTGGGACGCCGGGCGAGGCGGTGACGCCAGACGACGAGATGTGAGGCTGGCGGGCCGATGTAGCTCAGTCGGTAGAGCGCGTCCTTGGTAAGGACGAGGTCACCG
>CAYLZN010000212.1:0-10331 GCA_964387935.1 uncultured Vicinamibacteraceae bacterium | reverse complement strand
GGCTACAGCAGGAACCCGGCAATCGTGGCGGTCACGAAGTTGGCCAGCGTGCCCGCGAACATCGCCCGCAGGCCCAGCCGCGCCAGATCGTGCCGCCGCTCGGGCACCAGCGCTCCGATTCCGCCAATCTGGATGCCGATCGACCCGAAGTTCGCGAAGCCGCACAGGGCATAGGTGGCAATCGTGAAGGACCGCGGGTCCAGCGTGGCCCTGGCCGGGCCGAGCTGCGAGTAGGCCACGAACTCGTTGAGGACCATGCGCGTGCCGAGGAGGTTGCCGATGAACGGCGCGTCCTGCCAGGGCACGCCCATCGCCCACGCCACGGGCGCGAACACCCAGCCGAAGATCCGCTCGAGGCTCAGCCCGCCTGCCAGGTGGAGGCCGGCGTTGAGCAGCGCGATGATCGACAGGAACGAGATCAGCATCGCGCCGACGTTGATCGCCAGGTGCATGCCCTCGCTGGTGCCCCGCCCCGCGGCGTCGATCACGTTCACGTCCGTGCGCTCCACGTCGAGCTTGACCGTTCCGCGGGTCACGGGCTCCTCCGTCTCCGGCACGAACAGCTTGGCCATCATCAGCGTGCCCGGCGCGGTCATGATCACCGCGGTCAACAGGTGCCGCGCCTCGATGCCGAAGAGCACGTAGGCCGCCATGATACCGCCCGAGATGTGGGCCATGCCGGCCGTCATCACCGTCATCAGCTCCGACTGGGTCAGCCTCGGCAGGTAGGGTCGGATGGTCAGCGGGGCTTCGGTCTGACCCATGAAGATCGAGGCGGCGACGTTGAGCGATTCGGCGCCGCTCGCGTGCATGACCTTGTTCATGGGCCGGGCGAGGGCCGACACCACGACCTGCATGATCCCGAGGTAGTAGAAGACCGCAAAGAGGGCCGCCACGAAGATGATGGTCGGCAGCACCTGGAAGGCGAACACCACGCTGAAGCGCGCGCCCTCCTCGCCGAGGACAGTGGTCATCACCCGGGGCCACGCCTGCTTGTCGCCGAGGGCGCCGAAGACGAACGAGGAGCCGACGAACGAGAAGTCGAGCACCCGGCTGATGAGGGCGCCCAGTTCCGAGAAGATGCGCTGCCCCACCGTCGTCTTGAGCACGATGAGCGCGAAGAGCAACTGGAGGGCCAGGCCCCAGCCCACCGTGCGGAGGTTGATGGCGCGCCGGTTCGTGGAGGCCGCGTAGCCGATGGCCAGGATCACCAGCAGGCCCACGAAGGACTGCACGCGCGGCAGCCCGCCGACGTGGGCGACGAGGGCGATCAGGGCTGCCGCACCGAGCAGCGCGCCGAGCACCACGAGGTCGCGTGATTCGTAGGGCTGCCGCTGCAGAGCGGCCACCGGGGCAGTGTGGGTCTCCATCGGTCAGCACCCCTCGACAGGCGCGGCACCGGCCGGCAGGCATGCGGCGCGCCCGGTGAACGTACTCGATGACCGACGGAAGGACAAGGGGGACGAGCCCTGTCACACGCGGTCGGGCACGGGACCGAGCAGGCGGTCGGCGATCTCCTTGACGAACTTCGCGGCGACCATCGCCGTGATCCCGGACGGGTCGCGAGTGGGATTGAGTTCGACGACGTCGGCGCCGACGAGGGTGCCGCGTACACAGTGCACGAGGCCAATCACGTCGCGAACCGTCAGGCCGCCGGGCTCGTGGTGCGACACCCCGGGGGCGAAGGCCGGGTCGAGCGCATCGAGGTCCAGGGACAGATAGAACGGGCCGTCCACGTGGTACGCGAGCGTCGGCGACCAGTCCCGCATCTCCACGATCTCGACGCCGAAACGCGTGGCCTGGGCGCGCTGGTGCGGCGTCATCGTGCGGATCCCCAACTGGACGAGGCGCGACGCGAGGCTCTCCTCGAGGATGCGGGCGAACGGGCACGCGTGCGACAGCCGGTTGCCCTCGAACTCGTCGTACAAATCGGGGTGCGCGTCCACGTGCACGATGGTCACCGGGCCGTGCACGGCGTGGTGCGCCCGCACGAGGGGGTAGGTCACCGCGTGATCACCGCCCAGCGACAGCAGCGCGGCGCCGGCGCGCAGCACCTCGCCGGCCTGGCGCTCGATCGCCGTCACGGCCGTCGGCCCATCCGGCACGTGGCAGTCGCCGGCATCGACGAGGCGGGCCTCGGCGGCGAGGTCGCGTCCGTGCTCGGTGCTCGTGTTCGAGGACGCCGACAGGAGTGCGGCCCGGATGTGGTGCGGACCGAGTGCCGCGCCTCGGAGAAAGGAGGACTGCTCGTCCCAGGGCACGCCGAAGAGTGCGACGTGCCCCGGCCGGAGATCGCTGACGGCGACGCGTGTCATGGGGTGTAGTATGCCGCCATCCGGAGGGTCCATGACGCCCACGTCCCGCCTTCGCCTTGCGTGCCTCGTCCTGGCGATGTCCTGGCCACCGCAGCCGGCGTCCGCCCAGGGACCCGCGACGACCCCCGAGCAGTTCTTCGGCCACCGCATCGGCGCGGACTATGTCCTGCCCAACTACGAGCGCATGGTGGCGTACTGGCAGAGGCTCGATGCCGAGTCGGAGCGGATCGCGCTTCGCGACATCGGCAGGACCGCCGAGGGGCGCACCCAGATGATGGCGATCGTCACCAGCCCGGGGAACCACCGGAGCCTCGAACGGTACCGGCACATCGCCGAGCGACTCGCGCGGGCGGACAGCCTGGCGCCAGACGAGGCGCGGGCGCTCGCGCGCGAAGGGAAGGCGGTCGTGTGGATCGACGGCGGGCTCCACGCGACGGAGGTGCTCGGCGCGCAACAGCTCATCGAGACGACGTACCGCCTCGTGAACGGCGAGGACGCCGAGACCCGTCGCCTCCTCGACGATGTCATCGTGCTGCTCGTGCACGCCAACCCGGACGGCATGGACCTGGTCTCGAACTGGTACATGCAGGAGCGGGAGCCGTCACGCCGCACGTTCATGACGCTGCCGCGGCTCTATCAGAAGTACATCGGGCACGACAACAACCGCGATTTCTACGCGTCGACGCAGCCCGAGACGGAGAACATGAATCGCGTCCTCTACCACCAGTGGTTCCCGCAGGTGCTCTACAACCACCACCAGACGGGGCCGATGGGCCAGGTGATGTTCGCGCCGCCGTTCCGGGACCCGTATCCGCCCGTGGTGCACCCGATGGTCCGGACGGGCATCGAACTGTTCGGCGCCGCGATGCACGGACGTTTCATCGCCGAGGACAAGCCGGGCGTCGGCACGCGCGAAGGTGCGGGCTACTCCACGTGGTTCAACGGCGGGCTGCGCACCACGGTGTACTTCCACAACATGATCGGGCTCCTGACGGAGACCAAGGGGAACCCGACCCCGGACCTCGACGAGGCCCGGTCCGACATTCCGCTGATCCCGCGGCTGCAGTTCCCGAGCAAGAACATGCCGTTCCCGTTGACGCCCCAGCGCTGGTCGTTCCGCCAGTCCATCGACTACTCCGTGACGGCGAACTACGCCGTCCTCGACGCCGCGTCGCGCTATCGGGAGACGCTGCTGTTCAACATCTACAAGATGGGACGCGACGCGATCGAGGCCGGCAGCCGGGACTCCTGGACGGTGACGGCGGCGCGGCTGGACCGGCTGAGCGCGGCCATGGACGACGCCCAGCGCGGAACCGTCACCCGGGCCGCCTCGTGCGACCGCGTGCGTACGGGCATGCCGCTGGCCTTCCAGCGCCCCTGCATGGGTGCCGACGAGGCAGAGCCGGTGTTCGAACGCATCCTGCGGGACCCCGCGGCGAGGGACCCGCGGGCGTACATCCTGCCGGCAGACCAGCCGGACTTCCCCACTGCGGTCAAGTTCGCGAACGCGCTGCTCGAGACGGGCATCACGGTGCACCGCGCCACCGCCCGGTTCTCCGCAGGGGGCAGGGCGTACCCCACCGGGTCGCTCGTGGTGCGCACGGCACAGGCCTTCCGCCCGCACATCCTCGACATGTTCGAGCCGCAGGACCACCCGAACGATTTCGAGTACGCGGGCGGTCCGCCCATCCATCCCTACGACTCGGCGGGATGGACGCTGGCGTTCCAGATGGGCGTGCGGTTCGACCGCGTGCTCGAGGCGGTCGACGGCCCCTTCGAGGCCGTCCGTGAGTGGAACATCAAGCCCCCGGCGGGCACCGTGGAGGCGGGCCGCGCGGCGGGCTACGTCCTGCAGCCCTTCGCCAACGACGTGTTCCGCGTGGCCAGCCGCCTGCTGTCGGCCGGCCGCGAGGTGTCGCGGCTCGCGGCTCCCTGGTCTCCAGGGGGACGGTCCTACCCGGCCGGCTCGTTCTACGTCGCCGACGGCCCGGGCGTGCGGGACGACCTGCAACGCGCCGCAACCGAGCTCGGCGTGTCGGTCGCGCTCGCCACCGGCCGACCCACGGGGCCACTCGCACGGATGCGGCAGCCCCGTGTCGCCCTCTGGGACGAGTACGGCGGGTCGATGCCCTCAGGCTGGACGCGCTGGATCCTGGAGCAGTTCGAGATCCCATTCGAAGTGATCTACGGCCCCCAGCTCGATGCCGGCAACCTCGGGAGCAAGTACGACGTGATCGTCTTCGTCGATGGCGCGATTCCCGCCCGCGACGACCTTCGGAGCCCCGGGCCGCTTGGGCCCGGGGACCGGACCCGCATTCCACCGGAGTTCCACCCGAGGCTCGGGCGCGTGACGCAGAAGGCTACGGTGCCCAGGCTGCGCGAGTTCCTCGAGGCAGGCGGACGGGTCATCACCATCGGGCGCTCGGTCGTGCTCGCGGCGCACCTCGGCCTGCCGGTGAGCGACCACCTCGTCGAGCGCACCGCGGACGGTGACACGCCGCTGCCTGGCACCAAGTACTTCATCCCCGCGTCGATCCTCCGCGTCCGGCTCGACACGACGCAGCCCCTGACCTACGGGATGGACGCCGAGGCCGACGTCGTCTTCGACGAATCCCCCGTGCTCCGGTTTGGCGCAGGCGCTGACGCCGCGGGGCTCCGGCGCGTGGCATGGTTCGATGCCAGGCGACCGCTCCGAAGCGGCTGGGCGTGGGGCCAGGAGTACCTCGAGGGGGGTGTGGCCGCGGCGGAGGCGCGGGTCGGCAAGGGCCGACTGTTCCTGTTCGGGCCGGAGATCCTCTTCAGATCGCAGCCGCACGGCACCTACAAGCTGTTCTTCAACGCGCTGTACTACGCGGGACAGGAGTGAGCGGTCCAGTCACCCGCGACGGCCGAGCCCCCACAGCGCCGCGAGGCCTACGCTGGCCACCGCGAGGCTGCGCAGCCGCCGCGTGAGCGAGACCACGACCCCGGCAGCGCCGGGCAGACCGAGCGCCGTGAAGACCGCCGCGAGAATGGCCTCGTTCGTCCCGACCTGCCCGGGCACGAAGAAGAACACGCCGCCCATCGGCTTGGTGGCCGCGTCGATGAGCCACGCGTTGAAGAGCGGCGAGGGGAGATCGAGCCGCACCAGCACGAACCACAGTTCGAACACGAGCAGGACGTGCGCCACCGCGGCCAGGGCCAGCAGGCGCGCGAACAGGCGCGGCTGCTCGCGGAAGTTCTCGAACAGGAGGTCCTCCATGGCGCGCACCCGGGCCGGGTCGAGCGGCCAGCGCCGGCGCACGATCGGGATGTGGGCCACGCGCTCCACGCCCCAGCCAATCAGATAGAAGCGCCTCGCGATGGCAATCGCGGAAACGACCAGGAACAGCGGCCCCACCCAGAGGAACACGCGCGCCGCGATCTCGAGTGCCGCCGGCAGGTCCACGCGCAGCCTCAGATACGCCAGGGCGACGGTGAGGACGACCGCCGAGACGAACTTGTAGACGAGGAACTCCGTCAGGGTCGCCGCGACGCCGTTGACACCGCTCAGTCCCTGCTGCGTCAGCAGCCACGCCTTGAAGGGTTCACCGACCACCGCGCCGCCTGTCGTCAGGACCTGGGCCCCCTCGCCGGACAGGCGCACGAAGAGCGCGGCCCGATACGAGAGCGCTCCGCGGGGCACCACGCTCAACTGAAGGGCACGGGCGCGCACGAGTTGATGCCCCGAGTACAGCACGAACACGGGCACGATGCCCCAGCCCAGGCGCGTCGCCATGCCGCCAATCTGGCGCGGGCCGATCGACAGGATGAGCCAGGCGAGGAGCGCGACACCGGCAACGAGGTACAGCCGACGCAGGAGGACGCGAGTCAAGATGAGTACCTATGCACTGCCACCCCGGCTACAATAGCGGATTCCCAGGGAGGGCTTCATGACCGGTCAGCCCCGCGTGTCCCGCCGGGGATTCCTCGGCGGTGTGGCCGGCACGTTCGCCGTCCCTGCCTTCGGCTCGCCGTGGCGTCTGCTCGCGCAGAGCGGGGCCGGCCCGCAGGCCCTCGTCGGCGCCGAGGCCTACGACCGTTACGCCAAGCTCGCCTTCAATGAGAACCCATACGGACCGCCGGACTCGGTCGCAAAGGCCATGACCGGCGCGTTCCGGTATGCGAATCGGTACGGCTACCCGGATGGCGGTCTCCAGGAAGCCATCGCCGCCCTGCACGGGGTGACGCGCGATCACGTCCTGCTTGGCGCGGGATCGGGCGAAATCCTCGATGCCGTCGGGACGACGTTCCTGAGCGGCGGACGGATGGTCGTCGGCGTCGAGCCGTCCTTCGGCCAGGTCTACGACCATGCCCGCGACGTGAAGGGGGGCGCGCTGCTCCTGCCTCTCCGCAGGGACTTCCGCCAGGACATCCCGGCGATGATCCGCGCCGTCCGTGCGAACGCGCGGGACGTGGGCTTCGTGTACCTGTGCAACCCCAACAACCCGACCGGCCTCATCGTCGCGCGAGACGAGGTGCGCACGTTGCTCGACGGGATCCCCGGCGACATCCCCGTGCTCATCGACGAGGCCTACCACCACTTCGTCGAGGACCCCGGCTATGCGACGTCGATGCCGTATGTCCTCGAGGGGCGCCCGGTCATTGTCACGCGCACGTTCTCCAAGATCGCCGCGCTCGCAGGCATGCGCCTCGGCTACGCCGTCGCGCCCCCCTGGCTCGTGAACAAGATGAGGCCGTTCACCGTCGGAAGCATCAACGCGCTCGTCAAGTGGGGTGGCGTGGCCGCGCTCGAGGACACGGCCGCCCAGGAGTGGGTCAGGCGCACGACCATCGACCTGCGGGAGAAGACCGTGCGGGCCCTGAAGGCCGTGGGCTACGAGTGTCTGCCGTCGCAGGCCAACTTCTTCATGGTGCACATCAGGCGTCCGGTCCAGCCGGTCATCGCGGAGTTCAGGAAGAAGGGCGTCCTCGTCGGCCGGCCCTTCCCACCCATGCTGGAGCATCTGCGCGTGTCGGTTGGCACCGCAGAGGAAATGGACCGCTTCGTCGCAGCGTTCAAGGAGATCTTCGCGTGAGACTATTCACCGCCCCTCGTCACTTCCGGAAGATCGTCGGTGTGGCCTGCATGGCGTGGTTCGTCGCCGCCGGGGCGCGGGCGCAGGTTCCGGCCGCCGACGCGACAACCACCGCACAGGTCGACAAGGTCTTCGAGCGCTGGACGCGGCCCGGGAGCCCTGGTTGCGCCGTCGGCGTGAGCCGGGACGGCGTGACTGCCCTGACTCGCGCCTATGGGCTGGCGAACCTCGAGTTCGGCGCGCCACTCACGCCCTCGAGCATCTTCGAGTCGGGCTCGGTCGCCAAGCAGTTCACGGCGGCCGCGATCGGCCTGCTCGTGCTCGATGGCAAATTGGCCGTCACCGACCCCGCGCGCAAGTACCTCCCGGAGCTGCCGGCCTTCGCGTCGGGCATCACCATTCAGCACCTGCTCACGCACACGAGCGGCCTGCGCAGCCAGTGGCCGCTGCTGTCGATTGCCGGGCGCCCACCGACCGAGGCGGTGCACACGGTTGACGAGATCCTCGACCTCGTCAGCCGGCAGCAACGTCTCAACTTCGGACCAGGCGACCACTACCTCTACAACAACACCGCCTTCACGTTGCTCGGCGTGATCGTCTCGCGCGTGTCCGGGCAGTCGCTCCAGGCCTTCTCCGAGGAGCGGTTGTTCAAGCCGCTTGGCATGACCTCCACGCGCTGGCGCGAGAATCACCGGCAGGTCGTGCCGGGACGCGCGACGGCCTACCGCCAGGCGCGCGACGGCACGTTCGAGACCCATCTGTCGATCACCAACGTGATCGGCAACGGCGGACTGCTGACCACCGTCGAGGATCTGCTCCGGTGGAACGCGAACCTCGACGCTCCCGGCAAGGTCGGGGGCCGGGCGCTCGTGGACTGGCTCGAGACGCGCGGCCGCCTGAACGACGGCTTCGAGAACGAGTACGCCCGTGGGCTCACGGTGACGTCGTACAAGGGCCTGCGCGAGGTCAGCCACGGCGGTTCGACCGCCGGCTATCAGACGTTCCTCGCGCGCTTCCCTGAGGCGCGCCTTTCGGTGGCCGTCCTCTGCAACACGACGGGCACGAACCCCGGTGCGATGGCACACCAGGTGGCGGACGTCTTTCTGGCGGGGCGCCTGAAGCCCGAGCCTGCGCGCCCCACGGTAACCGTGGCCGACGTCGTGCTCCAGTCCCGCGCGGGGTGGTATGCGAACCCGGCCAGCGGCGCCGTGATCCCCATCGTCTTCGCGAAGGGCGGTCTCCATGTCGACGGCGCCTCAGGGCCGAAGCTGAACCCGCTCGGGCCGGACGAGTTCGCGCTGGGGCGATCGATCTACCGGTTCGAGCCCGCGGCAACGAACGGGACGACCGGGGGTCGCGTGATTGAGACCCCGGGGAATACCAGGCCGACGACGTGGGTGAGGGTCGAGGCGGTCACACCCACCGCCGAGGCGTTGAAGGAGTACGAAGGACGCTTTGCCTCGCCGGAGCTCGAGGTCACCTGTCGGGTGTACGAGAAGGAGGGCAAGCTGTGGCGGCGGCTGCACGGGAACCCGCCTGACGAGCTGCGGCCCGCGGATCGGGATCGGTTCGAATCCGATGGCGGCGTCGTCCGGTTCACGCGTGACGGGGCGGGCCGGGTCGACGGCTTCACGGTCTATGCGGGCCGTGTGTGGCACCTGCGGTTCGACCGGGAGACGCGTTGAGCGCTGGTGTCACCGGCCCGCACGCGCCGACGGTGACGCTCTTCGTCCCGCTTCCGCTCCGCGCCTGCTGCGGAGGCGCGCCGGAGCTCTCACTCGAGGCCCGCACGGTCAGAGGTGCCCTCGAATGGCTCGAGCGACACGAGGCCGTACTGCACAGTCACGTCTGCGACGAGACCGGCGCGGTGCGGCGACATCTCAACGTCTTCGTCAACGCTGACCACGTGCGCGACCGTGAAGGGCTGGAGACGCCGCTCGCCCCCGGCGACGTCGTCACGATCCTGCCCGCTGTCTCGGGAGGTTGATCATGGCAGACCGGATCCTGCTCACTATCGGCACCAAGAAGGGTGTGTTCGTGGCGGAGGCGGCAAAGGCGCGGCGGCGGTTCACGCTGCGCGGGCCGTTCGGCGACGGCGTGCCCGTGTACGCGACCCTGATCGACACGCGTGGCACGCCCCGGATCTACGCGTCGAGCTGCAACCCGTTCTTCGGCATGAAACTCCTCCGCTCGAAGGACCTCGGGGCGACGTTCGAGCCGACGAAGTCGGCGCCGGTGTTTCCAAAGGACGATGGGCGAGCGCTCGCCAACATCTGGGCCCTCGAACCTGGGGCGGGCAAGAGGGAACTGCTCTGCGGCGTGGAGCCGGCGTCGCTCTTCCGGAGTCGCGATGCCGGGGATTCGTGGGAGCTGGTGGAGGGGATCAGCAACCACCCCCACGCTCGGCAATGGCAGCCGGGCAACGGCGGCCTCTGTCTCCACACCATCGTCCGCGACGGCCACCGACTGCACGTCGGCATCTCGACGGGCGGTCACTACCTGAGCGAGGACGACGGGAGGACGTTCCGGCCGGCGAACGGAGGCGTGGGCGCGGGCTTCGTCCCCGATCCCTACCCGGAGTTCGGCCAGTGCGTGCACAAGTTCGTGCGCCACGAGGCCGCGCCTGGACGTCTGTACATGCAAAACCATGGCGGATGGTCGGAATGGGCGGGGCCCGGCGGCCCGAGGCCCGATATCGGGGTGCTGCGCAGCGACGACCACGGGATGACGTGGCGGTCGATCGCCAAGGGGTTGCCGACCGATTTCGGGTTCCCGATCGTCGTGCACCCGCAGGATCCCGACACGGTGTACGTCGTGCCGCTCGAGCCAGCGACGCGGACGTGTCCTGGCGGCGCACCGGCGGTCTGGCGCAGCGAGCATGGGGGCGGGTCGTGGGAACGTCTTTCTAGAACGCCGAACGGTTTGAAAGTGCCGACATTACGCAGCCTTTCGCGAATGG
>CAYLZN010000211.1:0-10352 GCA_964387935.1 uncultured Vicinamibacteraceae bacterium | reverse complement strand
TGACGCCCTGGATCTGCTCGCGCGCGTGGGCCGGACGGCCTGGTCGTCGCCACTGGTGGTGGTGGAGACCACGACACTCGACGTGAAGCGCGGCGAGCCGGCCCTGAGCCACGTGCTGGCCGCGTTCGACGCGGGGGCGCACGTGATCACGGCCAACAAGGGACCCATCGCGTGCGCGTGGCCGCTGGTGCGCGACGGCGCGGCGCGCGCGCAGCGCCACCTCCTGTTCGAGGGCGTGGTCATGGACGGGATCCCCGTCTTCAATCTCGTGCGCGAGACGCTGCCTGCCGTGACGATCACGCGCCTGCGCGGCATCGTCAACACGACGACGAACTACGTGCTGGCCGCGCTCGAGGAGGGACGCGAGGCGGCCGACGCGCTGCGGGAGATGCAGGAGCGGGGGACGGCCGAGGCCGATGCCTCACTGGACATCGAGGGATGGGACGCTGCGGCGAAGGCGGCAGCCCTGGCGAACGTGCTGATGGACGCCTCGATGACGCCGGCGCAGGTGTCGCGCACGGGCATCGCGCACCTGACGCCGGCGGATGGCGCCGCCGCCCGCGCGGCCGGCGGCACGCTGAAACTCGTGATGGAGGTCGAGCGCGGGCCGCGTGGCGTCACGGCCTCGGTTGCGCCCGTGCGCCTGCCGCCGGGCGACCCGCTGGCCCAGGTGGCCGGCAGCATGAACGCGCTGACGATCTCCACGGACTGCCTGGACGACATCACGGTAACCCAGCACGGCAGTTCGATCGTGGACACCGCGTACGCGCTGCTGGCGGACCTGGTGACGCTGCGGCGGCGGCTCCGGCCCGGTGGCTGACGGCTCGCCGTCAGCGCTCCAGGAACGGCACGAGCTCGGACACGAGGAACTCCACCGCGCGATCGGCTTCGTACGCGCCGAGGTCTTCGGCTTCGGCGACCACGGTCTCGCGGTCGATAATCTGACGCCCGCGCGCGAAGATCGTGCGTCCGACGATGGCGACCGGTCGGCGGCTGGTGTCGAGGGACATCTCGACGAAGCTGTCGGGGTATCGCTCGGACGCGAAGCGGACGCTGCCTGCCGGCGTGTGGATGGCGAACGGGTGGCCTTCGGCCTTCAGCACGTTGGCGACCTGTCGCCAGAGTGCGGCGATCTCGGGCTGGAGCCGGTTGAACACCTGATCGGCGTGCTCGGCCTCCTCACGGTGGGCGGCGGCATGCCGCCGGGCTTCGTCGAGCGCTCTGAGCACACGCCTACGCAGATCCGCTGGCTCCATGCGAGACCCCTTTGCTGGCTTCGTAGATCCGCACCAGCTCGACGAGCTTGTAGCCTCGTGTCTGATACGGCGGGACGATCCGCTCTGCACGCAGATACTGGAGCATGCCGTCGTCGCTGTAGTCGGGCGCGCCGATGCCGTCGAGGGCGGTCAGCCGCTGCTCGAGTTCCTGCAGCGTGAGCGCGGGGCGCTGCACGTGGCGAGCGCGCGGGAGGACGCCGAGCCAGCGTCCGGCCTCGCGGTGCGTGCGTGTCGCGAAGCCGACGTAGATCTCGTTGCTGAGGAACAGGTAGCCCGTGTCGGCGTGGCTCGATGGCGCGTCCTCCACGCGGACGGCGATCACTTCCGGCACCTCCTGGAGGACCTGGAGGAGACGCTCTGTGAAGTTGCCATCGCCCGACCAGTGGTCTTTGTCAAGATGCATGAAGTGGAGGGCTGGCGTAAGAGCGGTGTCAGCGGCTGGTTCCTGTGGCGGACGTGGCAAAAAATGCTAAAAAGACTCCCGACCCCATTTTCCCAAGTCGCTCGGACGATCGATGATCCACTCATCGCCACGAAGGCGCCCTGGCGGCATCTGCGCGAACCCGAACCCGTATCGTGCGAGGCAGCACCGCGTGCCCGCGCGTGACGCCGTCTCGTGGTCGATCCACGAATCGCCCACCATCCACGCGTCCTGCGGCTCGACCCCCGCGCCCCTCACGAGAAACTCCAGCGCAGACGGGTCCGGCTTGCGCGGGAACCGTGGCCCGCTCCCGATCACGGCCGCGAGGTGGGGCCTGAAGCCGAAGTGCTCGAGCAGGCGCTCAGCCGGATCCTGCGGCTTGTTCGTCAGCACCGCCACGGGCACGACACGCGCCAGGTCGCGCACCGCTTCCACCGCGCCCTCGTAGGGGCGCGTGTGCACCACGAGGCGCCGGCCGTAGGCCTCGAGGAACACCGCCAGCGCCTCCGGCGCCGGCACGGCCCCACGCGCGCCGAACGCGCGCTCCAGCAGCACGGCCGCGCCTTCACCGACCATCCTGGCCACGTCATCGACGGGCACGGGCTCGAGCCCGAACGCCTCCAGTGTCGCATTGGCCGCGTCGGCCAGGTCCTGGCGCGAGTCGATCAGCGTGCCGTCGAGGTCGAACACCACGAACCGCGCACGCGCGTCCCCTTCTCCGGGCACGTCCCTTCACCCGGAGTAGGAGGCGTAGGACGACGGTGTCTCGTACACGCGGACCTCCATGACCGCGAACCCGAGATCGCGCGTCTTCTCGTAAATCAGTCTCGCAATCCGCTCGACGGTCGGATTGCTGTCGAGCAGGTAGATGGGCTCGCCCAGCGCCTGCAGGGGCTTCACCAGCGGGTCGTCGTGGCGGAGAATCATCTTGTGGTCGAGTTCCTTGTCGATCCAGCCCTTGACGACCCGCTTGATGTCACTGAAGTCGCACACCATGTTCCGGAGGTCGAGGTTGTCGGTGCGCACTTCGATCTCGGCCACCGCGTTGTGCCCGTGCGGGTGCTTGCAGATGCCGTCATAATCGAGCAGACGATGGCCGTAGCAGAACTCGATCTTCTTCGTCACCGAATACATCACGCCTCTCCTGGCCCACTCCGCGCCCGGCTGCGACGCGGTGCCCGTGCCGCCGGGGCGACGAGCCTGATCCTCGGACGGTAGAACCCCTCAGGGCCGGCAGTCAAGCGCCGGCAGTCAGGCGCCGACCGCGGCGCGCCATCAGGAACCCCAATGCCAGACACCGCACACACGTCCGATGCCGAGACCGCCGTCCTGTGCTCGGCGGGGCTCGACAGCGCCGTGCTCGTCGCGCACGAGGCCCGTCGCGGCCCCGTCGTCCCGGTCTACGTCAGCGTCGGCCTGGCCTGGGAACCCGAGGAGCGCGCGGTGCTCGACCACCTGCTCGCCGCGCCGGCCTACGCGGGCCTGGTGCGCCCGGTCGTCGCGCTCGAGTTCACGATGCGCGACATCTACCCGCCCACCCATTGGGCGATCTGCGGCGTCCCCCCGGCCTACGACACCCCCGACGAGGACGTGTACCTCGTGGGACGCAACGTCGTCCTGCTAACCAAGGCCGGCGTATTCTGTGCGCAGCAACGCATCCCCCGACTCGCGATCGGACCGCTCGCCGGCAACCCGTTTCCCGATGCGACCCCTGCCTTCTTCTCCACGATGGCGCGAGCCCTGACCCTCGGTCTCGCGCACGACCTGGACATCGTGGCGCCGTTTGCCGGCATGCACAAAGCCGAGGTCATCCGGCTCGGGCGCGATCTCGACGTGCCGCTCGAACGCTCGCTGTCGTGCATGCGCCCGACCCGCGGCACGCACTGCGGCGCCTGCAGCAAGTGCCGAGAGCGGCACGACGCGTTCGCCGAGGCAGGAATTCCCGATCCCACGCGGTACGCGGCGCCGCCGCCGCGATAGGCGGGAGCCGACACGCTCGCTCAGCGGCTCCACACGCGCACGCCGCCGACCCAGGTTTCGCGCACGATCAGATCCTCGTCGAGCACCACGAAGTCTGCCAGCCCCCCCGGCGCGAGCCGGCCCTGGTCCGCCAGTTTCAGGGCCCGGGCCGGGTTGGTGGCGCACAGCCTGGCCGCCTCGACGAGCGAGCACCCGAACCGCTGCACCAGGTTCCGGAAGGCGCGGTCCATCGTCAGCGTGCTGCCGGCCAGGGTCCCGTCGTCGAGGAACGCCGCGGTGTCCTTCACCGTGATGCGGCGCCGGCCCAACCGCGCCGTCGATCCGACCGGCAGCCCCGAGCCTCCTGTTCCGTCGGTGATCGCCATGATGCGGTCGACGGATTTCAGGCGAAGCGCAAGCTGAGCGGCCGACGGGTGCACGTGGTAGCCGTCGCAGATGAGTTCCGCGTCCACTTCGTCGTGCTCGAGCACGGCGCCCACTAGCCCAGGGTCCCGATGGTGCAGCGGAGACATGCGGTTGAAGAGGTGCGTCGCATGGCGCGCGCCTGCGGCGATCCCCGCGCACGCTTCGTCGTATCGGGCGCCGGAGTGCCCGAGGGATACCCGGATCCCGCGCTCGACCAGCGCCGCGACGAGCTCCAGCCCCCCGGGCAGCTCCGGGGCCATCGTGACGATCCCCGTCGCGCCGGCCCGGGCATCGAGCGTGGCGATTATGTCGCTGCCGCTGTAGTCGGCCGCATCGGAGGGCGACGTCGCCGTCAGCGCCCTGGACGACGAGGACGCCGACAGGTCCTCAGGCGGCAGTCTCAGGCACGCGAGTGGCTGCGCGCCGCGGTACTCCGGGTTGATGAAGTTGCTCTCGAGGTGCGCCGGCAGCACGCGGGCGCCGACCGGCGCCTGCTGCCGCAACTGCGCCACGGCGGCCAGGACCCGCCCGAGCTGCGCCGGGCTGCACGCCACGGTCGTCGGGCAGAATGCGGTCACGCCGGAGCGTGGAAGGCGCCTGGCGATCGCCGCGAGCGGGGCCTCCTCATCCAGCGTGTCGAGCCCCTCGACGCCGTGGACGTGCACATCGACGAATCCGGGAACGACGATGGCGCCACGCAGGTCGTGCGTGACGGGCGCCTGGACGGCCGTGGCGGTGACATCCGCGATGCGCGACGCGTCGAGCACCAGGGTGCCGTGGTCGACGAGGCGATCGGGCAGGACGAGGCGGCCATCGCGAAGGGCAATCATCGGCGTCTCCGGCGACGTCTTTCGGGCGGGGGATCGGGGTGCGCGTGCAGCTTCCGGCCCGCCAGCGGCAGCGCCGTCACGTGGCCGCCGGCCCGCAGCACCTGGCGGTCCACGCGGCGGAGGATCCGGGCCATCTGCTGCTCGTCCGGTGCCGACAGCACGATGACCCCGCTCGATCCCGTGGGGGGGAACCGATCGTCGTCCAAGTAGTCGTGGTCGAGGGTCAGCAGCGTGCGGTGCATCTGCCCGGCCACGCGAAAGTGCTCGACGTCCGGCGCGCGACGCAGTTCCGGGTGCTCCATCACGAAGTACACGTCCCAGCGAAGCTCGTGGCGCATGAAGGACACGAGCCCGGCCGGGACGTTGGCGTCGGCATACAGGCGCGGGGCCGCGGGCCGGCCGTCAACCCAGGTCCCGAGCTCGGTGGAAAGCGTGCGCATGAACGGATCGGGCGCGGCGCACCCGTCACGTCACTTTACCGCACGCGGCGGAAGCCGGCCCCTCACAAGTCGGAAAGACCGGGACATTCGTGTGCCTTGACACGCCCCGTGAGGCGAGGGATGGTAGCTGGTCCGGTTCGCGCTCGCGAGGTCCCATGCTCCTGCCGCTCGGCGACTCCCCCAATCCCAAGGGCGTTCCCTTCGTCACCTACGCCATCATCGCGCTCAACGTCGCCGTGTACGTCCTGGTCACGCTGCCGCTGAGCACGCAGGCGCCCGATCCGCAGGATCCTGCGCTGCGGGAGTACGTCCAGGCCATCGCTCCATCCCTGCCGCCGGAGACCTCCGTTGGCGAACTGCTCGAGCAGACGAGCCGGTACGACCTCACGGTGTTCGCACACGGGTTTCGGCCGTCGGATCCCAGCCTGGTGTCGCTGTTCACGTCGATGTTCATGCACGGCGGGTTCATGCACCTGTTCGGCAACATGCTCTTCCTGTGGATCTACGGCGACAACGTCGAGAAGCGGCTCGGGACGCTGGCCTACCTGTTCTGGTACCTGGCCACCGGGGCGGCCGCGACGATGTTCCACGCCCTGTTCGCTGGCGGCTCGCCGATCCCCCTCGTCGGCGCCTCCGGCGCCATTTCAGGAGTGCTGGGCCTGTATTTCGTCTGGTTCCCGCACAACCAGGTCCGGCTCTGGGTGTTCCTGTTCCCGTTCTTCATGAACGTCATCCAGTTGTCGGCACGCATCGTCCTCGGCATGTACCTCCTCGTCGACAACGTGCTGCCGTACCTGTTCTCGTCGGGAGGCGGCGGCGGCGTGGCGCACGGCGCGCATATCGGAGGGTTCATCGCCGGCCTGCTGGTGGCGCTGCTGTCGGGTCGGCGCGAATCGTCGGCCGTCCCCGGGGAGTACCGGGAAGCCAGGCGCGAGACGGCACCCTCGACCCCGTCCGAGCAGATCGCCCAAGCTCTCGTGGAGGGACAGCCCGAGCAGGCCGCGCGCTGGTACTTCTCCCTTCCACCGGCGCAGGCTCGAGGGCTGCTCGACGCGAGCACGTCCCTCGCCCTGGGGGGATGGCTCGGGGAGCACGGCCACTCGCACGGCGCGCTGACCGTGTATCAGCGGCACCTGCGCGACTTCCCCAACGGACCAGGCCGGGCCGAGGCGCACCTCGGCGCCGGGCTCGTCCAGCTCCACGGCCTCGGGCAGCCGGTGGCCGCCTATCAGCATCTGATGGACGCCCTGCAGTCGTCGCCGTCACCGGAGATCGCGGCGCGTGCCCGTGAGGCGCTCAATCAGATCGCCGCGATGCAGAAGCGCCAGGTGCCCTGGCAGCGGTAAACACGCGGCCGCCGGCTCGCTATCGCTTTCTGACCGCCTTGCGCGCCGGCGCGGAGACCTTTCTGATCAGGGCCGTGGCTGCCTTCGCGTCGGCCTCGTGCTCGAAGCCGAACACCGCGGTGTACTTCCTGCCGACCGTCTGTGCCACGAGGAAGGCGATATTGATGCCGGCGGTGGCAAGGGCGTCGGCGATCCGCGCGCCGAGACCCGCGCGGTTGTCCCCCTCCACCAGCAGCACCGGCAGGCCGGCTGCCACCAGGCCGCCGGTGGCGGCCGCCATCGCCTGCTTCCTGCCCGCCACCGGGTAGACCTCGACGACCGCCTTCGAGGGCTGGCCGGGCAGCCGGTATGCCATCACGACCTGGAGGTCAGCGCCCGCCGCCGCCAGGGGCCCGAGCACGCCGGCGAGCTGGCCCGGAGTGTGATCCACCTCCGTGCGCCAGACCTGCGCACGCTTGATCGTCGTGGGCATGAGACGGCTCCTTTCGGCAGGGGCGACGGCGTCGATTATAGCGCTCACGTCAGCGCGCGGCGCGCCGGTCCTCGGTCCCTCCCGCCTTTGTGCTATGTTGCCTCGTGCGGGGCGCGGCGGCCCTCATCCGGCTCCCGCCAAGGAGGTCCTCCGTGCGGACCCTCGCAGGAAAACGCGTCCTCATCACCGGCGGCGCCTCGGGCATCGGCAAGGCGCTCGCCACGCGGCTCGTGAAGGAGCAGGCCCACCTCCTGCTGGTGGATCTGAACCAGTCCATGCTGGACTCGACGGCCGCGGAACTCGCGCGGGCCGGCGCGAAGGTGGACACCTACGTCCTCGACGTGACCGACCAGGCCGGCATCGCGGCGCTGCGGGAGCGGATCAACGCCACGGTCGGCCCGATCGACGTTCTCGTGAACAATGCGGGCGTCGTGTTCGGCGGGCCCTTCCTCGATGTCCCGCTGGACAAGCACCTGCTCACCTACCGGATCAACGTGCTCGGCCTGGTGGCCATGACCTACGCGTTCCTGCCGGACCTGATCGCGAAGTCCGACGCGCACCTCGTGAACGTGGCCAGCGCCTCCGGCTTCATCGCCCTGCCTCACGGCACGACGTACGCGTCGAGCAAGTGGGCGGTGATCGGCTTTTCCGAGTCGCTCATGCTGGAGCTCGAGCTGCAGGGCCACGCGCACGTGCACGTGACGACGGCGTGCCCGAGCTACGTGGCCACGGGCCTGTTCGACGGGGCGCGCGCGCCGCTCACGACGAGCATCCTCACGCCCGAGAAGCTCGCCGACAAGATCACGCGGGCCATCACGGGCAACAAGCTGTGGATCCTCACGCCGTGGCTGGTCAAGGTGACGCCGATGCTGAAGGGCGTGCTGCCCACCCGGATGTTCAACAGCGTCGCGGGCATTCTCGGGGCGAACACCAGCATGACGCAGTGGAAGGGCCGCGGCTAGGAAGCGCCCGAACGTCAGGTGGAGCTGGCCCCCTACCCCTTCGGCGCGCTCGTGCGGCGGATGTTCCGCGAGCTCGACGCGCGCCGGTCGATCTTCGATCTGCCGCTGCGGCGCGCCGTGCTCGGGGTCGGCGCGCGCGACGTGTCGGTGCGGCTCCACGATCGCCGCGCGGCCACGCCCTTCGGCCCGGCCGCCGGTCCCCACACGCAGCTCGCGCAGAACATCGTCCTCTCGTGGCTCGCGGGCGGGCGCGTCATCGAGCTCAAGACCGTCCAGGTCCGGGACGATCTCACGATTCCGCGGCCCTGCATCGACATGGCCACCGTGGGCTACAACGTCGAGTGGTCGCAGGAGCTGCGGGTCGAGCAGTCCCTGGAGGAGTACGTCAAGGCGCTGGCGCTGATCCGTCTGCTCGTCGAGAGCGGACGGCTGCCAATCGCGACCGGTTTCGATGACACGGTCCTCGATCTCAGCGTCGGCTACGATCTCGCAGGACTGCGGAGCCCGAAGATCGAGGCGTTCCTGCGCGGCATCGGGGACATTCGCTCGCGGACGGAACGGCTGCGGCGCGACATCCCCTCCGACTGGGCGCACCTGCGCGACATCCCCTTGCCCGACCGGCTCACCGCGTCCGTGACGCTGAGCACCTTCCACGGCTGCCCCCCGGGCGAGATCGCGGCCATGGCGCTCCACCTGATGCGCGCGCACGGGCTGCACGTGGTCGTGAAGCTCAATCCGACGCTGCTCGGGCCGCGGGTGACGCGCGGCCTGTTGTCCGACGTCCTCGGCTACCACGACCTGCGCGTCCCCGACCAGGCGTTCACCGACGACACGAGCTGGGACCAGATGCTGGAGCTGGCGGACACCTTGACCCGCGAGGCCCGGAGCCTGGGCCTCGGCTTCGGCTTCAAGCTGACGAACACGCTCATCGTCGAGAACCACCGGTCGTTCTTCCCCGCGGGCACACGCGAGATGTACCTGTCGGGCCCGCCGCTCCACGTGCTCGCCATCGAGCTGCTGCGCCGTGTGAGACGGGCGCTGGGCCCGGAGCTGCCGCTTTCGTTCTCTGCGGGCGTCGATGCCACGAACTTCCCGGAGACCGTGGCGCTCGGCCTGGTGCCGGTGACCGTCTGCACCGACTTCCTGAAGCCGGGCGGCTACGGACGCGGGCTCGCCTACTTCCAGCGGCTGGGCGAGCGCATGGATGCGAGCGGCGTGTCGTCGCTCGGGGATTTCGTCATCAAGGCCTTCGGCCACGGGGCCGCAGCGCTTGCGGCGGTATCGCTCGAGCCGGACGAGCGACGCGCGGCGGAGTCGGCACTCCTCGCCGGGACACCCCTGCGCGCGGCCGTCAACGACCTGCAGTACCGGCAGTGGCAACGCCACGCGGCCGCGCTCAACATCGAGACGTACGCCGGCCGCGCCGTGGCCGACGCGCGGTATCATGCCGCGAGTCACGCGAAACCGCCGCGGAAGATCGGCCGGCACCTGCACCTGTTCGACTGCCTGACCTGCGACAAGTGTGTGCCCGTCTGCCCCAATGACGCCGTCTTCACGTTCGTCGTGCCGCGAACCGAGTGGATCCGCGTGAAGCTGACGCAGGACGGCGCCGTGTGGCGACGGGAGGAAGACGGGGTGTTGCGAATCTCCGAGAAGCACCAGATCGGCATCTACGCCGACTTCTGCAACGACTGCGGCAACTGCGACGTGTTCTGCCCGGAGGACGGTGGTCCGCAGTGGTGCAAGCCGCTGTTCTTCGGATCGGAGGCGGCGTGGAGGAGGGCCTCGCCCACCGACGGGTTCGTCGTGTCGCGGGAGGGCGGGCGCGACGTCGTGCTCGGTCGCATCAAGGGCCGGGACCTGCGCCTGGAGGTGGCAGAACATTTGGTGCGGTACAGCGGGCCCGGTTTCGACGTGTCGTTCGACGAGGACGACCCCGAGACCAGCATTCGCGGGCACGTGGATCCGGGCGTGGCCGTCGAACTCGTGCACGTCCACGTCATGCTCGCGCTGCTCCGGGCGCTTCATGCCCCCGGAGCGGTCAACTACGTCAATTGCCTGAACCCTGCCGGAGCCCCTGCATGAGCCTGCCTGCCGTCGCCGACCTGCGTGCGCGCGCCGAACACTACCGCCCGGCCCTCGTGGAGTTCCTCCGCGACATGATTCGCATCCCTTCGGAGAGCGCGGAGGAGCGGGCCGTGATCACCCGCATTGCCGAG
>CAYLZN010000210.1:0-10371 GCA_964387935.1 uncultured Vicinamibacteraceae bacterium | reverse complement strand
GTTCGACCAGCGGTTCGTCATTCCGCCGATGCACCGCGAGCAGGCCATCGAGATGATCGACGATCCGCTCGCCCACAAGATGGGCACCGGGTTCGGATTCATGAGCGGACCGCGGAGGGGCCTGTGACGGCCGCGCTGTACGACGGGCTCGCACGGACCGGCGCGCTGCTCACGTATCCCATGACGGGCTACGGGCGGGACCTGCCGGCGCTCGCCGCCGCGGTCGAGGACGTCGCCCCCGAGGCCGCCCGTGCCCTCGCCGCGCTGGACGACACGATTCGCGGCGTGCCGGTGGAGACCCTGCAGGAGTGGTTCACCCAGACGTTCGACCTCAACCCCGTGTGCGCCCTCGAGGTGGGATGGCAGCTCTACGGCGAGGAGTACGAACGCGGGGCGTTCATGGTGCAGATGCGGCAGCTCCTGCGCGACCGCGCGATCCCGGAGCGCGGGGAGCTCCCCGATCATCTGTCGTCGCTGCTCGAGCTGCTGCCGCGGCTGGAGCCGGACGAGGCCCGGGACTTCGCCGCCTCGGCGCTCGTGCCGGCCGTGGGCAAGATGCTCGACGCCATCGAGAAGTCCGAGAGCCAGTTCCGGCCGCTGATGCAGGCGATTGGCGCCCTGCTGGCGGCGTGTGCGGCCACTGGGCCGGAGGTCCTCCATGCTTAGTCTCGTCGGCTACCTGGATGGGGTCCTGTTCGGGGCGCTGCCCTACGTGGCGATGTTCACGTTCTTCCTCGTCACGATTCAGCGCTATCGCGGCCAGGCGTTCACCTACTCGAGCCTGTCCTCCCAGTTCCTCGAGAACCAGCAGCACTTCTACGGGCTGGTGCTGTTCCATTACGGCATCCTCACCGTCCTGGGGGGCCACATCGTGGCCTTCTTCCTGCCGTCCTGGATCCTCGCGTGGAACAGCCGGCCCCTGCGCCTGTACGTGCTCGAGACCACGGGGCTCGTCTTCGGGCTCATGACGGTCGTCGGCCTCGCGCTGATCATCGTGCGACGGCTCACCGTTCCGCGGGTGCGCGTCGTGACGAGCTGGGCGGACTGGGTGGTGCTGGCGCTGCTCGCGTTCCAGGTGGTGACCGGCGTCTACATCGCCGTGTCGTACCCGTGGGGCTCGTCGTGGTTCGCGTCGATTGCCGTGCCGTACCTGTGGTCGCTCGTGCGGTTCTCGCCGGATCTCGTGGCGGTCGCCGCGTTCCCCCTGTGGGTGAAGGCGCACATCATCAGCGCGTTCCTGATGATCCTGTTCTTCCCCTTCACGCGCCTGGTGCACATCCTCGTCGTGCCCAACCCCTACCTGTGGCGACGACCCCAGGTGGTGCGCTGGTACCAGCGCCCGGCGGGCCAGATCGGCTGACGCGGGGAGCACGACGTGCGCGAGAGCCGGAAGGCGCTGATCGTCCTGGCGATGAACACGCTCGCGTTCACCGTGTGCTTCGCCTGCTGGACGATGAACGGTGTGCTGGTGACGTATCTGGTGGACCAGCTCGTGTTCTCGTTCGACACGGTGCAGGTGGGCTGGCTCATCGGGATCCCGATCCTGTCGGGCTCGCTGCTGCGCCTGCCCGTGGGCGTGCTCACGGACAAGTACGGCGGGCGCGTGGTCTTCACGATCCTCATGCTGATTGCGGCGATCCCGATGTACGCGGTCAGCCGGGTCCAGACCTACCCGCAGTTCCTGTGGGCGAGCCTGGGCTTCGGCCTCGCCGGGGCCGGGTTCGCCGTCGGCATCGCGTACACCTCGGTGTGGTTCCCGCCCGAGCGGCAGGGCACCGCGCTCGGCATCTTCGGGATCGGGAACGCGGGGTCGGCGCTGACCAGCATGGGGGCCCCGCTGATCCTCGGGCGCCTGACCGGCGCCGGCGCGAATCCCGAGGGCTGGCGCACGCTGCCGAAGATCTATGCGGCCGCGCTGGTCGTGATGGCGATCGTCTTCGCGCTGACCACGTTCACGCGCAAGGTCGCGCACGGGCACGAGCACACGCTCCTGCAACGGCTCGCGCCGCTCACGAGCGTGCGGGTGTGGCGGTTCGGGCTCTACTACTTCCTCGTGTTCGGCGCCTTCGTTGCGCTGGCGCAGTGGCTGATCCCGTACTACGTGAACGTGTACTCGATGTCGGTCGCGACGGCGGGCCTGATGGCGGCCATCTTCAGCCTCCCCTCCGGGGTGATTCGCGCGCTGGGCGGGTGGATGTCGGATCGGTGGGGCGCGCGCGCGGTCATGTACTGGGTGCTGGGCGTCTGCCTGCTGGGATTCGTGGCGCTGTGCGTGCCGCAGATGAGCATCGTCTCTCCCGGCGAAGGCGTGATGGCGGCGCGCGCCGGGACGGTGACCTCGGTGTCGCCCAGCGAGGTCGTCGTCGGGCAGACGCGGTACGGGCTCAGGGCCGAGCCGCCCCGCCGGGAACGGCCGCACGACGAACTGCTCGTGCTGCCCACGCTGACCTCGTGGCACGAGCCCGTGGTGCAGCCGGGCGAGACGGTCGCCAAGCGGCAACTGCTCGCCCGGGGCTACACCCACATCTTCTTCCAGGCCAACGTCTGGATCTTCACGTTCCTCGTCTTCGTTGTCGGCATCGCGATGGGCATCGGCAAGGCCGGCGTCTATCGCTATATCCCGGATTACTTCCCGCGCGAGGTCGGCGTGGTCGGCGGCGTGGTCGGCGTGATCGGCGGGCTGGGCGGCTTCGTGTGCCCGATCATCTTCGGGTACTTCCTGCGCGCGACGGGGATCTGGACCACGACCTGGTTCTTCCTCGCGATCCTCAGCCTGGTGTGCCTCACGTGGCTGCATCTGGTCGTGCAGCGGCTGCTGCGCCAGGAAGCGCCGCAGGCCGTGCGGCACATCGAGCCCGGCGCCCCGCCGAAGGAAGAGATGGAGCCGACGTATGGCTAGGTCCTCGACCTCGGCTGCCGAGGTCGTCGCGCGATGGGACCCGGAGGATCGGGTCCAGTGGGAGGCCGGCGGGGCGCGCCTGGCCTCGAGAACGCTGTGGATCACCACCGGGGCGCTCCTGTTGTCGTTCGCCACGTGGTTCATGTGGAGCGCGATCGTCGTGCGGCTGCCGGAACTGGGCTTCCCGCTCAGCGTGTCGCAGCGCTTCTGGCTGGCCGCGCTGCCGGGGCTGATCGGCGCCACGCTGCGCATCCCGTATTCGTTCGTCGTCCAGATGTTCGGGACGCGCGCCGTGGTCACGCTCGCGACGGGCTCGCTGCTCGTGCCGGCCGTCGGCGTCGGCCTCGCGGTGCAGGACCCGCAGACCCCGTTCTGGGTGCTGGCCCTGCTGGCGTGCGCCGCCGGCTTCGGCGGCGGCAATTTCTCGGCGTTCATGTCGAGCACGAGCTACTTCTTCCCCCGGGCGAGGCAGGGCACGGCGCTGGGGGTCCAGGCCGGCATCGGCAACCTGGGCGTCAGCGCCGTGCAGTTCCTCACGCCCATCGTGATCACGGCGCCGATGTTCGGGGCACTCGGCGGAGGATCGCTCGACTGGACGCGGGCCGGGGCGACCAGGCCGGTGTGGGTGCAGAACGCCGCCTTCATCTGGGTGGTGCCGGTCGTCGTGTTCACCCTGGCGGCCGCGCTGTGGCTGCGCTCGATCCCGGTGAAGGGCACGTTCGGACAGCAGGCCGTGATCTTCCGCCGGAAGCACACCTGGGTCATGACCGCGCTCTACGTCATGACCTTCGGGACGTTCTCGGGAATGTCGGCCTCCTTCGCGCTGCTCATCCGCGAGATCTTCGGGGCGTTCGAGGGCGCGCCGGATCCGCTCGCGTTCGCCTTCCTCGGTGCGCTGATCGGGTCGCTCACGCGGCCGCCGGGCGGCTGGCTGTCCGACAAGATCGGCGGCGCCCCCGTCACGATGGCCTGCGGCGCGCTGCTGCTCGTGGCGTCGCTCGCGGTCACCCGGTACACCGCGCCCGCCTCGACGTCGGACTTCGCCCCGTTCCTCGTGCTGGTGCTGGTGATCTTCTTCGCCTCGGGGATCGGCAACGGCTCCACCTTCCGCATGATTCCCGTCATCTTCCCGCGCCAGGAGGCCGGGCCCGTGCTGGGATGGACTGCGGCCATCGGCGCCTACGGGTCGTTCATCCTGCCGATGCTGTTTGGCTGGTCGCTCGGCCGATTCGGCACGGTCAACGTCGCGTTCTGGTTCCTGGCGGTGTTCTACGCCTTCAACCTGGTCCTCTGCTGGTACTACTACGCCCGCCGGGGAGCCGAGGTCCGTTGCTGAGGGGACTTTCATGAGCAGCCGCCTGCTGAGTGTGCTCCTGCTTGTCGGCCTGGGTTACAACCTGCTGGCCGTCACGCCGCGCATCGCCAACTGGCGCCTGCCGGGCAACCATCAGGACTACGAACCCGTGCAGCCCATCGCCTACTCGCACCGGATCCACGCGGGCGACCTGCAGATTCCCTGCCTCTACTGCCATTTCGGGGCCGAGAAGAGCCGTCACGCGGGGATTCCCCCGGCGAGCGTGTGCATGAACTGCCACAAGTCCGTCACGGCGACGCTCGGGGCCGTTCGTGCGGAAGACGAGGCGGCCAAGGCCGAGGGCCGCCGGCCGCAGCCGGTGATCAGCCCGGAGATCCGCAAGATCTACGCGGCATTCGGCATGGAGTCGCCGATGGCCCCGACGCGCACCGGGACCCCGACCCCGATCGCGTGGCGGAAGGTGCACCACGTGCCCGACTTCGTCTACTTCGACCACAGCGCGCACGTCGTCGCGGGCGTGACGTGCCAGACCTGCCATGGCCCCGTGGAGACCATGGAGCGAGTGCGGCTGGTGACGGCGCTGTCGATGGGCTGGTGCGTGAACTGCCACCGGCAGGCGAACCGGGAAGGCGTGGCCGGCAAGCCCGTCCACGCATCGACCAACTGCTCCACCTGTCACTACTGAGCGCTCGCCTGGGAGCGCACGACTCGAAGCGGACCGCCATGGCCAACGACGAGATGCGGCGATACTGGAGATCGATCGACGAACGGGAGCCCGACGCGGAATTCCTGGACAGGATCCGCGACGAGTTCCCGGAGCCGGCCGTGTCGATCGAGAGCCGTGTCGGGCGCCGCGGATTCCTGAAAGCCGCGGGCTTTGGCGTCGCGGGGTCGCTGGCGGCCGGCTGCCAGCGCGGTCCCGTGCACGAGGCGATTCCGTTCCTCGACAAGCCCGAGGCGGTGACGCCGGGCCGCGCTCTGTGGTACGCGTCCACCTGCGGCGCGTGTGCCGCCGGCTGCGGCGTCCTGGTCAAGGTGCGTGACGGACGCCCGATCAAGCTCGAGGGCAATCCGGATCATCCGCTCAGCCGCGGGGGGCTCTGTGCGGCGGGGCAGGCGGCGGTGCTCGGGCTCTACGACAGCCGTCGTCACGTGGCGCCACTGCGGAAGGGCCAGGCGACCACGTGGGCGGAGGTCGACCGCGAGATCGGCGCCCGGCTCGGGCGAATCCGCGACGCGGGGCGTGGCGTCCGCCTGCTGACCGGTACCATCACCAGTCCGACGCTGCAGGCCGGCATCGATCGGTTCCTCGCCGGGTTCGCCAACGCCAGGCACGTGGTCTACGACGCATTGTCGTCGTCGTCGATCCTCGATGCGCACGAGCGCACGCATGGACGGCGCGTGCTGCCGCACTATCGGTTCGATCGCGCGGCGGTGATCGTCGGCGTCGATGCGGACTTCCTCGGCACGTGGATCTCGCCGGTGGAGTTCACGCGCGGCTGGCGCGACGGCCGGTCGCTCGAGGGCGATCCGCCGCGATGTTCGTATCACGCCCAGTTCGAGGGACGGCTCTCGATCACCGGCAGCAAGGCGGATCTCCGCGTGCTGGTCGCGCCCGACGAGGACGCGGCCGTCGTCGCCGGGCTGGCGGCGGCGATCGCGCATCGTGCCGGCGTCGAGGCGCCAGGCGGCCCGGGCGCGGCTGCTGCCGCGTCGATGCACGCGGCTGCGATCGACGCCGTCGCCGCACGACTCTGGGACGCCAGGGGTGCGAGCCTCGTCGTGTCCGGCGTCCAGGACGTCGGCACGCAGGTGCTCGTGAACCACATCAACCACCTTCTGGGCAACTACGGGGCCACGGTCGACCTCGACCGCCACTCGCGACAGCGGCAGGGCGACGACAGGGCCGTGGCGCAGCTCGCGGAGGACCTGCGGGCGGGCGGAGTGGCGGCGTTGCTCGTGGCCCACGCCAACCCGATGTACGACCTGCCGCTCGCCGCGGATCTGCAGGGACTCGTCGATCGCCTCGACCTGTTCGTGAGCTTCGCGGGTGCCCCCGACGAGACCTCGGCTCGTGCGGAGTTCGTGTGTCCTGATCATCACCCGCTCGAATCGTGGGGCGATGCCGAGGCGGTGGCGGGGCAGTGGAGCCTCGTCCAGCCGGCCGTCAACCCGCTCGGCGCGACGCGGGCGATGGTGGAGTCGCTCGCGGCGTGGACCGGGGAGCCGCGATCGGCGTACGACCTCGTGCGCGAGCACTGGGCGCGCACGGTCTGGCCCGCCGCGGTCTCGCCGGCGGAGGTGCGGGGATTCTGGGATCGATCGCTGCACGACGGTGTCGCGGCGGTGTCCGCACCGGCGGCGCCGCCTGCGCCCGCGATGTTCCAGGAGACGGCGCTCGCGTCGCTCGCGGAAGCGACAGCCGCGGTCGGGGCGGCGTCGGACGGGGCGCTGGCCCTCGTGCTGCATCCCACCGTGGGTCTGCTCGACGGCCGCCACGCGCACAATCCCTGGCTGCAGGAGCTGCCCGATCCCGTGTCGAAGGTGACCTGGGACAACGTCGCCAGCCTGTCGCCCGCGACGGCGGGCCGCCTCGGCCTGCAAGGAGGCGACCTGGTGCGCGTGTCCGTCCAGGACGGGGCACCGGGATCGGCCACCCTGACGCTCCCGGTGTACGTCCAGCCGGGCCAGCACGATCGCGTGGTGGCGGTCGCGCTCGGGTACGGGCGGGCGGGGACCGATCGGTTCGCGGGGGTGGGCCCGCGGTGGATCGATGCGCAGCCGGGCGTTGGCGCCAACGGGCTCGTGGGGACCAACGCCGCTCCGCTCGTCGAGCTTCGGGCCGGCACGCTGCGGTACTCGGGGCGGCGCGCGGCCGTGACGCCCGCCGGAGGCCGGCAGGATCTGGCGATCACGCAGACGCATCACTCGATCATCGAGCCACGCAACGTCTCGGCAGCCGGTGCCCGGCCCATCGTCCGGGAAACGACCGTGGCGGGCCTGGCGGCGCTCCCGCCGCGCGAGCCGGTCGAGCGCGACGACCTGTGGCCCGACGATCATCCGATGACGGGCCACAAGTGGGGGATGGTCGTCGATCTCCACGCCTGCACCGGCTGCTCGGCCTGCGTCGTGTCGTGCCAGGCCGAGAACAACATCCCGGTCGTCGGGCGCGACGAGGTGCGCCGCCAGCGCGAGATGCACTGGCTGCGCATCGATCGGTACTTCACCGATGCGGCCGAGCAGGTGGACGTCGTGTATCAGCCGATGATGTGCCAGCACTGCGCCAACGCCTCGTGCGAGAGCGTCTGTCCGGTGCTGGCAACCGTGCACAGCGACGAGGGGCTGAACGAGCAGGTTTACAACCGCTGCGTCGGCACGCGCTACTGCGCCAACAACTGCGCCTACAAGGTGCGGCGGTTCAACTGGTTCACCTACGCCCGTCCCGACGATCGCGAGAACCTGGTGCTCAACCCCGACGTGTCGGTGCGAACGCGCGGCGTGATGGAGAAGTGCAGCTTCTGCGTGCAGCGCATCCAGGAGGCGAAGATCGACGCGCGCCGGCGCGGGGCGGTCGTCGCCGACGGCGACGTGCGGACGGCGTGCGAACAGTCCTGCCCTGCCGGGGCGATCGTGTTCGGTGACCTGAACGACCCGACGAGCCGCGTGGCGGCGCTCGCGCGGGCCGGCCGCTCCTTCCGCGTGCTGGAGGAGCTCAACGGGCGGCCCCATGTCGGCTATCTCGCCGTCGTCCGCAACCGCGCGGCGGCACAGGACGAGACCCACCATGACTGATGCTGCAGTCCACGCGACACGGCCGCCGCTCATCGTCGGCAAGCGGCTGTCCGAGGTGACGGAGGACATCTGCCGCCCGCTCGATACGCGCCCCACCTGGAAGTGGTGGGCGGGGCTCGCGGTGTCGCTCGCGCTGCTGGCGCTCGGCACCGTCGCGGTGACCTACCAGGTCATGACGGGGATCGGGACGTGGGGGCTCAACCGGACCATCGGCTGGGCCTTCGACATCACGAACTTCGTGTTCTGGATCGGCATCGGCCACGCGGGCACGCTCATTTCCGCCATCCTGTTCCTGTTCCGCCAGCGGTGGCGCACCTCGGTGAACCGCGCGGCCGAGGCCATGACGCTGTTTGCGGTCATGTGCGCCGGCCTCTTCCCGATCATCCACATGGGCCGGCCGTGGCTCTTCTACTGGATCGTCCCGTATCCCAACACGCGCGGGTCGCTGTGGGTGAACTTCCGGTCGCCGCTCGTGTGGGACTTCTTCGCCATCAGCACGTACTTCACGATCTCCGCGGTGTTCTGGTACATCGGCCTCATTCCCGATTTGGCGACGGCCCGTGACCGGACGCCGCCGGGGCTGCGGCGCCGGCTCTACGAGATCTTCAGCCTCGGATGGAACGGCTCGCACCGGACGTGGCAGCGGTACGAGATCGTCTACCTGCTGCTGGCGGGCCTGGCGACGCCGCTCGTGGTGTCGGTGCACACGATCGTGAGCTGGGACTTCGCCACCTCGGTGATTCCCGGCTGGCACACGACGATCTTCCCGCCCTACTTCGTGGCCGGGGCCATCTTCTCGGGCATGGCGATGGTGCTCACGCTCATGCTCGTCGCCCGGGTGGTGATGGGTCTCGAGGCGTACATCACGCAGCGCCACGTGGACGTCATGTGCAAGCTGATCATCCTGACGAGCGGCATCGTGGCGCTCGCGTACGCGACCGAATTCTTCGTCGCCCTCTACTCGGCCAACCAGTACGAGCAGTTCGTCTTCAGGAACCGCGCGCTCGGGCCCATGGCCTGGGCCTACTGGATCATGGTGAGCTGCAACGTGCTCGCGCCGCAGTTCTTCTGGTTCGCCGCCGTGCGGCGACGGTTCCTGGTCGTGTTCGTCGTGACGCTCTTCATCAACGTCGGCATGTGGTTCGAGCGGTTCGTGATCGTCGTCACCTCTCTGCATCGAGACTACCTGCCCTCGTCCTGGTCGAGCTACACGCCGACGTCGATCGAGGTGGCCACGCTGCTCGGCAGCTTCGGGCTCTTCTTCAGCGCGTTCCTGCTGTTCTGCCGCTACGTGCCGGTGATCGCCGTGTCGGAGGTGAAGGGCGTCATCGGCACGCCGCCCGAACGGGCGCCGGCGTCACCGGCGGCCGAGGCGGCGCGGCCGGCAGCCGCCCTCGCGGGATCGGAGGCGTAGCCATGGCCTGTCGCGGCATGCTGGGAGTGTTCGCGGACGAACGGGACGTCGTCCGGGCCACCGACGCGGCGCGGCGCCAGGGGATCAAGATCCTCGACGTCTACACGCCGTACGCGGTGCATGGACTCGATGCCGCCATGGGGCTTGCGCCCTCGCGCCTGCCCTGGGTGAGCTTCCTGCTCGGTCTGATCGGGGCCGGACTCAAGGTGTGGTTCGAGTTCTGGGCCTCGGCCGTGTCGTGGCCGATCAACGTCGGCGGCAAGCCGTGGAACTCGCTGCCCGCGTTCGTGCCTATCACCTTCGAGGTGATGGTGCTGTTTGCCGGCGTCGGGACCGTGCTCGCCTTCCTGGCGGTCGCGAAGCTGCGGCCCTGGCGGCGGGCCTCGCTCGCCCACCCGCGGGCCACCGACGATCGGTTCGTGCTCCTGCTCGAACAGACCGATGCCACGCTCGCCGTGGATCGGATCCGCCAGTTGTTCGAGCGGCACAACGCCGTGGAGATCACCGAGCGTGAACTCGAGGAGGTGCCCTGATGTCCGTCGCCCGGCTCAACGTGCTGCTGCTCGCGGCCTTCCTGGGGTCGCTCGGCCTCATGTGGGCGTCGCGACGGGACGTGCACCAGCCCAATCTCGAGTTCTTCCCCGAGATGATGCACACCCCCCGGTTTGCGGCGTTCGAGCCAAACCCCGTCTTCGCAAACGGGCAGACGCTGCAGGTTCCCCCGTCCGGCACGATTCCGCGCGGCTGGCCGCCGCTGCACTTCAGCGCGTCACCAGCCGACGCGGAACGGGCCGGCCTTGAACTCACCAACCCGTTCCTGCCGGACGATGAGGCGGCGACCGCGAGGGGTGAGCAGGTGTTCCGGACGTTCTGCGTGCCGTGCCACGGGGCCGGCGGGCGCGGCGACGGCCCGGTGGCGGCCCGCGGGGTGCCGCCGCCCGCCTCGCTCGT
>CAYLZN010000209.1:0-10389 GCA_964387935.1 uncultured Vicinamibacteraceae bacterium | reverse complement strand
GAAACCACCGCCACGACGCTCGCGCACATGGCGGTGGACGAGAGCGGGATGGGGAGCCGTGAACCCAGCCGGCGCGCCAAGGTGCTCGGGATCCTGCGGGACGCACTGCGCCAAAAGAGCATCGGCGTCATCGAAGAGATTCCAGAGAAGGGCATTGCGAAGTACGCGAAGCCCGCCGGCGTGATTGCCGCGCTCATCCCCGTCACGAGTCCGTACGTCACGCCGGTGGGAATGGCCATCTACGCGGAGAAGTGCAAGGACGCCGTGCTCTTCTCCCCGCACCCGGGCAGTCGCAGGACGACCCTCGAGGCGATCCGTGTGATGCGTGCCGCGCTCGAAGCGCTCGGCGCGCCGGCCGACCTCCTGCAGTGCGTGGAGAAGCCCAGCATCCCGCTCGCGAACGCGCTGATGTCACTGTGCGACCTCACGATGGCGACCGGCGGCCAGATGATGGTCAGAGCCGCGTACAGCTCCGGCAAACCCGCCTACGGTGTGGGCGCCGGCAACGCGACGATGATCATCGACGAGACCGCCGACATCGTGGAGGCCGCACGCAACACGCGCATCAGCAAGACCAACGATCACGGGTCGGGCTGTTCGGCCGACGGGAACCTGGTGGTCGAGGCGTCGATCTACGAGGCGTTCCTCGCGCAGTTGCAGGCCGAAGGAGGCCACCTGGTCACGGGCAGCGAGAAAGAGAAGCTGCGCGCCGCGTACTGGGACGCGCAGGGCCACCGGACGCCCGAGACGATCGCCCGGGCAGCCTCGGTGGTCGCGGATCGGGCAGGGTTCACGATCCCGAAGGACAAGACGTTCCTGATCGTCGAAGAGCAGCACATCGGGAGGGAACATCTCTTCTCGAGCGAGAAGCTCGGGACCGTGCTCGCCATGTTCAAGTACAGCGGGTTCGACACGGCGCTGGACATGGTGCGCCGCATCCTCGAGGTCGGCGGCAAAGGGCACTCCACGGGGATCTACTCCTTCGACGACGACCACATCCACCGGCTGGCGCTGATGGCGCCCGTCAGCCGCATCATGGTTCGCCAGGTGCAGTCTCGGTCCAACGCAGGGACCTTCACCAACGGGATGCCGATGTCCTCGAGCATGGGGTGCGGCATCTGGGGTGGCAATATCACGAACGAGAACATCGCGCTGAAGCACTACATGAACGTCACGTGGGTGAGCCGCCCGATTCCCGAGGACCGTCCGTCCGACGAGGAGCTGTTCGGCGAGTTCTACAACAGCCGGGTCTTCTGAGACCGATCGAATGGGAAGGATACGATCCATGTCCACCGTGCTCTCCTCCGACGCCAGGCCCGCCGGTACGCCTGCCGAGACGCGCATTGCCGCCTACCAGCTCACGGAGTACCTTGAGCGCATCGGCGTCGAGGTGATCTTCGGGCTCTGCGGTCACACGGTCATCGCGCTCCTCGAAGCGCTCGAGCACAGCAGGATCAGGTTCATCACCACGCGTCACGAGCAGATCGCCGCGCACGCCGCTGACGGCTACGCGCGCGCCACCGGCAAGGTCGGCGTCGTGATGACCCACCTCGGTCCCGGGCTGACCAACGCCGTGACCGGCGTGGCCAACGCGGCGCTCGACTCGATCCCGCTGGTGGTGATCGCCGGGGACATCCCCTCGCATTACTTCGGCCGCCACGCGCACCAGGAGGTGCAGCTGCACGCGGACGCCGACCAGGGCCAGATGTACCGCCCGTTCTGCAAGCGCGTGTACCGGGTCGATCGCCCGGCGGACCTGCCGCGCGTGATCGAGCGGGCCTTCCATCTGGCGGTCACCGGCCGGCCCGGCCCGGTGCTGGTGGACGTGCCCATGGACATCTTCTCGGCAGACCTTCCGGTGGGCGCCTTCCGCCAGGGGCAGTCCCCGACGACACGGCCCACGATCGACGACGACACCTGCGCGCGGATCGTCGAAGCGCTGGCCTCGGCCCGGCGACCCGTCATCTATGCCGGCGGCGGCGTGCTCGCCTCGCGGTCGTCCGCCGAACTCGCCGCGCTGGCGGAGGCGCTCGAGGTGCCCGTCGCCCACTCGCTGATGGGCAAGGGCGCCCTGCCCGACACCCATCCGCTGCTCCTGGGGATGACCGGCTATTGGGGCACTCCAATCGCCAACGAAAAGTGCCGCACGGCCGACCTGATCGTCGCCGTCGGGACTCGGCTGGCCGAGACCAGCTCCAGCTCCTGGTACCCCGAGTACACGTTCCAGATCCCGCCAGCACGCCTGATTCACATCGATGCCGACCCGGCCGAGATCGGCCGCAACTTCGCCACGGAACTCGGCGTCATCGCCGACGCGAAACTCGCGCTCGGCACCCTCGCCAGGGCGGCCCACCGTCACCCGCACGCCGACCGCGGCGCGCTGCGCACCGAAATCTCGGACCGGCGAGCGGAGTACGTGGCGCAGTTCGCCCACCAGTGGGCGTCGGACCAGTACCCGTTGCGACCCGAGCGGATCCTCGCCGAGCTGCGCAAGGTCCTTCCGGAGGACGGCTACGTGGTCACCGACGTGGGGTGGAACAAGAACGGTGTCGCGCAGCAGTTCCCGATCACGGTGCCCGGGACCTTCGTCACGCCGAGCGGCCTCGCGACGATGGGATTCGGGCCGGCCGCGGCCCTGGGCGTCAAGTACGCACAGCCGGGTCGCGCCGTGGTTGCGCTCATCGGCGACGGCGGCTTCGGTGCGAACCCGTCGGTGCTCGCGACGGCGGTCGAGGCCAACCTCGCCGTCGTGTGGGTCGTGATGGACAACGCGGCGTTCGGGACCATTGCCGGGCTCCAGAACGGCGCCTACGGGACGACGTTCGGGTGCGTCTTCCAGCGGAACGGCGAATGCTACCGCGTCGATTACGCGCAGATTGCGAAGGGCTACGGCGTCGAGGGCATCTATATCCGAGCGGCCGACGAACTGGCGCCCGCGCTCGAGAAGGCCCTGGCGTCGGGTGCACCGACCCTGATCCAGGTCCCGATGGAGAACGCGCCGACGCCGACGCCTGGCCACTGGAACATCCACGACATCTACCGGCAGGGGGCGTAGTGGCCGCCCCGCCGACTGCCACTCGCGACGTCGCCAGCGTGCCCCGGCAGGAGCCGGAGGTCGCACCGTCGTCGCGCGCCGAGCGAGAGGCCTCGGGCTACGCGCCGCATTGGCTGTCGTGGACGGTGTGGGCCGTGGCGGCGTCCTTCTACCTCGGAGCGTTCTACCTTCGGGCGGCGCCGGCGGTGATGACCTCCGAGTTGATGCGCGACTTCTCCATTACGGCGGCGCAGCTCGGCAACTTCTCGGCTGTCTACTTCTACGCCTACCTGGTGATGCAGATCCCCACCGGGGTGCTGGTCGACTGGTGGGGCGCGCGCCGCCTGCTCATCATCGGATCGCTGCTGGCGGCCGCCGGCACGTTCCTCTTCGGCTCCACCAGCAGTCTTCTCGTCGCCTCGCTGGGGCGCCTGATGATTGGCGCGGGCACGGCGGTGGGGTGGGTGGTGACGCTGAAGATCGCGACCCACTGGTTCCCGTCCCATCGCTTCGCCATGATGTCGGGCCTGGGCCTGCTGGTTGGAAACATCGGGGCGCTGGTGGCCCAGGTGCCGCTCAGGCTCGGGGTCGAGCGGTTCGGCTGGCGTGCTGTCGCCCTCGCCTCGGCTGGCGTGGTGGTGGCCGTCGGCGCGCTGGCGGCGCTCGTGGTCCGGAACGACCCGTCGCAGCGCGGCTACCGCAGCTTCGCACCAGAGGCGCTTCGACGCACCGACCACGCATCGCTGCTGCAGCTGCTCAAGGGCTTCATGCGGATCTTCGCGTACCGGAACACGTGGTTGATCTTCTTCGCCCAGGGCGGGTTCGTGGGGGCCATCCTCTCCTTCACGGGCCTCTGGGGCGTGCCGTACCTCCGAACACGTTACGACCTGCCGACCACGACGGCCGCAGCCGTGTGTTCCGTGATGATCATTTGCTGGGCCGCGTCGAGCCCGGTGTGTGGCTACCTGTCGGACAAGATCGGTCGCCGCAAGCCCATTTACGTGACTGGCGCGGTCGTCGCGCTCATCGGATGGGTGATGCTGTTCTACGTGCCCGGGATTCCGCTCGCCGGCTTCATCCCCCTCGCCGCGGTGACGAGCGTCGCGTGCGGCGCCGTGATTCTCGGGTTTGCGTTCGCCAAGGAGTCGGTGCCGGTGCAGTATCTCGGCACGATCTCGGGAGCCATCAACGTCGGCAACATGGTGGGGCCCACGCTGCTCCAGCCGGGGATCGGCATCATCCTCGATCGCCAGTGGTCCGGCGCCATGGCGGGGGGACTGCGCGTGTACTCCACCCAGGAGTTCGGGGTCGCCTTTGCACTGATTGTCGCGTGGGCCGCCCTGACGTGCCTCCTGCTCTCACTGACCCGGGAGACCTACTGCAAGCCGTCGGTGTGACGCGTCGACGGCCGGCTGGAGTCAGGCATGGCCATGCGGAACAGCTTGTGCATCACCCTGGTGAGTGCGGCGATCCTTGCCGGGTTTCCGGCATCGGCAGTGGTGTCTTCGGCCGGCGGAGGAGCGGCCGATGGTGCCGGAACCCTGGTGGTGAGGTTCTTCTACGAGGCGCCAAAGACGCTGCACCCGACGTATCACACGGCGATTTGGCTGGAGGACGCAAAGGGGACGCTGGTCAAGACGCTCTATGTGAGCCAGGAGCTGTCCGACCGGGAACACAAGCTGGGCACGGTTTGTCCCGACTGGGCGAACCAGGCGAAGTGGGAGCGGGCACCGACCGACGAAGTGGCCGCGGTCACGGCACCCACCCCGGTGCTGGGAGAAGGCGAACTGGAGTTCGATCTGGCCAAGCTGGGCATTGTCCCTGGGACCTATGGGTTCCGGTTTCAGATGCACGTCGAAGAGGATTACAACGTCCTGTATCGCGGCGAGGTGAAGGTGGGCGGACCAGCAGCCGAGATCAAGCTCGAAACGGTGACCGGGCCTGGGAAACCGTCCACCACCGACCAGTTCATCCGCGACGTGGTGGTGCGTTACTTGGTCGGCAGGTGATGACGACTGCCAGCGCGCAGCCCGGCGCAGGGCGCGAGCGGATCGCCATCGGTAGAGGAGGCAGTTATGGCCGGTGACGGGTTCAATCGTCGTGACTTCCTGAGAAAGGCCGGGGCCCTGACGGCGGCCGGCGGCGTCGTCCTCAGCAACGAGGAGCGTATTCTCCAGGCTCACCAGGCGCCGCAGGAGCAGCCGCCGCCCGAGGGCCGGTTCAATCTGCGTCGCGAGCAGCCGGTCGCCGATGTGGGCGGAGCCCTTCAGACGGGCAAGCTCGGTCCGCTGACGTGCACGCGCCTCATCGCCGGACACAACTTGGTCGGCTGGCAGGCGCACTCGCGCGACCTCATCTACACGTCGCAGTTGCTGCGCGCCTACTTCACCGACGACAAGGTCCTCGAGACCTACCAGAAGTACGAGGAGTACGGGATCAACGCCTCGTTGCTCCGCATCGAGGCCCGGAGCCTCGCCCTCGCCAAGCGCTACAAACAGGAGCGGGGTGGCAAGATCCAGTGGATCGCACAGGTCGTCATCAACGAGAAGGACCAGACCAGCGACCTCGAAAAGGCCGCCGAGGCAGGTGTCGTCGCCGCGCACGTGCGCGGACTCGAGGGCGACCGGTTCTTCAAGACCGGTCGCATGGACGTGATCGCGAAGGCGCTGGAGAACATCAAGAAGGCTGGCATGGTGGCGGGCCTCGCCACCCACGCCATCGATCCCCTGATCGAAGCGGAGCGCATCGGCCTCGATGTCGACTACTACATGAAGACCTTCAACAGCGCTCAATACTGGAGTGCGGGGCCGCCGCTCCCGGTGGATCCGAACTGGAAGCCCACGAAGGACCAGCTCGTGCAGTCGGAATTCGCCAACTCCAGCCACGACAACATCTGGGAGACGACACCCAAAGCGACGACCGAGTTCTTTGCGAAAGTCAAGAAGCCGTTCATCGCGTACAAGGTGCTGGCGGCTGGTGCGATTCACCCGCGCGACGGGTTCAAGTACGCCTTCGAGAAGGGTGCCGACTTCGTCTGCGTCGGGATGTACGACTTCCAGCTGAAAGACGACGTCAACATCACGAAGGGGCTGCTGGCCGGTCAGCTCGAGAGGACGAGGCCCTGGATGGCCTAGACACCCTACTGTTCCAGGAACACCCCCGACGACCACGGCGTGATCCAGATCGCGCCACCGCCGTCGCACGGGCCGTCAATCCTGAGCACGTGGACGCTCCCCCGCGATGAGAGCCACGTCGTCAGCGACTCGCGTGACAGGAGGTAGGCCGCCTTTGTCAGGGCGTCGGAATCCGTGGCCGTCGGGGCGATGAGGGTGACCTGACAGACACCCTCTCCTGGTTCTCCGGTCCGTGGGTCGATGATGTGCCCGTAGCGTCGACCGTCCTCCTCCACGAAGTTCTGCGACGTGCCCGAGGTAGAGAGGGCTGCATCGCGCAGCCTGACGAAGCGGGCGGCCGTCAACGGCTTCGCGGGATTTCGGACGGCCACCTTCCAGCCCTCGCGGTCGGGCGGGCGCCCGAGCGCGATCAGGGTGCTGCCACCAGCACTCACCAAGGCGGACGAGATCCCCTGCTGCCGGAGCACCGCCACCGCGCGGTCCGCCGCGTAGCCCTTGCCGATGCCGCCAGGATCGAACTCCAGTCCGTCGACCGCGTAGGACACGGTCTGCGCGGCTTCGTCGAGCCGGACCTTGTCGAAGCCCGAACGTGCCCTCGCGGCGGCGGCGTCGGTGGCCGCGGGCCGTGCGGGTCGCGACGTGAAGAAGCCCCATGCACGGACCACCGGGCCGATCGTCGGGTCGAACGTGCCTCGCGTCTCCTCGAAATACGTGCGGCACTGCGTGACGAACGCGAAGAGCTCGGCCGAGGCCTGGAAGGGCGCCTTCGAGGCGTGCGCGTTCATCCGACTCAGTTCGCTGGCCGGCCGGAAGTTGCTGATCAGGAGGTCGACGCGCTCCATCTCGTCGAGGGCCGCGGCGATGGCGCGGGTGGCCAGCTCGGGATCAGCGTGGTACGCCTGGATCTCAGCCAGGGACCCCATCATGCGTCGAGCCTGCCGGTGCAGTGGTGCGTCGGCGTGCACGCTGACGAGGAAGAGGGCCGTGCATGCGGCGGCGACCGCTGGAACTCCTCGCATCGATCACCTCTGGGTTGGCTGCGCCGGCCTGGCGGTGCCGCCGCGCCCGCAGGCGCCGGCACCGGCGTCGGCGTCGAACGCCGGGCGCGCCTCTTGATCTACCATGAGGCGGTGACCACCAAGCACCAGGGGGCCGGACTGGGTGAGGGCTGGGAGGAACTCGTTCGCCAGCAACTGGACCGCATCCTCGCGGGCACCACATTCCGACAGGTCGACCGGCTGCGTCGATTCCTCACGTTCATCGTGCTCGAGACGGTCGAGGGACGCCGGGACAATCTGAAGGAGTATGTCGTCGGTATCCAGGTCTTCGGCAAGGAACCGTCCTTCGATCCCCGCACGGACCCGGTCGTTCGCGTGCAGGCGAGGCGACTGCGCTCGCGACTCGTTCGCTACTATGCCGAGGAGGGGACGGCCGACGAGATCGTGATCGAGTTGCCGAAGGGTGGCTACGCGCCGGTGTTCTCCCGCCGCCAGGACATCGCACCGCGACCGCACGCGCTCAGCTCGCCGATCGTCAGCCGCAACACCGTGCGCGTGAAGGAGTTCGCGGATCACAGCGCCACCGGTGACCTGCGCTACTTTTGCCACGGGCTGCGGGAAGAGATCCTGCACCAACTCTCGTCGCTCACGAGTCTCCGCGTCCTGGGCTGGGGCCGCGCGGAGGCGGAGGACGATCCGCCCGAGCGATCGAGGAGCGATGCGGCCGTCATCATCAGTGGGAGCGTGCGCACGGCCGCGGAGCGGGTGCGGGTGACTGCTCACTTCCTCGATGGCACGAGCGGTTGCCTGCTGTGGTCCACCTCGATCGACGGCGCCCTGGCAGACACCCTGGAAGTGCAGGAGCGCGTCGCCTCGGCCGTGACCGGCAAGCTGGGCTCCGAACTGGTCGAGCTGGCGACCGTGGGAAGGCGTCGGCCCACGGCTGTGAACCTGGCCGCGCACAACCTTTACCTCCAAGGGCGGTACCACCTCAGTCAACGGACGGAAGAAGGACTCCGCAAGGCTGCCGAGTTCTTCGAGAAATCCCTGGGGGAGGATGCCGAGTACGGTCTCGCCCATTCCGGCCTGTCGGACGCCTATGCGCTCCTCGCACACTACGGCGTGCTGAGGCCGGCGGACGTCTGGACGAAGATCGCGGCGACGGCGGCCTCCGCGGTGATGCTGGAGCCGGACTCGGCCGAAGCCCATACGTCGCTGGCGCACGCCAAGGCCACCCAGGACTGGGACTGGCAGGGTGCCGAGCTGGCGTTTCGGCGGGCCCTTGCGCTCGACCCGCGGTACGCGACGACGCCGCACTGGTACTCCATGACGGTGCTGGTCCCCACCGGTCGGCTCGACGAGGCGCTCGCGCGCATGCTCGTCGCGCGTTCGCTGGACCCCGTGTCGGCGATCATCGCGCGGGACGTGGCGATGATCTACTACTACAAGCAGGATTACGACGCGGCACTCGAGCAGTGCGACAACACGATCGAGCTCAACCCCCATTTTCCACCCGCGTACCTGACGCTGGCCTTCGTCCAGGAGCAGCGACACGAACTGGACGAATCGGAGGCCGCCCTCGAGAGGGCGGTCAACATCGCCCCGAGCAGTCCTCGATCGCTTGGGGCGCTGGCGCGGTTCTGCGCCGTCACCGGCAAGCGGCGCCAGGCGTTCAAACTGCTCCACGATCTCGAAGCCCTGGCGAGGGATCGCTACGTGAGCTCATTCGAGTTCGCGTCGATTCACTTCTGCCTCGGGCAGATCGACGAGAGCTGCCGATGGCTGGCAAAGGCGATCGATGATCGCAGCTTCGATCTGCTGTCGGTGAAGGCCGACCCGAGGCTCGAAGCCCTCCGCACTCACGCGCGCACGGTCCCGCTCATCGAGCAGGTCGGTGTCACGGCACCGCCGACCGAGGTCCTCTTCCGACCTCGACAACGATGAGGGCCCTCATTCCTTCGGCATCGGGCGCGGCGTGATGTCGGCCTGGGTCATGCCGAGGGCCCACTTGATTGCCTCGAGCCACATCGTCTGGATTTCGGGTCTGTCCCAGGTGTCTCGGTCGTGCCCGAATGCGCAGACGAACACCCGACCCTTCCCGTAGGACTTCACCCACGCCTGTGGGAAGTCGTTGTCGGTGCGGTGGACGTTGGCGTTCTTCAGGTCGACCGACGAGGGATCGAGTCGCAGCAGCACGCGGGCGTCCCCGCGCGAGAAGTCCTTCACCTGGTACATTTCGTCGCGGAAGGCGAAGGTCGCGGGGAAGTGCTTCACGGCCGGAAAGGCCGGATCCTCGACGATGACCCGGGCGTCGACCTGGTTCCAGGGGTGATTGTCGTAGGACGACCCCAGCATCGTGGCGAACTCCGGGCGGCTCATGAACGCGTTGATCGCCGTGTGGGCCGCGACGAATCCCTTCCCGTCGTCCCGCACGAAGGACATCAGGTCGGCGAACTGCTGGTCCGTCAGCGGGATCTCGCGCAGCCCGCAGAAGAAGATCGCGTCGAACCAGTCCAGCGTCTTGGTCACCGGCCAGTCCCTGCCGTTGGCGTGAACCGACGTCTTGTGTTTCGTGATCAGCTGGGAATCCGTCCGCAGGTACGCATCGAACAGGCCCGTGTCCCTGCCTAGCTTCTCGATCACGGCCATCGCGCGGGACACCGAGTCGTGGTACATGCCGCCCCCCGTCGTATCGCACCAGACGAGGAGCTGTTTTCTCGTGGGCTTCTGCGGTGGGGGCGGACCGCTCGATCGCTGGCCGGGCCCGGGCGGACCCTGTGCAGACAGCCCTCCGATCAGCACCAGCCCACACACAACGATGAGACCTGCCATTCCGTGGAACCGCCTCGACATGAGCCAACCTCTCGGAGAAAGTGGCGCCAGCGGCGCACTGCCACGGCGCCACCCTAGCACTCTCCGGGAGGGCGAACAACCTGTTACCGTGCGCGTACCGTTACAAGCTCCTGGCGATGGCCGCGGGATGATACCGTGCGATCATGCAGCCCTGGCGCACGGCGATCGTAAAGTCGACGGCGATGGGACTTTGGATACGGGGCCACGACATCGCCTCACTGATGCGCGGCTCGACCTTCACCGAGACCATCTTCCTGCTGCATCGCAGTCGGCTTCCCAGCCGGCCGGAACACGAGCTGCTTGACGCGTTGCTCGTCGCCGCGGCGGATCACGGGGCGGGGGCGCCTTCGTGTGCGACGGCCAGGCTCGC
>CAYLZN010000208.1:0-10567 GCA_964387935.1 uncultured Vicinamibacteraceae bacterium | reverse complement strand
TGCACGTCTGCGGCGTCCCCGTCAGGTTCGCCGGCGCCGTCCACGTCGGCGCCTGCACGCTCGCGCTCGGCGCCCACGTTCCGCTGCCGCTCAACGCCGCCGGGCACACCGCCGTCCACCCATACGTCACCGCCCCGCCCGCCGAGTCGGTCGCCGTTGCCGTCACTTGCACCGCCCCACCGGACGCCACCGGATTCGGCGTGCCGCTCGGCGGCGCCGTGATCGTCACCTCCGACGGCGTCGCCGCCGTCACCGTGTGCAGATACGACGCGTTGACCGATTGCCCCGCCGTTGCGGCTGTCACCCGTACCAGACACGACATCGCCACCCCGGCCTGGCCCGCCGGCGGCGTCCACGTCGGCGCCGGAGCCGACACGTTCGGCACGAACGTGCCCGCACTCGCCGCGCCCGTGCACGTCGCCTGCCACAGGTAGGTGGGCGTCAGCCCGAACGAGTCCTCCACCGTCACGCTCAACGCCACGGGCTGCCCGGGCGCCGACGGATTCGGCGTCCCCGCCGGCGGCACCGTGATCGTCAGCGTATGGATGCTCGCGTTCACAACCTGCGTGAACGACGCGGACTCGCTGCCCACGGTATCGGTGGCCGTCACCTGGATGGTGCAGGTCTGCGGTGCGCCCGTCGGATTGCCTGGCGCGGTCCATGTCGGCGCCTGCACGCTCGCGCCCGGTACGAACGTCCCATTCGACGGCAGCGTCGGACACGTGGCCTGCCATGAGTACGTCATGGGCAGGTTGAGGGAGTTGGTGGCCGATGCCGTCAGCGCCACCACGCCCAGGGCGGCCACTGGATTCGGCGCGCCAGCCGGCGGCGTGGTGAAGGTGATGCTGTGCGGCACCGAGTTCACCGTGACCGTGAACGTGCCCGTGGCGCTGGCACCGACGCCGTCACTCACGACCACCGTCAACGCACAGTTCTGCGCAAGGCCGGTCGCGTTGGCCGGTGCCGTCCACGTCGGTGCCTGAACGTCCGCACTTGGGCCAAAGGCTCCCGGCCCGCCGAGCATGGGACACGCCGCGCTCCACGCATAGCCGAGCGGGCGCCCCAGCAGGTCGCTCGCCGACACCGCCAGTGCCACCGCCCCGCCAGACGCCGCAGGATTCGGTACCCCGGTGGGTCCGCTCGTGATCGTCACCGTGTTCGGCGCCGGGTCCACCGTCGCCGTGACGGCGCCGACCGCGCTGGCTCCGAACCCGTCATTCACCGTCACCGTCAGCGTGCAAGGCGTCGAGGTGCCGGTGGGATTCGCCGGGGCCGTCCAGGTCGGGTTCTGCGCGTCAGTGTTTGGTGTGAACGTGCCGGTGCTGCCCAGGCCCGGACACACCGCGCTCCATGCGTAGGACAACGCCCGGCCGAGGTCGTCGCTGGCCACCACGCTCAATGCCATGGCGCCGCTTGACGCAACGGGATTCGGCGTGCCCGTGGTGCTCTGGATCGTCACCGTGTTGGGGGCCGGCGAGACAGTCACCGACCCGCTGGCCGACGTCGTGGCGCCAAAGCCGTCGCTCACCGTCACGGCCACCGCACAGACCCGGGCCACGCCAGTGAGGTTGACCGGCGCCGACCACGAGGGGTTCTGCACGGTGGCGGCGGGAGAGAAACTCCCGTTCCCGCCGAGGTCACCCGGGCAGCTCGCACTCCAGGCATAGGTCAGCGTGCGTCCGAACTCATCGCTCGCCGCAGCGGAAAGGCCCGTGCTGCCGCCGGAGGCGACCGGATTCGGCGTCGCGGTTGGCAGTGTCGTAATCGTGATCGTGTTCGGCGCTGGCTGCACCGTCTCGGTGAAGCCCTGCGTCGTGCTGGCCCCGAACCCGTCCGCCACCGTGACGGTGATCACGCACGTCTGGTCGAGGCCGCTGGTGTTGGCTGGCGCCGTCCAGGTCGGCGTCTGGACGTTGGCCGCAGGGCTGAAGGACCCGTGGCTGCCGAGCGCCGGCAGGCACGTGGCCTTCCAGGCATAACTCAGCTCGCGCCCGAGCACGTCGGTGGCCGCCACGCCGAGCGCAACGCTGCCGGACGATGGCACGGGATTGGGTGTGCCCGAGGGCCCGGCCGTGAACGTGATCGAGTTGGGCGCAGCGTCCACGGTCTCCGTGAAGCCCTGCGCGGTGCTGGCCCCGAACCCGTCCGTCACCGTGACGGTCAGCGTGCAGCCGTGCCCGACGCCAGTCAGGTTCGCGGGGGCGGTCCACGTCGGGTTCTGAACGTCAGGTCCGGGAGCGAACGTCCCGTTGCCGCCGATCGCCGCGGGACACGTGGACGTCCAGGCGAAGGCCAGCACGCGGCCCAGTTCGTCGGTTGCCGCCACGTTCAGCGTGACGGCGCCGGCTGATTCGACCGGGTTCGGCGTGCCGGTCGGCGCGCTGGTCATCGTGATCGTGTTCGGCGCCGGGTTCACCGTCTCGACGAAGTTCCCCGTCGCGCTCGCGCCGAAGGCATCGCTGACGCCCACCACCAGAGTGCAGTCCTGCGCGACGCCGCTCAGATTGGCCGGAGCCGTCCATGTCGGATTCTGCACGTCGCTGCCGGGCGAAAACGTCCCCTGGCCGCCCAGTGCCGCTGGACAGCTCGCGCTCCACGCGTAGCTCAGGACGCGTCCCAGTTCGTCGCTCGCCGTGACGCTCGCAGCGACAGCCGCCCCAGACGCCGCGGGGTTCGGCGTGCCCGAGGGCCCGGCCGTGATGGTGATCGTGTTCGGCGCCGGGTTCACCGTCTCGGTGTACGTCCCCGTGGCCGTCGCGCCGAAGCCATCGGTCACCGACACCGACACGGTGCAGCCCTGCGCGGTGCCCGTGAGGTTGGCTGGAGCCGTCCACGTCGGCGTCTGCACGCTGTTGGCCGGCGAGAAGACCCCGCTGCCACCGAAGGCCGCCGGGCAGGTGGCGCTCCAGGAATAGCTCAGCGTGCGACCGAATTCGTCGGCCGCCGTCACACTGAGCGCCACGGGGCCACCTGACGCCACCGGGTTCGGCGAGCCTTCGGGACCCGCGGTGATCGTCACCGTGTTGGGTGCGGCGTTGACGGTCTCCGTGAACCCCCGCGATGCGCTGGCGCCGAATCCGTCGGTGACGTTCACCGTGAGCGTGCAATCCTGCGGGCTCCCCGTGAGGTTCGCCGGGGCCGTCCAGGTCGGATGCTGGGTGCCCGGTCCGGGCGCGAACGTCCCCTGGCCGCCGAGGGCCCCGGGGCAACTTGCGCTCCAGGTGTAGCTCAACGCGCGTCCCAGTTCGTCGCTCGCCGAGACGCTCAGGGCGACCGCACCACCGGAGGCGACAGGGTTCGGCGCACCCGCCGGATCCGCTGTGATGGTGATTGCGTTCGGCGCGGGCTCCACAGTCTGCGTGACGCTGTTGGTCGCGCTCGCCCCGAAGCCGTCGGTCACGACGACGGCCAGCGTGCAGGCCTGGGGGAGACCGGTCAGGTTCGCCGGAGCGGCCCACGTCGGATTCTGCACGTTGGCACCCGGCGAAAACGTCCCCTGGGAGCCCAGGGCGCCCGGGCAGGTCGCATTCCACGCGTAGCTCAGCGCGCGTCCCAGTTCGTCGCTCGCCGAGACGGTCAGGGCGACCGCCGCCCCCGAGGCCACAGGGTTCGGGGATCCGACAGGACCCGCCGTGATCGTCACCGTATTCGGGGCGGGGTTCACCGTCTCCACGAACGTGCCCGTCGCACTCGCGCCGAAACCGTCCGTCACCGTCACTGACAACGTGCACGTCTGCGCCACGCCGGTCAGGTTCGCGGGCGCGGTCCAGGACGGATTCTGCACAGAGGCTCCGGGCCCAAACGTGCCCGGGCCACCGAGCGCCGCGCAGATCGCGGTCCACGCATACGCCAGGCTCCGTCCGAGCTGATCGCTGGCGGCGACGGTCAGGAGCGTGAGCCCACCGGACGCCACCGGGTTGGGGTTGCCTGCCGGTGCCGTGGTGATCGTGATCTCATTGGGAGCGGGGTTCACGGTGGCGACGAAGCCCTGTGTCGCCGACTTGTCGAGCCCGTCGCTCGCGATGACCGTGATCGTGCACGACTGCGCCACGCCCGTCGGGTTCGCGGGTGCGGTCCCTGACGGATTCTGCACGTTGGCCGCGGGCGTGAACGTGCCCGTGCCCCCCATGGCGATCGGACAGCTCGCGCTCCACGAGTACCCCACGGGGTGGCCCAGCGAATCCTCCGCCGCTGTGGTCAGGGCCATCGTTCCGCCCGAGGCCACCGTGCCCGGTGTGCCGCTCGGTGCCTGCGTGATGGTCAACGTGTGCGGCACCGAGTCGACGGTTTCGAGAAACGACCCGTTCACCGATCTGCCATGCCCGTCGTCGACGACGACCGCGATCGAGCACGCCTGGGAACTTCCGGTTCGATTCACCGGCGCCGTCCACGTCGGCGCCGCGACGTTCGGGCCTGGCGCGAAGGTTCCGTTGTCCCCCAACGCCCCGGGACAGGTGGCGCTCCACACATACGCCAGGTCGTGCGGCAGCGAGTCCACGACGGTCACCGAGAGCACGACCGGGCCGCCGGACACGACGGGATTGGGCGTTCCCGCGGGCGGCACGGTCATCGTCAGCGTGTGCGGCACCGACTGCACACTCTGGTTGTACGAGGCCGATACGCTCTCGCCGGTGCCGTCGCTGACGACCACCTGCATGGCGCACGCCTGCGTGTCGCCCGTGAGGTTGGCGGGGGCCGTCCAGGCGGGCTCGCGCTCGCTGGCGCTCGGCGCGAAGGTCCCGTTCCCGCCCAGCGAGCCCGGGCACGTCGCCGTCCAGGCGTAGCTGAGGGCGTGGTCGAGCGAGTCTGCCGCCACGACGGACAACTGCGCGACCCCTGACGACGCCACCGGATCCGGCGCACCAGCGGGAGACTGGGTGATGGTGAGGGTGTGGGGGATCGACGCCACGCCCTGGGAGAACGAGGCCGTCGCGTTGTCGCCGATCGTGTCGCGCACGACCACGCGCAGCGTGCACGCCACCGTCGCGCCGGTCTTGTTCTGCGGCGCCGTCCACGTGGGCGTGGCCACGTTCGGCCCCGGCGCGAAGCTCCCCTGCCCGGTGACGGTTCCAGGACAGATGGCGCTCCACTCGTAGGTCAGCGCGTGGCCGTACGAATCGCTGGCGACCACGCTGAGCGCAGCCACTCCGCTCGACTCGACCGGGTTGGGCGTGCCCGCCGGCGGCGAGGTGATGGTCAGCTCGTGCGGCAGGGCGAACACCAGTTGCTCGAAGGACGCCGTCGCTGACACGGCCTCGGGATCGCTGGCCGTAACGGTGAGCTCACAGACTTGCGTCGCTCCGGTCAGATTCGTCGGGGCCGTCCAGGTCGCGTTCTGCACGCCGGGGTTGGCAAACGTGCCGCCGGTGCCCAGTCCCGGGCAGGCGGCCGACCACGCGTAGGTCAGCGTGTGGCCGTAGCTGTCGGCAGCCGAGGCCGTCGTGGCAACGATGCCGCCCGAGGCCACGGGGTTCGGCAGTCCTCCCGGCGGAGACGCGAAGGTCACGGTGTGGGGGGTTGGATCTACCCGCTGCGCGTAACCCGCGGCCGCCGTCTGGCCCCACTGGTCGTCGATGAGCACGCTGATCGTGCACGTCTGCTGGACGCCGGTGAAGTTGTGCGGGGGCGTCCACACAGGCGACTGCGCGCCGGTGCCCGGTGAGAACGCGCCGTTGCCTCCCAGCTGGGGCGGGCACACCGCGGACCATTCGTACTCGAGCGGGTGGCCCAGCGAGTCGACCGCGGCAACCGAGAGCGACGCCGAACCTGGCGGCACCACCGGGTTCGGTGTGCCGGCAGGGAACGTCGTGATGGTCAACGTGTCGCCCGCTGGCCCGATCACCTGGGTGAATTGCGTGTTCACCACCACGTCGTGATCGTCCTCGACGCGCACCTTGACGAAGCACTCCTTCGGGCTGGCCGTGGGGTTGATGGGCGCCGTCCACGTCGGCGTGCGGAGCGTGCGATCGTTGAACGACCCGACGCCAATCAGCGAGGTCGAGCAGGTCACCGACCAGAAGTACGTGAGCGGATGGTCGAGCGAGTCCGTGGCCGACACGGTGAGGCTGACGGCGCCCCCCGACCCGACCGGGTTCGGGCTGCCCCTCGGACCATCGGTCACCGTGATGATGTCCGGGGCATTGACCTCGAACGAGAGGTCGTAGAACGCCGGGCTCACGTCGAGCCCCGGTTCGATGCTGATGTAGTAGATCGAGCCGGCGTCTACGGGCACGTTGACCAGCTCGTAGTCCTGATCCGAACCCAGGCTGCCGCCGACGATGTCCCCGGCGGCGTCGTAGATCCAGAGATCGAGGTCCGCGGCCTTCGCCCAGAAGTCGATGCGCACCGTTGCGGAACCGCCGCCGGGTGGGACGGTGAACTTGTAGACGTCGTTGTTGCGCCAGACAAGGTCCTTGATCGAGACCGGGGCCGACGGCGTCCCGAAGTCCGAGGCGGTCCCCAGCATGTCGTTCGGCTCGTAGGTATCGTCCCCCACCACCGGCACGTTGAGGCGGAAGTCCCGCCCGTCGTGGGTGAGTTCACCGGTGGGGGTGTCGGACGGCCGGAACACGTAGGGATACAGGCCCACCGTCGTGCCCGGGACGAGGCTGCTGCCCACCAGGGTGAAGATCTCCGCGTCGCAGGAGAACGCGACGGTCGTGCCCACGGCGCTCGGCGGCGGGCTGACCGTGCAACCGTCGATCACAATCGGATCAGTGGGGGTGTAGCGGCGGAGCTGGAGGGCGATGTTCTTGCCGATGGTATCGCTCTCGATCGGCACATAGGCCGTCATCGTGAAGCGCGTGTAGCCCCCAGGCAGAATCTTGGGCTGCACGGTCATCACGACGCGAATCCCGTTGATGAGCCGATCGTAGGCGAGCGGGGTTCCGGGGCCCGTGTAGGCCTGGACCGGCGAGGCCAGGCCAAGGAGCCCCGGAACGAGCATCCATGCCAACCGCTTCATGATGGTCCCCTTGCAGCGGGCGCCGACCGGGTTCCACCCGGCGCTCGACGGCCGCGACGTCTCCGACGGAGGGTTGTGAGGATTCGGTCACGTCTCGTGGGCGTGGCCCCGAGGTCATCGAGGCCACGCCTTCTTGTCTACCGGCCCACGACGCCGGTGATCGGATAGCCCGCCACCGGAATGTCCTGGATCCGCACGCTGTTGGCGAGCACCGTCAGCCCGCTCTCGCGGAGGGCGGTCAACGTGAACCGGGTGCTCGTCGAGACGCCTTGCTTCCCGGTCACCGTCACCGTATAGGTGCCCGTCGTCACGAATGGAATCACGACGGTCTGGAGCTCTTCCTCCTCGACGTAGGGCGTTTCGAACCCGGCGCCGGGAATCTCGGTGACCTGACGGCTCACCGTGCGGCCGAGAGGATCCGCGACCGAGATCTCCACGCCCGCGGTGGCCTGGACCACCAGGCACTTTTCTTCGAGCCCGCAGAACACGGACGCGATGTTGTGGCCCTCGCTGGCGGCGAACCGTTCCGACGGCAACGTGCGCGCCGCATCGAGCACGAGCCCCGTGTTGTTGAGGTCCTGGCTCAGCCCAGGCACCAGCCCGTCCCAGTCCGCGCCCAGGCAGTCCGCGGAACGCCGTCCGGCGCCTGGCAGGACCGCGGCGTTCCAGGGCACGGCCTGCCATGCACTGGCCACCGAGGTGTAGAGCACCGAGTTGGGCAGGGAGGTGTCGTCGGCGAGGAAGGCGTTCAGCGACACCTGATCGTCCACGCACGCGAACTGCGTGTCCCGGACGCCGCCGACGCCGGCCGGGCTCGCGCACGCGCCACTCGCGGTCAGCGCCGTCAGCACCTGGCCGAAGACCCCGCCGAGGCCGGTCACGGAGGGATTCCCGGAGGCCGAGCACCAGTAGCCCGTGTCGGCCCCGAGGTTCGGCGCACCGTAGGAGACCAGTGCCTCGACCTGCCCGTCGCCGTTCTGGCTGTCCTGCAAGTACTTCCGTGCCGCGAGCGCACCCGTCCCGTGGCCCGCGAGGGCGACGCCGGTCGCGTTGGTCACGCCGGCGGCCGCCAAGGCGTCTACCACGCGCTCCACTTCCTTGGCCTGATGGAAGAGCCCCCCACCCTGGTCGCTCCCGTACTTGCCGAAGTTGTTGCCGAAGTCCACCGTGAAGAACTGGCCGGACCCGATCGGTGTAGTGCCGAGGCCCGTGCAGACCGCGTTCTCCGCGGGCCCGAGCCCGGCTACGTTCGTCGTCCGCATCGTCGTGCCCGCGAAGCTCGCATCGACGGCCGGCGTCAGCCCGATTCCGGGGAAGCAGAACCGCCCGCCGAACGTCCAGCCCAGCGTGTTGGCCGCGAAGTGGAGGCTGTCGGCAAACGAGCCCTCCGCATCACCGCGGCCGCCGAAGCCGTGCAGGAACACCGTCGGGAAGCGCGGCGCGAGTGCCAGCGCCCCCGGCTTGGCCGAGACCAGCTCCGACGCGGTGGGCGGTCGGGTCACCGTGCTGCGCGTCAGTCGCAGTCCGAAGCGGTAGACGTCGCCGTTGACGAGCGGGCCGCCCGGAACCCCTGGCAGCGTGAGCACGCGCAGGCGATCCGTCTTGATGTCGGCCACCGGAATCGTCCCCAGGGGCGTCTCCAGCGCGCCGTCCATGCGCGACACCGTGATCACCGCGCTGTCGGCCTTGAGCACGCCGTTCCAGCTCAGATACACGACCTTGTCGCCCGAGGTGGCGCGAAGTGCGGGCGGCGTCCAGTCGCCCGCGTCCGCCGGGTTGTCGCCGTTGGCCGCCTCGACGTTGTCGTTGACCGAGTCGCCATCCGTGTCCGCGTTGAACGGGTTCGTCCCCTTCTGGAACTCGTCGCGGTTGGTCAGCGTGTCGAGGTCCGGGTCCAGCGTCGAGTCGCCCGGGAAGCCCGGGTCGAGTCCGTACCGCAGCTCCCAGAAGTCGTCCATCCCGTCGCTGTCGGTGTCGACGAGCGCGCGGATGGTGTAGGTGGTGTTCTCCGTGATGGTGATGTTGGCACTCGCCACCTGCTGCTTCAGCGGGTTGGTCTTCCATGCCGGCAGCGGCGACGGGGTGTCCCACGACGGACTGTAGCCGGAGGTGTCGGTGCGCCAGATCTTCACCACCGCGGCCTCACCCGACGCGAACAGCGTCTCCACGGGCCACTCCACCAGGTCGTTCATCGCGAACACGTCGATGGCGTGGACCTGCGTGACCCCGTCCGCCCGGTAGAGCACGACCGCGTAGTTCGGCCGTGCCAGCAGCGACGGATTCGGACTGCCGGTCGGGTACTCGAGCGGGTCGCCGACCCAGTTGGTCGCGACGACCGTGATGGGCACGAGTCCGGGATCGATCAACTGGGCGTACGACGCCGTCTCCGACTTGCCCTGGCCGTCGGTGACGTCCACCTTGATCGTGCAGGACCTCTGAACGCCCGTGTAGTTGCCGGGGGCGGTCCAGCTGACCTCGGCGGCCGTGTCGCTCGGGCTGAACGAACCCGTGCCGGTCAGCCCGGGACACGTGGCGGTCCACTTGTAGCTCAACGCGTGCAGCCACGAATCGACCGCCTGGAACACCACCGACACGCCGCCGGCCGACTCCACCGGGTTCGGTGTCCCGCTGGGCGCAGTCTGAATCGTCAGCGTGTGCGGCACCGTCTGCACGGTCTGCAGGACGCTCGGCTTCTCGGAGAGACCGAAGCCGTCGGCCACCAGCACCGTGATGAGACACAACACGTCACCACCGGTCGGGTTCGCCGGCGCGGTCCATGTCGGCGATGGCGCGATCGGGTTCGAGAACGTGCCGTTGGTCACCCCGCTGCCGCACACCGACTGCCACAGGTAGCTCAGCGTGTGGCCCTCCGAATCCACGGCGCCCACGCTCAGGGCCACCGCCTGCCCGGACGGCACCGGGTTCGGCGTGCCGGCGGGCGGCGTCTGGATCGTGAGCGTGTGGTTGCCCGGCACGGTGTTCACGGTCTGAATGAACGACACCGAGGCCGTCTGCCCCTGCCCGTCATCTGCCGTGACGAGCATCGTGCACGGCTGCGAGGTGCCCGTCGTGTTCGAGGGCGCCACCCAGGTCGTCGACTGCCCCGTGGCCGACGGCGTGAAGCTGCCGTTGTTGGGAAGCGTCGAGCAGGTAGCGGACCAGGTGTAGACGAGCGCGTGACCGAGCGAGTCGGTCGCCGTGGTCGTCAGCGCGACCGCCCCGGCTGCCGCCACGGGGTTCGGCGTCCCCGACGGCGGCACGGTGAAGGTCACCGTATGCGTCGGCGGCGGCCCGGTGTTCACGTTGTGGATGTAGGAGCCTTGCACCGACTTGCCCGAACCGTCGTCGACGATCACCTGGATCAGGCAGGCGAACGATCCCGTCTGACCCGCGGGCGGCGTCCAGTTGGGCGAGGCCACCGTCGCGCTCGGGGTGAAGGTCCCGTTGCCGCCCACGGGGCAGCTGGCCGACCACAGGTAGCTGAGCGTGTGATTGAGGGAGTCCTGGGCCGTCACCGACAGCGTCGCGGCGCCGCTCGGTGAAACCGGGTTCGGCGCCCCCGTCGGGCCGGCCGTCAGCGTGAGCGTGTGCGGCACGCTCGAC
>CAYLZN010000207.1:0-10641 GCA_964387935.1 uncultured Vicinamibacteraceae bacterium | reverse complement strand
CTGGCCGGGTGCTGGGTGACGGCGCCGAACGCGCGCCGCGCGCTCGCGGCTCTGGCCGCCTCGCTCTTCCGGCATCCGAGCGCGGAGCTGATGACGATCGGCGTGACCGGCACCAACGGCAAGACCACGACGACGTACCTGCTGAGCGACATCCTCGACAAGGCCGGCCTGCGCCCGGGACGGATCGGCACTGTCGGCTACCGCGTCGGATCCCGCGAGGACAGCGCCGCGCGCACGACGCCGGAAGCCTCGGATCTGCAGCGGGTCCTCCGCGAGATGGTCGATGCGGAGTGCAGGGCCTGCGTCATGGAGGTGTCGTCGCACGCGCTCGTCCTGCGGCGCGTGGACTTCGTCCGGTTCTCTGGGGCGATCTTCACCAACCTGAGCCGGGATCACCTCGACTTCCATGAGGGCATGGAGGACTACTTCGCCGCGAAGCGACGGCTGTTCGAGATGCTTCCCCCCGATGCACCGGCGGTGATCAACGTCGACGACGCGTACGGCGCCCGGCTCGCGACGGAGTTCCCGCACGCATCCACCTATGCGCTCGACCGCGATGCCGACGTACGGCCGCTCCGCTGCACGCTGTCGCTGGACGGACTGCGCTGCGACCTGCAGACGCCGCGCGGGCTGTTGCATCTGGAGTCCCCCCTCCTCGGACGGCCGAACGCGTACAACCTGCTCGCGGCGGCGGCCCTGGCGCTGCACCTGGACGTCGCGCCCGAGGCGATCGCCGACGGGGCGCGGGCGATGGACCAGGTGCCGGGGCGACTGCAGCGCGTGTCAGCACCGGACGACGACATCACCGTCATCGTGGACTACGCGCACACCGACGATGCGCTGAGGAACCTGCTCGAGACCGTGCGCCCGCTCTCCCAGGGCCGGGTGATCACGGTGTTCGGGTGCGGAGGGGATCGGGACCGCACGAAACGCCCGCTCATGGGGGCCGTGGCCAGCCGCCTGAGCGATCTCGTGATCCTGACCTCGGACAACCCGCGCTCCGAGGACCCGGCGTCGATCATCGACGAGATCAAGCGGGGTCTCGTGCCGCCCGAGCGCCCGTTGCGCCGGAACGGCCAGGCGGTCGCACCGATCCGGACCACGCCCTGGCAGGCCACGATCGATCGACGGGCGGCCGTGCACGAGGCCATTCGCCAGGCCGCTCCCGGTGACCTGGTGGTGGTCGCAGGCAAGGGACACGAGAAATACCAGGAGATCGCCGGGCGCAGCCACCCGTTCGACGACGTCGAGGTTGCCGGCGAGGCCCTGCTCGAGCGGCGGGACCGTCGTGGCGCGCGTGTTCCCGGGGAGGCAGGTCGATGACGCGGCCGTTTCCCCTGACGGCTGCTGCGGCCGCTGCGGCCTGCGGCGGCACCGTGGCCAGCGGTGACCCGCAGCGCGCCCTGCCTCGGTTCTCCACCGACACGCGGGCGTTGCGCGAAGGCGACGCATTCCTGGCGCTGGTCGGGCCCTCCTTCAACGGGCACGCCTTCGTGCGCAAGGCCATCAACGGGGGCGCCGTCGCCGTCGTCGTCCACGAGGCCGACTGCGTCGGGGCGGCCGCCGAGGCCGGGGCGGTGGCGATCCTGGTGCCGGACACGCTCCAGGCGCTCCAGGCCCTCGCGCATCACGTGCGCAAGGTGTCGGGCGCGCGCGTGGTGGCGATCACGGGCAGCGCAGGCAAGACGACCACGAAGGAAGTGACCGCGACGCTGCTGGCCTCGAGGTTCCAGACGCTGCGGAACCGCGGCAACCTGAACAACCACATCGGACTCCCGTTGTCGCTGCTCGAGCTGCAGGCCGGTGCCGAGGTGGCAGTCGTCGAACTCGGCATGAACCACGCGGGTGAGATCTCGCGGCTGGTCGCGATCGCCGAGCCCGATGTCCGCCTGTGGACCAACGTGGGCACGGCGCACCTCGCGCACTTCGGCACGATGGACGCCATCGCCAGCGCGAAGGCGGAGATCCTGGAAGGCGCCACCCCGAAGACGGTGTTCGTGGCCAATGCGGATGACCCGCGCGTGATGGCCCGCGTGCCGGCGTTCCCGGGACGCACGATCACGTTCGGCCTCGAGGCGCCGGCTGCTGTCCGCGCGGAGCCCATCCGCGACCGGGGCATCGACGGCCAGGATGTCTCGGTGCGCACCGCGGCCGGCACCCTGGACCTGACGCTGCACCTGCCCGGGCGCGGGCACCTGGCAAATGTCCTGGCGGCGATTGCCGTGGCGCTGGAGTTCGGTGTGGACCCTCAGGCCATCCCGTCGCTGGTGGCACACGTTAATGCGGGCAGCCACCGGGGGCAGGTCGTGAGGCTCGCCCGGGGCGTGCGCGTGCTCGACGACTGCTACAACTCCAGCCCCGGGGCCCTGCTGCGCACGCTGGAGGTGGTGGGCGCGACGGCCGTCCGGGGGCGGAAGATCGCCGTGCTCGGGGAGATGCTCGAACTCGGCGAACAGTCCGAGCGCCTGCACCGCGAGTGCGGGCACGCCGCAGTGGCCGCCGGCGTATCGCGCGTCCTCACGGTAGGTGGCATCCCGGCCCGTGCCCTCGGCGAGGCGGCCCGCGAGGCCGGATTGCCCGCCGACGCGGTGATCCACGCGGAGTCGAGCGCCGTCGCCGCCGATCGCATCGGATCCTGGGTGGGGGACTGGGATCTCGTGCTCGTCAAGGGCTCGAGGGGCATTGGTCTCGAGCGCGTCGTGGAGCGCCTCGAGGCGGAGGGGGCCTGATGCTGTACCACCTCCTCTATCCGCTGCACGAGTACTTCTCGCTGCTGAACGTGACGCGCTACATCACGTTCCGCACCGCCGCGGCGAGCCTGACCGCGCTCGTCATCAGCCTGCTGCTCGGGCCCTGGCTGATTGGCAAGCTGCGCGAGTTCCAGGTGGGCCAGGTGATCCGCCATGAGGGGCCAGCGAGCCATCGCGCGAAGGCGGGCACCCCGACCATGGGCGGTCTGCTCATCCTGGCGGCGGCTTTGATCCCCACGCTGTTGTGGGCCGACCTGACCAACCCGTACGTGTGGATTGCGATGGTCACCACGCTGCTCTTCGGCCTCGTGGGGTTCCTCGACGACTACCTCAAGATCGTCCGGCACTCGCATCACGGGCTGATCCCCCGGTACAAGCTTGGCGGGCAGGTGCTCGTCGCGGTCGCGCTCGGGCTGTGCCTGATCTGGCTGGCGCGACACGACCTGTACAACACGCGGCTCATCTTCCCGTTCTTCAAGGGGCTGATCCCGGACCTGGGCTGGTGGTACGTGCCCTTCGCAGTGATCGTCCTGGTGGGGGCATCCAACGCGGTGAACCTCACCGACGGGCTCGACGGCCTGGCGATCAGCGCCTTCGCCGTCGCGGCAGCGGCGTTCACCGCTCTCGCGTACCTCACCGGGCACCGCGTGCTCGCGGAGTACCTGCTGCTCGTCCGGTTCCCGCCTGCAGGGGAGCTGACCGTCTTCTGCGGCGCGCTGGTCGGCGCCAGCCTCGGATTCCTTTGGTACAACAGCTATCCGGCCGAGATCTTCATGGGCGATGTCGGCTCGCTGGCCCTCGGCGGCGCGCTGGGCACCGTGGCCATCCTCATCAAGCAGGAACTGCTCCTGATCGTGGTCGGAGGGTTGTTCGTCATCGAGGCGCTCTCGGTGATCGTCCAGGTGGCCTCGTTCAAGCTGACGGGGCGGCGCGTGTTCAAAATGGCCCCGCTCCATCACCATTTCGAGCTGAGCGGCTGGAGCGAGCCGAAGGTCATCACGAGGTTCCTCATCGTGGCCATCGTGTTCGCGCTGTTCAGTCTGACCACGTTGAAGCTGCGATGACCGGGCTCGGGGCGAGGGACGATGTCGTGACGGCGCAGCGCGGGTTCTCGGTCGCGGGACAGCGGGCGGTCGTCGTCGGGGCGGCCCGCAGCGGCATCGCCGCGGCGCGGTTGCTGGCCGCGCGGGGCGCGCGCGTGGTGCTCAGCGAGCTGAGGTCCGAGCTGGCCGCGCAGGCGTCGCTCGAGGCGGAAGGCATCGTGGTCGAGCTCGGCGGGCATGATCCGGCGACGCTGGACGGGGCGGACCTCGTGGTCCTGAGCCCGGGCATCTCGCCCTGGCAGCCGCCGTTCGACCGCGTGCGCCGCCGCGGGACGCCGCTCATCGGCGAGCTCGAGCTGGCATCGCGGTGGTTCGAAGGGCGGATGGTCGCCATCACGGGCACGAAGGGCAAGTCCACGTCCACGTCGCTCCTGGGGGAGATGTTGAGGACCGCGGGGATGAAGACCCTCGTCGGCGGCAATCTCGGGCCCGCGGCGAGCCTGCAGGTGTCGGAGACGTCACCCGACGCGGTGCACGTCGTCGAGGCCAGCAGCTTCCAGCTGGAACTGACGGAGACGTTTCGCCCGGACATCGCGGTGTTCCTCAACTTCTCGCCCGATCACCTGGATCGCCACCGCTCCGTCGAGGAGTACGCCGCAGCCAAGGCGCGCCTGTTCGCGAACCAGCGCCCTGCCGATCTCGCCGTGGTCAACGAGGAAGACCCGGAGGTGCTCCGGCTGGCCTCGACCACCCGGGCGCGGCGGCGCGGCTTCGCGCTCGATCGCCTGCCGGCCGACGGCATCGGCATTCGCGACGGGTTCATCGTGCGGAGCGCGGGCGATGAGGTGACCCCCCTCGTGCCGGTCTCGCGCGTCCGTCTGCGGGGCCGGCACCTGCTGGCCGACGTGCTGGCGGCCACGGCCGTGGCCGACGCGCTGGGCGTGCGGCGCGACGCGCTCGAGCGCGCGATCGAGGGATTTCGTGGCCTCGAGCACGCGCTCGAGGACGCGGGCAGCGTGGCCGGGGTGGGATTCGTCAACGACTCGAAGGCCACCAACGTGGAGGCGGCGCGCGTCTCGCTCGAGGCGTTCGGCGCGGGGGTGGTCGCCATCATGGGGGGACGATTCAAGGGCGGCGACCCGCGCGCCCTGGCGGCGGCGCTGGCCGCGCGCGGCCGCGCGCTCGTGGTGATCGGGGAATCCAGGGGCCTGTTCCGTGACGCGCTGGGCGAGGTGGTGCCGGTCGTCGAGGCGGGCTCGCTCGAGGAGGCGGTGCGGGCGGCGTGGACGCTGGCGCGGCCCGACGGGACGGTACTGCTCGCGCCCGCGTGCGCGAGCTTCGACATGTTCCGCGACTACGCGGAACGAGGGCGCGCCTTCAAGGAGGCTGTGGCGCGACTGCGTGCGGAGGTGGCCTCGGGCGACGCCCGATGAGCGGTGAGTTGTCATCAGCCTGCTCGTGGCGGCGAGGAGCCGGTCGCTGGGAACGCAGGCTGCCCCGGTCTGCGAGACCGGTGTCCTGGCCTATCGGCCGGCTGATGACGACTGACCGCTCATCGGGGTGCGGCCTGTCGTGATTTCGGGCGTACCCACCGCGGGCTTTAGCAGGGCGACGGAAGGACCGGGACGATGGCCCGAAAACTGAGAACGGATCGCTGGCTCTTCATCGCGTCGCTGCTCCTCGTGTGTGCGGGCGTCGTGATGGTGTACAGCGCGTCCGCCGTCATGGCGATGGAGCGCTTCCACCAGCCGTATCTGTTCCTGTTCAAGCAGGCGGCGTGGGCGGGCCTGGGGTTCCTCCTGCTCGGCGGCCTGATGCACGTCGACTACCGGTACTACCGGCAGCCCCTGGTGATCTGGACCGCGCTCGCCGTGGTGGGGGCCGCGCTGATCCTCGTCCTGTTCCGCACGCCCATCAACGGGACGCGCCGGTGGCTCGGAGTGGCCGGCATCGGCATCCAGCCGTCGGAACTCGCCAAGATCGTCGTCATCGTCTTCACGGCGTCCTTCCTCGAGCGGCGCTTCGAACTCGTGAACGACGTCAAGCAGGGGCTGGCGCCCATCGCGCTCGTGGCGGGGGCCGTCGCCGGGCTGATCCTGCTCGCGCCGGATTTCGGGACGGCGTCCACGCTCCTCCTCACCGTCAGCGTGATGGTGTTCGTTGCGGGTCTGCACTGGCGCTTCGTGTTCGGCGCCTTCCTCGCAGCCATCCCGATCGTGTCGCTCGCGGTGGTCTCGGCGGACTACCGGCTGCGACGGGTCACGACGTTCCTCGACCCCTGGCGGGACCCGCTGGGCGACGGGTTCCAGATCATCCAGTCGCTGATCGCGGTGGGCAGTGGCGGCGTCTCGGGCCGCGGCCTCATGGCGGGCACGCAGAAGCTGTTCTTCCTGCCCGAGCCGCACACGGACTTCATCTACGCGGTCATCTCGGAGGAACTGGGGCTGGTCGGGGCCACGCTCACCCTCGTGGCTTTCCTCGTGATTGGCTGGCGCGGGCTGAAGATCGCGTCGGCCGCGCCCGACCGGTTCGGCGCATTCCTCGCGCTCGGGCTCACGACGATGATCGCGCTGCAGGCGCTGCTCAACATCAGCGTGGTGCTCAGCCTGCTGCCGACCAAGGGCCTGCCGCTGCCCTTCGTCAGCGCAGGCGGCTCGTCGCTGCTCATGAACCTCGTGGCCATGGGCATCCTGCTCAACGTGTCGCAACACGCGGCGGCGCGGACATGACGGGACAGGGGCATGGGCACATCGGACAGCGTGCGTGGAGCGAGCCCGTTGCGGCTGGTCATCGCCGGGGGCGGCACGGGCGGTCATCTGTATCCGGGGCTGGCCGTGGCGCGCGAGCTGCTCGCGCGGCTGCCGACCGCGGTCGTGACGTTTGCGGGCACTCGTGCCGGGATCGAGGCGCGCGTGGTGCCGCGTGAGGGCTTCGTGCTGGACGTGATCCGAAGCGCCGGGCTGAAGGGCAAGGGGGCCGGGGACCGCATACGCGGGGTCAGCCTCCTGCCGCTCGGTGCGCTCGACGCGTGGGGGGTGCTCTCGCGTCGCCATCCGCACGTCGTGGCGGGTGTCGGTGGCTACAGCTCGGGCCCCGTGGTCCTCGCGGCCGCGGTGCGCCGGATCCCGTCGCTGGTCCTCGAACAGAACGCGGTGCCGGGCCTGACCAATCGCCTGCTCGCCCGGGTCGTCGCGGCGGCCGCCGTGGCGTACGAGGAGGCGCTGCCCTGGTTTCGCGGCAAGGGCTTCGTCAGTGGCAATCCCGTGCGGCCGGGGTTCCTCGCCCGACCCGCGCCGCGGGCGGTGTCACCGGAGTCCGCAGAGCGCCGCCCCCGCCTGCTCGTGTTCGGAGGATCGCAGGGAGCGCACGCCATCAACGTCGCGATGATGGATGCGGCGCCCGGGTTCCGCCGCCTGGACCCCGTGCCCGACATCGTCCACCAGACGGGGGAGCGGGACCTGGCCGCGGTGCGCGAGGCCTATCGACACGCGGGCCTCGACGCGCGAGTCGAGCCCTTCCTGCACGACATGGACCATGAGATGCAGGCGGCCGACCTGGTCGTGTGCCGTGCCGGCGCCACCACGCTCGCCGAGTTGACGGCGGCGGGCAAGGCCGCACTGCTCGTGCCGTTTCCGGCCGCCACCGACGATCATCAGCGGAAGAACGCGGAGGCGCTGGCCCGGCGAGGTGCAGTCGACGTGCTCGAGCAGCGGGAGCTGTCCGGGCCGACTCTGAGCGCGCGGGTCGCGACGCTCCTCGGTGACGAGGGCCGCCGCCGGGCCATGGCCGAGGCGGCGCGCGCCGCGGCCCATCCGGCCGCCGCGCGCCTCATCGTCGACCGCCTGATCGATCTGGCCCGCGCCGGCGGGTGGAGCTGACCATGCTCGGACGGACCCGCCACGTGCACTTCGTCGGGATCGGCGGCATCGGCATGAGCGGCATTGCCGAACTGCTGGCCAACCTCGGCTACGTGGTCAGCGGCAGCGACCAGAAGGCCTCGTCGGTGACCGCGCGGCTCGAGTCCCTCGGGGTCCGCGTGCACGTCGGCCATGACGCGGCCCACATCGAGGGTGCCGACGTCGTCGTCGTCACGTCGGCGGCGCGGCACGACAATCCCGAGATCACGGCGGCGCGGCGCGCGCACGTCCCCGTCATTCCCAGGGCGGAGATGCTCGCCGAACTGATGCGGCTGCGGTACGGCATCGCGGTGGCCGGCGCCCACGGCAAGACCACGACGACCTCGATGATCGCGCTGGCGCTCGAGCGCGCCGGCCTGGATCCCACGGCGGTCATCGGCGGCCGCCTGTCGGCGTTCGGCAGCAACGCCCGCCTCGGGCGTGGCGAGCTGATGGTCGCGGAAGCCGACGAGAGCGACGGGTCCTTCCTGAAGCTGTCACCGGCGATCGCCGTCATCACGAACGTCGATCACGAGCACCTCGACCACTACGGGGACTTCGATCGCCTCTGCCTGGCGTTCGTGGAGTTCGCCAACAAGGTGCCCTTCTACGGCGCCGTCGTGGCGTGCCTCGACAACCGGCCGCTCGCCGCCCTCCTGCCATCGATGACGCGGCGCGTGACGACCTACGGTCTGGATCGCGCAGATGCCGACCTGCGTGGCACCCACGTCACCCTGGCCCCCGGCGGGAGCCGCTGTCAGGTCGTGCGCCGGATCCCGAGCGGCCAGGACGAACCACTCGGCGAACTGCGGCTCGGCATTCCAGGTCAGCACAACCTGCTCAATGCCCTTGCGGCCGTGGCCGTCGGTCTGGAACTCGATGTGACGTTCGCGCGACTGGCCTCGGCGCTGGGCGAGTTCCGTGGCGCGGAGCGGCGGTTTCAGGTGCTCGGGGAGGTCGACGGCGTCCTGGTGGTGGACGACTACGGCCACCACCCCACCGAGATCGACGCGGTCCTGCGCGCCTGCCGCACGGATCGGGACCGTCGGCTCATCGTCGTGTTCCAGCCCCATCGCTATACGCGGACGGCGGCGTTGCTGGATGAGTTCGCTCGCGTCCTGGCGGAGGCGGACCACCTCGTGCTCACCGACATCTACGCCGCGAGCGAAGACCCCATTCCCGGGATTACCGTGGAGCGCCTGGCCGATGCGGTGCGAGGGCGCGGCGCGGCCCGGGTGCAGGTCGTGCGACCGCTCAAGGCGCTGCCCGAGGCCGTCGCCGCCCTTGCGGGTCCGGGGGACCTGGTCCTGACGCTGGGCGCGGGCTCGATCGGCACGGTCGGGGAGCGGATCCTGGCCGCTCTCCGGCGGAAGGCCCAGCCCGGGAGCCCTCGCGTATGACCGCCAGGGGACGGGACACGGCGACCGTGACGCCAGGTGCCGACGATCGGCGATTCCGCCGATCCCGCGGCCACAAGGCCAAAGGCCGCGCACGCGGCCGGCGGGCCATCCCGTGGAGACTGCTGCGACGGGGCCTCGGTGGCCTGCTGCTCCTGGGCGTCGTGGGCCTCCTCGGCCACCGTCTCGTCGCGTCGGCGCACCTCCAGGTGCAGCGGATCGCGGTGTCCGGCCACGATCGCCTGACACTGGAGGAGATCGAGGGGCGGCTCGAGGGCCTCAGGGGCCGGCACCTGCTGGAGGTCGATCTCGACACGTGGCGACGCCGGCTGCTCGAGTCGCCGTGGGTGGCGGACGCGCGGTTGCGCCGCGTGCTCCCGGGGACCATCACGGTCGAGATCGTCGAGCGCTCGCCGCTGGCCATCGCGCGGGTGGGAACGGACCTGTTCGTCGTGGACGAGCGGGGTGCGATCATCGACGACTTCGGACCAGGTGCCTCGGACCTCGACCTGCCGATCGTCGATGGCCTGTCGCGTGGGCCGCGGGAACCCGGGTCTCGGGAGCAGGCCCGGGCCGCGCTGGCCGCCCGGGTGCTGGCGGCCCTCGGCCCGCACGGCGATCTGATGTCCCGGGTGTCCCAGCTCGATGTGCGGGATTCTCGGGACGCCATCGTGATGCTCGAACAGGATCCCGTCCGGCTGCACCTGGGCGAGCGGGCGTTCGAGGAGCGCCTCCGGTCGTACCTCGAACTGGCGCCGGCGCTGCGGGCGCGGGTGCCGGCCATCGACGAGGTGGACCTGCGCTTCGGGCCGCGCGTGTACGTGCGGCCCGTGGCGGGAGAGACGAGCACGCCGGGGCGCAGCACGCCGGCGAGCCCCTGAGGCGCGCAGCGGTTCGACGATTGCACGACTGAACGGAGTGGAGGAGGCGTGGCGCGAAACGAACGGTATCTCGTCGGTCTCGATGTGGGCACCTCCAAGGTCACGGCGGTGGTCGGCGAGATCATGGACGATGGCGGCCTGGACATCATCGGCATCGGCATGGCCGAGTCGAAGGGCATCAAGCGCGGACTGGTCGTCAACCTGGAGGCGGCAGTCGACTCGATCAAGCATGCGATCGAGGAAGCCGAGCTCACGGCTGGCATCGAGATCGACTCGGTGTACCTCGCGCTGTCCGGGGCGCACGTCAAGGGGTTCAACAGCCGGGGCGTCGTGGCCGTGGCCGGGAAGAACCGCGAGATCGCGCGCGAGGACGTCCGCCGCGCCATCGACGCCGCCAAGGCCGTGTCGCTGCCATCCGGCCGCGAGATCCTGCACGTGCTCCCGCAGGATTTCGTGGTGGATGACCAGGACGGGATCGCGGCGCCCGTCGGCATGAACGGTGCGCGTCTCGAGGTCAACGTGCACATCATCACCGGCAACGCCTCCTCGACCCAGAACGTCGTCGCCTGCGTCAACCGCGCGGGTGTCGAGGTGCGCGGCACCGTGCTCGAGCAGCTGGCGGCGGCCGAGTCGGTGCTGGCGCAGGTCGAGCGCGAGCTCGGCGTGGCGCTCGT
>CAYLZN010000206.1:8347-10660 GCA_964387935.1 uncultured Vicinamibacteraceae bacterium | reverse complement strand
CCGACATCATCAAGCAGAAGCTGCCGGAGAACAACGGCGGCTACAACGCGCTCAAGTTCGGCAAGACCCACAAGAAGGTGTACAGCGATCTCATGCCGGGCGACCACCTGATCGAGATGACGCGCTACCAGGTCGCCAACTGCTACATGGGCCGCGCCGGGCTGATCAATTCCGGCGGCGCGAGCGGGGACAACGACTTCGCCGAGGCCGCGAAGACCGCGGTCATCAACAAGCGCGCGGGCGGCATGGGGCTCATCAGCGGTCGCAAGGCCTTCCAGCGCCCGATGAACGAGGGCGTGCAGTTGCTCAACGTGATCCAGGACGTCTACCTCGACAAGTCCATCACGGTGGCCTAGCGTGTCGGCGCCCCGGGTCGTTCTGGTCCACTGGAACGCCGCGGAGGCGCAGGAACGCGCGCGGCGTCTCTCCGCGGCCGGCTTCGACGTGAGCTGGCTCGCGGAGATGGCGCCCGCGGTGCTCGAATCCCTCGACGCTCACCCCCCAACCGCGCTCGTCATCGATCTGTCGCGGCTGCCGTCCCACGGCCGACGCGTCGGGGAAGTGGCCCGCGAGCGCCGCCGTCTCCGCGCTGTTCCGCTCGTGTTCGTGGGCGGCGACGAGGCCAAGGTCGCACGTGTGAAGGCGTCGCTGCCAGACGCCGCCTACACCACGTGGCGAGGTGTCAACGGCGCGCTGTCCCGCGCCATCGCGCACCCCCCCGCGGCGCCGGTGGTGCCGACTGCGGCGGCGATGCTGGGCTACTCGGGCACGCCGCTTCCGAAAAAGCTGGGCATCAAGGTCGGTCACACCGTGGCCCTCGTGGGCGCGCCGGAGGGGTTCGAGGGCACGCTCGGGGAGTTGCCGGCCGGCGTCCAGGTGCGCCGCCGGCTGCATGGGCGGCCGGACGTCACCCTGTTCTTCCTGGCAAGGCGCCACGCGTACGAGCACGCCCTGCCGACAGTCGCCTCGTTGCTCGACCGGGGTGGCGCGGTGTGGATCGTGTGGCCGAAGAAGAGCTCGGGCGTGCCGTCCGAACTCACGGAGACGGATATCCGGGAGACCGCACTCGCTTACGGACTCGTCGATTTCAAGGTGTGCGCGGTCGATGCCACGTGGTCCGGGTTACGGCTCGCGCGGCGTCGTGCGCGTCCTTCAGCGTGAGGGCCCTGTCGCGGCCACCGTTCCTGGAGGCTGTTCCGGCGGCGCGATGAAGTCGAGGCGCCCGCAGCGTGTGCACTGCCACGCGGGCTCGTAAACGACCGGGCTGTCGTACGGCGCTCGCCGCGCGTTCGGGGTGAACAGTCGGTCCGGGTTCCCGCAGCCCGGGCAGGGTGCGGGTGGCTGCATGACGTCTGGCACGTGCACCGCGCGTTCGGTCATCGGTCGTCCTCGGTCGGCGTCGGGGGGCGAAACGGCGCACGGCCCAGCAGCGCCAGGAACTCGGCGAGCACCATGGCCGTGGCGCCCCACAGGATCTCACCATCCACCAGGAAGTACGGCACCTCGTACTCGCGTCCCTCGTGGCGCCGCCATCGAAGGCGCACGGCATGGGGATCGCACAATCGCGCGACGCTGGCATCGATGACCCGGGCGACCTCGTTCGCATCGGGTGCGAACGCCGGCCGCGCGGGCGCCGTCGCGACGACGGGATGCAGGACGAACCCGCTGACCGGGATGTGCAGCGGCGTCAACTGGCCCAGCACCGTCACACTCGACGTGTCGACGCCGAGTTCCTCTGCGGTCTCGCGCAAGGCCGCGTCCTCGATCCGCTCGCCGCGCTCGACGGCTCCCCCCGGCAGCGAGACCTGACCCCCGTGGTGCGGCAGGTGCGCGGCGCGCACCGTCAGCGCGACGTGCGCCTCTTCTCGCCACGGGTAGAGCAGCAGCAGGGCGGCCGCGCGCCGAGCGTCCGCGGGAAACTCCGCCGGTCGCCAGCCGGCCCGCGGCAGCGGCGCCATGAGGCGCTGGGCGTCGAGCCCCGGCAACGGTTCGGCCAGGCGAGCGCGCAGGATTCCGACGCTGGCAGCCATGGTCCAGGGCGACGCGGACACGAACCCATTATCGCAGCCATGGGCGCCGCCCGCGCCCGGCCGGGCGACGAAGGCCGGCGCCCATTGCGAGAACCGGCGCCTTCCACTACGCTTCGGACGCGGGCGCCCGGGAACGCCGCCACGTGGGACCACTGACCGGCATTCACGTCATCGAGATGGCAGGGATCGGCCCCGCGCCGTTTGCCGCCATGCTGCTCGCCGACCTCGGCGCGGACGTCGTGCGCGTCGAGCGGCCCGAGGGCCAGCTGCTCGGCAATTTCCT
>CAYLZN010000206.1:0-8337 GCA_964387935.1 uncultured Vicinamibacteraceae bacterium | reverse complement strand
GGTCGGTGGCGCTCAACCTCAAGGATCCGGATGGCGTCACCGTGGCCTTTCGTCTCATCGAGCGGGCGGACGTCCTGCTCGAAGGCTATCGACCCGGGGTGATGGAGCGACTCGGGCTCGGTCCTCAGGCCTGCTTCGGCCGCAACCCGCGGCTGGTGTACGGCCGCATGACGGGGTGGGGGCAGACCGGCCCGCTGGCCGCCCGAGCGGGCCACGACATCACGTACATTGCGCTCACCGGCGCGCTGCACGCGATGGGGTCGGCCGGCGGACCGCCGGCGATTCCGCTCAACCTGCTTGGCGACTTTGCGGGCGGGTCGCTCTACCTCGTCGCGGGCGTGCTGGCCGCGCTCGTCGAGCGGACGACCTCGGGGCGCGGCCAGGTCGTGGATGCGGCCATCGTGGACGGCACCGCGTCGCTGCTCACGCAACTCGCGGGCTTCTTCTCGGCCGGCATCTGGACGGACGCCCGCGGGAGGAACCTGCTCGACGGCGGGGCGCCGTGGTACGCCGTCTACGAGACGGCCGACGGCGGGTACGTGGCCGTCGGTGCGATCGAGCCGAAGTTCTACGACGAACTGGTGAGTCGCCTGGGACTGGTGACAGAAGACCTGCCCGGGCAGTGGGACACCCACCGATGGCCGGCGCTGCGCGAGGCCCTGGCGGCGGCGTTTCGTCGCAAGACCCGTGACGAATGGGCGAGGCTGTTTGCGGACAGCGATGCGTGTGTCGCACCGGTGCTCTCGCTGGCGGAGGCTGCCGCCCACCCGCATCTCGACAGCCGGCACGTGTTCGTCGAACGCCACGGGATCCGCGAGCCGGCCCCGGCCCCGCGCTTCTCACGGACGCCCACCGCGCTGACGCGGCCGCCCTGCCGCCTGGGCGAGCACACCGACGAGGTGTTGCGGGACGTGGATCTCACCGACGAGGAAATCGCCGACCTTCGCGCGCGCGCGGTCGTCGGCACCGATCAGGAGTAGGACCAGACATGGTGCAGGAAATCGTCGATTTCGAAGGCCATCTGATCGACTCGGACATCCTCCGGCGGGCCCTGGCCCGCATCGTCGAGGACGGCGGGCAGTTCGAGATTCTCGAGTTCAGGGTCGGGCGCCGGAACGACGACCCGTCGTTCACACGCCTGGCGGTCTCGGCGCCCTCGTCGCACGTGCTGGACGGGATTGTCGAACACCTCCAGTACCTGGGGGCTTCGGCGCTGGTCCAGAACGCCCGCTTTGCGCCGGCGGAGGCGGACGGCATCCTGCCCGACGAGTTCTACTCGACGACCAACTTCGACACGTTCGTACGCGTCGAGGGCGCCTGGGTGGCCGCGGTCGCGCAGAAGATGGACTGTGCGCTCGTCATCCGCGACGGCAGGCCGGCCTGCGTGAAGCAGGGACGCGTGCGTCAGGGGGAGCCGGTGGCCCTGCGCGGCCCAGGTATCCGCGTCAAGCCGCCTGAGCGGAGCCGCGACTACTCGGTCTTCGGCTTCATGTCGAACGACGTGTCGGCCGAGATCAACAAGAGCATCGCCATCGCGGGGACTGCGCGCGAGATGCGCCGCACCCGCGAGCAGGGTGAGCGGATCGTCCTTGTCGCTGGACCCGCCATCGTGCACTCCGGCGGCGACGTGCCGCTCGCGCGCCTGGTCCGTGACGGGTGGGTGGACGTGCTCCTCGCGGGCAACGCCTTTGCCGTGCACGACATGGAGAAGTCGATGCTCAAGACGAGCCTGGGCATCTGCCAGCTGAGCGGGCGCGCCGTGGAGGGCGGCAGCCGCAATCACCTCTTCGCGATCAACGCCATCAACCGATGCGGCGGGATCCGGCAGGCCGTCGAGGCGGGCGTCCTCACGAGCGGTGTCATGTACGAGGCCGTGAACAGGCCGGTGCCGTTCGTGCTCGCAGGCTCGATTCGCGACGACGGCCCCCTGAAGGACGTCATCACCGAGTCGGTCCCGGTGAAGCTCTCGAACCGGGGCACGATGCAGGCCGTCGGGCTCGTCACCGATGTAGGCTACTTCCTCGAGCGCCTCGAGGTGGAGCTTCGTTCACCAGCTCCCGGGAGGGTGTCGTCATGAGTGCTGCCGGTTCTCACCGCCCCGTTCAGGCCACTGGTCTTCCCGCCCCGGTCGGTCCCTACTCGCCGGGCATGGGATTCGAGCGGCTCGTGTTCGTCTCGGGACAGGGCGCCACCGACCCCGCGACGGGCCGCCTGGCCGGGCACGACGTGGAGACGCAGACGCGGCAGTGCCTGAGGAACATCGCGGCCATCCTCGAGGCCGCGGGCTCACGCCTCGATTGCGTGCTTCGCTGCGGCGTGTTCCTGATCGACATGAAGGAGTTCCCGCAGATGAACGCCGCCTACGAGGCGTCGTTTGCCGGGCACAAGCCTGCGCGCACGACTGTCGAAGTCCGGGGGCTGCCCGGCGAGGGCCTGCGGGTCGAGATCGACGCCATCGCCTACGTGCCGTAACCGTCGTTCAATTCCCCACGCAGACCGCCGATTACCGGGAAGTCCGCGGCACGGTCGGGCTTGGTCCGACCGGAGCCCGGACCCCGGTTGACGCATGAATCTTCCGCCGCGCGCGGTCTCCCAGCGTTCCTCGTCCCAGGCAGCCCTCACGTTCACGCCGGCTGTCGTTCCCGAGCGTCGCCCCGCCGAGCTGTTCCTCGAGTCCCTGCAGCATCGCGTCTACCGTTCGGTGGGCCTCACGGCCGCAGACTGCCAGCACCGTGAGTGGGTGGGCCAGCAGACGATCCTGCCCGCGCGCCTGCAACAGAAGGCCGCCGAGCTCTCGCCGAGCGAGTTCGCCCGCTACCGGAGCGCCGTGTTCGAAGCCCTCGCGCGCGACGAGAGCCTGCCGCGACCCACGATCTACGAGCGCCCGCACCAGTACTCGATCCTGCGCGACCTCAAGGTGGCCGTCGAATCGGCCGCGGCGCGCCTCTCGATCGAGCTGCCGTTCACCCCCGTGATCGGGACGTTGCCGACCCGTGTGCTGGAACCGCTCATGCTGCCGGTGCCCGACAGCGACGAAGTGGTGCTGGTCGTGGACGGGACCCTGCTCACCTACGTGCACCTGTTCGCGAAGGCGGTGGCCCACGCGCTGCCGTTCGAGCTGCTCGAGAACGACCTGTTCGTTCCCGCGCCGCCTGCCACGGGGTGGGAGCAGCGCCTCGACCCGGACGGGACCGCGACGCAGCGGTTCGTGGAGCTGATGATGGCAACGCTCGCCGGCAACCCGGCCGGCGCGCCGTCGTACCCGCCACACCCCGCCTCCGAGCAGACCACCGCCGCCTTGTGCGAGTGCATGGAGCTGTTCATCGTCGCACGGGAGTACGCGCGGCTCTGTGAGGGCGAGCACCTCGTGGCCCGTGCCGAACGGCGGCACGCGCACGGCGAGACCTTCGAGGCGCTGACCTGGACGGCCGAGCAGGAGCTCCGCGCTGACGGTCTCGGGCTGGGGTTCATGCTCACCGCGGCGCATGCGAAAGGCGAGTCCCCGCGCCTCGCGTTCTGGAGCGCCGACATCCTGCTCGCGAGCTTCGCGCTCATCGACCGCACCATTCAGGCGCTCGAGTGCCCGGTGCCCGGGTCCGTGCAGCCGCGGCTGCCGACGATGTTCGACGAGCGGCGGCTGCAGCTGCACCGGCTCATGGGCATGCTCGAAGGGGGCGACAGGGCCGTGGCGTTTGCCGACGCGATGGCCCCGGTGCTCGCGACCCTCGCGGAGCGCTTCGAGATCGTCCTGCACGACCTGCACTCCGAGAGCCCGACCCGGCACTGACAGGACGCCGTTCTCGACGGATTGAGGCGAATGGTCCGACGTCAGGTGCCCCGGTTCAGTCTCGTCCCCTGAGCTGCCGCACCCCGAAGAGCACGGCCGCGACCGCCAGGGTGCCGGCCGTGACCAGCCACTCCTGTCGGGTCGCCTGCAGCAGCAGCGCCGCGAGCACGAGGCACGCGAGGACCGGCACGAGCGGCCCGCCCGGCACGACGAACGGTGTGCCGCCGGACCGCACGTCGCGTCGCGAGAGTTCGATCGCCGCGAGACAGCACAGCAGGTACGACGTGAGCAGCGCCACGTTGGACAGCAGCACCAGGACGCCGAAGGTGCCGATGCAGGCCAGGCCCCAGGCCATCAGCGCGTGGACGATGATGGCGGCGGCGGGCGTGTGGTAGCGGGGATGGAGCCGCGCGAGCGACGGGGGCAGGAAGCCATCACGCGCGAACGCGAACAGGTTGCGCGGCGTGCCGAGGATGTCGCCGCTGAGGAACCCGAGCATCGAGACCGCGCCGCCCACCAGCATCAGCGTGCGTCCCCACCCGCCGAGGACGCGAGAGGCCACCTCCGCGAGCGGCGCGTCGGTGAAGCGCGCCAGGTCCGCGCCCAGCGTGGCGTGTGCGATGAGCTGGATCGCTAGGTAGATCAGCGTCGAGAAGCCCAGCGCCAGGAACACCGCGCGCGGGATGGTGCGTGCGGGCTCGCGGATCTCGCCGCTGGGCACGAGGGCGACCTCCACGCCCACGAACGCGAAGATCAGCGTCAGCGAGGCCGCGGCCACCGCCGACGGTGGCGCGAGCCCGATGACGAGATCGCTCGCCTCGATCTGGCCGAGGCCGACCACGATGAGCAGGGCCAGCGGCAGCAGTTTCGCCACCGTCATCGTCTCCACCAGTCGCGTGCCGAGCGCCACACCCCGCACGTTCATGGGGACGAACACCAGGTAGATCAGGCCGAGGAAGAGCGCGCGGCCCGGGCCGCCCCGCACCGCGGGGACGGCCACGCCGACCGACGTCGACAGGGCCGTCGCGACCGAGGCGGCGGCCAGCAGGCAGGCCAGCCAGATGAGGACTCCACACAGGAAGCCGACGAACGGACCGAACGCCGTCTCGACATAGGCGTAGATGCCGCCCGTCAGCGAGACGCGACTGCCCGCCATCGCGAAGGACGCCACGACGAGCGTCATCACCAACCCGCAGGCCAGGTAGGCCCAGGGCGCCGCCGTGGCGAGGTCGCGGGCGACCAGGGCGGGCAGGACGAAGATCCCCGCGCCGATCGTGGTGTTGAGGATGTTGGCCGTGAGCCCGCGCACGCCGATCGCGCGCACGAGCCCCTCTTCGGCCCGGGCGGCGGGCGCGGTGGACATCCGCGCAGTCTGGCCGCAGGCGCGGGCCGCCGTCAAGCGGTCGCGGCGGGCGATTGCGCCCTGGCGAGGAACGGACGGAGCACGTCGCCGAGATCGGGCCGCCCGATCTCCTGCAGGTCGTACCGCACGCGGACGCTCGGTTGCCGGATCGTGATCAGGCGCGTGAGGTCGATGGGCGTGCCGATGACGACCGCCTCGCAGGGGACCTTCGCAATCGTCGCCTCGAGGTCCTTGACCTGCTCGTCGCCATACCCCATCGCGGGCAGCAGCGCGCCGATGCGCGGGTACGTCGCGAAGGTGTCCGCCAGCCGTCCGACGGCGTAGGGCCGCGGGTCCACGATCTCCGCGGCGCCGAACTTGCGCGCGACGACCGTGCCGGCGCCGAACGTCATCTCCCCGTGCGTGACCGTCGGCCCGTCCTCGACCACCAGTACGCGGCGGCCGGTGAGGATGTCGGCGCCCTCGGCCATGACGGGCGAGGCGGCTTCGATCAGGACCGCGCGCGGGTTCACGGAGCGGACATTGTCCCGCAACTGCCGGATGGCCTCCCGATCCGCGCTGTCGATCTTGTTGATGATGACCACGTCCGCCATGCGGAGGTTCGTCTCGCCAGGGTAGTACGACAGCTCGTTGCCGACGCGCAGCGGGTCCGCCACGACGATGTGCAGATCCGGCCTGTAGAAGGGCAGGTCGTTGTTGCCGCCATCCCACAGGATGACGTCCACCTCGCGCTCGGCCTCGGCGAGGATGGCCGCGTAGTCCACGCCCGCGTACACCAGCGTGCCGGCGACGATGTGCGGCTCGTATTCCTCGATTTCCTCGATCGTGCAGTGGAACCGCTGCAGATCGGCCAGCGCCGCGTACCGCTGGACGCGCTGGGCCTCGAGGTCGCCGTAGGGCATGGGGTGCCGGATGGCCGCCACGCGCAGACCGGCCGCGCGGAGGAGTGCGGCGACCCGTCGCGTGGTCTGGCTCTTGCCCGCGCCCGTCCGCACGGCGCAGACCGCCACCACGGGCCTGCGCGACCGCAGCATGGTCTGGCGGGCGCCGAGCAGGACGAAGTCCGCGCCGGCCGCGTTCGCGATGGCGGCCCGGTGCATCACGTGCGCATAGGACACGTCGCTGTAGGAGAAGACGACCTGGTCGATCCGGTGATCGCCGATCAGCCCCGGCAGGTGGTCCTCGGCCCAGATCGGGATGCCGGACGGGTAGCGCGGGCCGGCCAGGGCCGGGGGGTACTCTCGCCCCGCGATGTCCGGGATCTGCGTGGCGGTGAACGCCACCACGTCATACGTGGGGTCGTCCCGGAACACGACGTTGAAGTTGTGGAAATCGCGCCCCGCGGCGCCGAGGATGAGAGTCCGGATCGCCATCGCCTAGGCCTCGAGCGGATGCGTCAGCACGTCGGAAATCTGCTCGATCGCCCAGGCGAGATCGTCCTCGGCGATGACGAGCGGGGGCGCGAGCCGGACCACGTGCTCGTGGGTGTCCTTGCAGAGCAGGCCGCGGTCGCGGAGCGCCTCGCAGTACGGGCGCGCGGGCACCGTGAGCTCGACGCCGACCCAGAGGCCGCGGCCGCGCACCTCCCGGACGATCGGGCTGCTGACGGCGCGCAACGACTCGAGCAGCGTCGCGCCCAGCGTTGCCGAACGCTGCGCCAGGCGCTCCTCGACCAGCACGTCCAGCGAGGCCCTGGCGACGGCGCAGGCGAGCGGGTTGCCGCCGAACGTGGAGCCGTGATCGCCGGGCTGGAAGACGCCCAGCACCTCGCGTCGGGCCGCGACCGCCGACACGGGGTAGAAGCCCCCGCCGAGCGCCTTGCCGATGATGATCGCATCGGGAGACACCTGCTCGTGCTGGAAGGCGAAGAGCGTGCCCGCACGGCCGAGGCCGGCCTGGATTTCATCGGCCATGAACAGCACCTGGTGCTTGCGGCAGACCGCCTCGACGTCCCGGAGATATCCGTCGGGCGGGACCACGATCCCGGCTTCGCCCTGGATCGGCTCCACGAGGAAGGCGCACGTGTTGGGCGTGATGGCGCGCTCGAGGGCCGCCGCATCGCCGAACGGGACGACCACGAAGCCTGGCGTGAGGGGGCCGAACCCGTCGCGATACTGGGCCTCGGTCGAGAAACTCACAATCGACACCGTGCGTCCGTGGAAGTTGCCGGCGCACACGATGATCTCGGCCCGATCGCGCGGGATGCCCTTCACCTGGTAGCCCCACTTGCGAGCCGCCTTGATGGCCGTTTCCACCGCTTCGGCCCCGGAGTTCATGAGCAGGGCCATGTCCATGCCCGTCACGAAGTGAAGCTGTTCGAGCAGCAGCGGCAACTGGTCGTTCCGGAACGCCCGTGACGTGAGCGTGAGCCTGCCCGCCTGGGCGATGAGCGCCCTCAGGATCCGCGGATGACAATGCCCCTGGTTGACCGCGGAGTACGCCGCCAGGAAGTCCAGGTAGCGCCGGCCATCGACGTCGTACAGCCAGGCGCCGCTGCCCCGTTCGATGACGACCGGCAACGGGTGGTAGTTGTGCGCCCCGTAGAGGCGCTCGAGTTCGATGAAGTCGGTCGTGCTCAGCATGAGGACTCCCGGGTCCGGCCGCGGACACCCGTCCCTTGGGTAGCAAGGCACGTTCCGCACCCATGCAGGCAGTCAACCTGCTGATCGGGAAAGGCTTAGCCGGTTGCGACCTTCCGGCGCCCGTTCCGGTCGCCCGCGCTGCCGGGATCCCGTCACGCCCGGCCCTCCTGGGCCTCGAGGAGATGCCTGGCCGCGATCTGGGCCCGTCGCCGGCGCCGGGCCAGTTCGGCATAGAGGGCCGGCCCGGCGAGCGGGCCGGGCGCGCGACCTGTGCTGCCGGGCCTGGCCGGGCCGGGCAGGGTGAGCCGCACCGCCCGGAGACGGGCCGCGGGCCGATCAGGCACGTGGGGAGCTACTGGCGCGAGGTGACGGTTCACGTGGGACCTCCGTGTCGCCAGCCATCGTCAGCCGTCGGCATGACAGGGCGGGTCACAGGGGACGAGGTAGAATCGCACCCGACGCGATGAGGCGGCGCGCGTCGTGCACCTGTGAGCGGCTGCCGCCGGGGACTCCCAATGGCAACCAGAGACCAGATCGGGCGGCGGCCCGGCCGATGCCCGGGCAGATCGATGACGCGCCTGGCGGCCCTCGCCGTCGCAGTCGTC
>CAYLZN010000205.1:0-10689 GCA_964387935.1 uncultured Vicinamibacteraceae bacterium | reverse complement strand
AAGGAGGCTCCAAATGAACAGGCGTCATCCGCCAGTTCTGGGCCTGTGGGTGGTTCTGCTCCTTCTTTCGATGGCGGAGCTGGCCCTGGCCCAATCCACGACCGCCATCATCAGCGGCGTCGTCAAGGACGAGCAGGGGGCGGTGCTTCCTGGCGTGACCGTGACCGTCCGCAACGTGGACACGGGCCTCTCGCGGACGGTCGTGACCGACGCGAGCGGCGTGTACCGGTTCCCGGCGTTGCCCGTCGGTCCCTATGCGCTCACGGCGGAACTGCCCGGCTTCGCCACCTATTCACGATCGGGCCTCATCCTGGCATTGAACCAGGAGGCCGTCATCGACATCGGGCTGAAGCTCGCCTCGATTGAGGAGACGGTCGAGGTCACCGGCGCGTCGCCGATCCTGAACACCACCAACGCCGAAGTGGGGGTGCGGTTCGACAAGACCAAGGTGTCCGAGTTGCCCGTTGGCAATACGCGGGACATCTTCAGCCTCGCGCTCCAGGTGGCAGGGGTCAGCCAGGTCAACTCCGGCCAGTCGAACTTCGCCAGCGGCACGAACTTCTCGGTCAACGGCATGCGGACCCGCTCGAACAACTTCATGATCGACGGGCAGGACAGCAACGACCCGAGCGTCACCGGCCGCCAGCAGCCGCTCAACAACACAGACCTCATCCAGGAAGTCCGGCTGATCACCAACCAGTTCGCCGCCGAGTTCGGGCGGGCGGCCGGGTCGGTGATGAGCGTCGTGACCAAGAGCGGGACCAACGACTTCCGCGGCAGCGCGTTCGTCTTCCGCAACCAGAACGACCTGAACGCGCGTACCAACCTCGACAAAGCCGCCGGCCGCACCGAAGCGCCATTCCTTGAGGACACGCAGTATGGAGGAACCATCGGCGGCCCGATTATCAAGCAGAAGACCTTCTTCTTCGGGTCGTACCAGCGCTGGACGACGGATCAGCTCGGGGCCGGGCAGACCCTGAACGGGGCGCCTACCGAGGCTGGGCGACAGGTCCTGCAAGGTGCTGTCGGCAGCCTGCCCCAGATCCAGGCGCTGCTGAAGTTCCTGCCGGCCGCTCAGAGCCCGCTCGGCCGGAGCGTGTCCTTCACCTACGGGGGCAGCACCTACAGCGTGCCGATCGGGTCCCTGACTGGCTCGTCGACCATCGAGTTCAGGAACCATCAGGGTTCCGCGCGCGTGGATCACCAGCTCGGTGGGGGTGGCCGTCACATCCTGTCTGCCCGCTACCTCATCAACGACAGCCTGACCACGGGGGCGGGCCAGGTGACCCCGCCGGGTGTCACCACCGTGAGCCCGTCGAGGTCGCAGACGTTTGCAGCCTGGTGGACCGGGATTCTCAGCAACACGCTCGTCAACGAGTTGAGGATCGGTTACTCATACCTCGACACGGAAACGACGGCGGCGGACGTCTCAGCCGAGGAGATCCCATCCATCGAAATCAATGAGCTTGGCTTGCTGGGGTTCAATGCGGCGGCCACCCGCACGGCCATCGGCCTGGCGCTGAACCTGCCGCAGTGGCGCAAGAACGGCCTGCTGCAGATCCAGAACAACCTGTCCTGGACGGCAGGCAGCCACTCGACGAAGTTCGGGGTGGACTGGCGCTCGAGCGACATCGACAGCTTCTTCAACCCGACGCTGCGGGGCCGCCTGCAATACACCACGTTGCAGCGGTACGTGGACGACATTGCAAACGTGGCCCAGATCAACAAGCCGCTGCCCGGCGGGTCCGAGGTCGTCAACTACCAGTGGGCCGACGCCTACTTCTTCGGGCAGGACGAGTGGCGCATGACGCCCAGCTTCACGCTCAGCTACGGGCTGAGATACGAGCTGCCCGGCAACTGGATTGACTCGCTCGTCGAGCTGAACGACGGGATCGTGCAGACCGCGGGCGGCGACGAGCGCTTCAGGCTGGCGCCCGTTCCGGATCGCGACACCAACAACCTGCAGCCGCGCCTTGGCGTCAACTGGAACCCGAAGACGGACACGAACGGCATGCTGGGCACACTCACCGGCGGGGACAAGCTCGTGGTCCGCGGCGGGTACGCGATGACGCACGACTACGCGTTTCTCAATATTGCGCTGAACATCGCGAGCGCCTTCCCGCAAGTCGCTGTCCTCGAAGTGCCGACGGTCCAGACGGCGCCAGGCGGACCTGGCAGGCCACAGGCGTTCGTGCGGCTCCCGAACCTGTCGTTCTCGGGTGATCCCAACCTGATCACCCGCACTATCGTGGCCGATGATTTCCGGTCGCCGGAGGCCCACCAGTTCAGCGCCGAAGTGCAGCGGGAACTCGGGGCCAACCTGGCGCTCAGGGTCGGCTACGTCGGCACGCTGGGCCGCGGGCTCTATCAGACGCTGGACGGCAACCCGCGGCTGCCGTACCAGAGCGTGCGGCAGGATCCGACGCGCGGCGTCATCCGCCTCCGCGCGAACGCGGCCGAGTCCTGGTACAACTCGTTGCAGACCAGCCTCGAGCGGCGATTCGCCAACGGCTTCAGCGCCGGCATCCACTACACCTGGAGCCAGTACCTGGACACGGCATCGGAGATCTTCAACGTGTCGAGCGGCGAGGTCGCCGTGGCGCAGGACTCGTTCAACATAGCGGCCGACAAAGGGTTGTCGTCCTACGATCGTCCACACCGCTTCACCGGGAACGTGGTGTGGGAGCTGCCGTTCTACCGCGATCAGACCGGGGTTGCCGGCAAGATCCTCGGCGGCTGGCAGGTAAGCACCAATTTCACGCTGCAGAGCGGCTCACCATTCACAGTGTTGAACGGGGCTGACCCAACAGGTGCGCTCTCCGGTATCGACGGCCTGGTCGGCAACGCGATCCGGCCCAACATCAACACCACCGAGAACATCTCGAACATGACGGTCGCCGAACTGCTTGCGGCCGGTGGGGCCTCGCTCTTCAGGCAGATCTGCGGCTTCCAGAGCGCCACGTGCCCGGGTGAACGCGTGGGCAACGTCGGCCGCAACACGTTGCGTGCGGACGGAGTCGGCAACATCGACCTCGGGTTCATCAAGAACACGCGGTTCTTCAACCGGCAGAACTTCCAGATCCGCATCGAAGCCTTCAACCTGACCAACACGCGGAACTTCGGCGTGCCGAACAGCCAGATCAATTCGGCGAACTTCCTGAACCAGTGGGGCACCGACGGCGGCGGCCGCAAGATCTGGCTTGCCCTCCGCTACACCTTCTGAGGTCCACTGCTCGCCTTCGACACACGCCCGGTCCCCTCACGGGGCCGGGCGCGCCCTTCTGACCTGGCCTTGCGCGGTGTGTTCCTTGGTCAAGCACCGACGACCGATAACCGTTGACCGACAACCGATAACCGACGACCGATGACTCACGACGGCCCCGGATCGTCCTCCTCCCGCAGTCGGCGCTCGAACATCTGGATGACGATGTCGAGGTGGGATTCGACGGTCCGGATATGCTCGCTCAGGCGTTCGTCCGTCTCCTTGAGCTGGGCGGCCGTCTCCTTGAGTTGCTGCTCGGTCTGCGCCTGCGCCTCGGCAAGGCGCCCGACAATCGCCGTCAGCCCGATGAGGCCCTCCGCGATCTGGTGAGTCTTGCCTTCCAGGGTTGCCATATCTGCAGCGAACTGTGCCTGCTGGGTCAGCAGAAACTGCATCGTCCGCTCGACCTCGTCCGGAGCCATTGGCCTGAATTCCACGAAAACACCTCCACTTCGGCGCGGTGACGCCATTATGCCATCGTCCTCCCCGCGCAAAAGGGAGCAAGGGGCGGGCCGGCTGGCGTAGACTGCGGATTCACCATGAAGACGGCTCCTGAGACCATCGACGACTACCTGGCGGCCCTCACACCGGACAAACGCGCGGCGCTCGAGAAGCTCCGCAAGGCAATCAAGGCCGTCGTTCCGCACGCCGAGGAGGGCATCAGCTACCAGGTCCCCACCTTCCGTCTCGACGGGCGGCCGCTCGTGCACTTCGGCGCGGCGAAGGACCACTGCGCCTTCTACCCTGGCGCCTACCCGATTGCCGCCTGCGCGGCGGAGCTGGCCCGCTACGACACCAGCAAGGGTACGATTCGTTTCGATCCGAAAAAGCCGCTGCCCGCCGCGCTCGTCCGGAAGCTCGTCAAGGCGCGGCTCGAGCAGCGGGCGGAGGCGGCGGCCCGCCGGAGCACGCCAGGACCGCGTGGGGCTGGCCGCCCGCCGCGGACGGTCATACGATAGCGGGATGGCCTCGCGTGCGACCCCGTTCACGAACACACGAATCCCGCCCGTCCGGACGTTCCACGTCCGCCCGGCGCTCCCCGATCGCCTGAAGGCCCTCGAGGACATCGCGCTCAACCTGCGCTGGTCGTGGGACCACGAGACGATCAGCCTGTTCCGGCACCTGGACCGCGACCTCTGGGAGGAGTCCGGCCACAACCCGGTGCTCATGCTCGGCAACATCGCCCAGGATCGCCTGCAGGAGGCCGCACAGGACGATGCGTTCCTGGCGCACCTGGATCGGGCGATGGGGTCCCTGCGCGACTACCTCGCGGGCTCCAATACCTGGTACTCCAAGACGCACGGCCCGGCTGGCCGCCCGCTGGTGGCCTATTTCTCGATGGAGTTCGGGATCACCGAGTGCCTGCCGACGTACTCAGGCGGGCTCGGCATCCTGGCGGGCGATCACCTCAAGTCCGCGAGCGAACTCGGCCTGCCGCTGATCGGCGTCGGCCTCCTGTATCAGAAGGGCTACTTCCGGCAGTACCTCACGTCGGAGGGGTGGCAGCAGGAGCGCTACCCGGTGAACGACTTCTCGACGCTGCCCCTGCGTCCGATGCACCTGCCGGATGGCCCGCACGCGCGTGTGAGCGTGGAGCTGGGCAATCGCACGGTGCTGTTGCGCCCATGGCAGGCCCAGGTCGGCCGGGTGACGCTCGTCCTGCTCGATGCCAACGTGCCGGAGAATCCGCCGGACCTGCAGGATCTCACCGACGAGCTGTACGGCGGAGACGGCGACACGCGCATCCGCCAGGAGATGGTGCTGGGGATCGGCGGCATCCGGGCGCTGCTGGCCCTCGGCCTCTCCCCGCGGATCTTCCACATGAACGAGGGGCACTGCGCCTTCCTCAGCCTCGAGCGCATCCGGACGCTGATCGAGCGGCACAAGATCACGTTCGGCGAGGCGGTGGAAATCGTGCGGGCGAGCGGCGTGTTCACCACCCACACGCCCGTGCCCGCAGGCATCGATCTCTTCACGCCCGATCAGATGGAGCACTACTTCGGCGCGTGCCGGGCCGCCTGCGGCGTGTCACGCGAAGAGTTCCTGGACCTCGGCCGGGTGCATCCCGGTCGCTCGGAGGAGTCCTTCAGCATGGCCGTCCTCGCCCTCCGCACGGCCGGCGTCGTCAACGGGGTGAGCCGACTCCACGGGCAGGTGTCGCGGGCGATGTGGCAGGACGTGTGGCCCGGTGTGCCCGTCGATGAGGTGCCCATCTCCTACGTCACCAACGGGGTGCACTCCCAGTCGTGGATCTCGGACGATGTGCGGACGCTGTACGACCGCTACCTGGGCCCCCGCTGGGCGGAGGAACCCGGTGACACGCGGATCTGGCTCCGCAGCGAGCACATCCCCGGCGGGGAGTTGTGGCGAACCCACGAACGACGGCGCGAGCGGCTGGTGGCCTTCGCCCGTCGGCGCCTGCGGGCGCAATTGAGCGAGCGCGGGGCAGGGCCGCACGAGATCGCGGCCACCGACGAGGTCCTGGATCCCGAGGCCCTGACCATCGGCTTCGCGCGCCGCTTCGCGACGTACAAGCGCGGGACGCTGCTGCTGAGCGATCCCGCGCGCCTCGAGCGGATCGTGAATGCGGCAGGTCGGCCCGTACAGATTCTGTTCGCGGGCAAGGCGCACCCGCGAGACGAGCCCGGCAAGGAACTGATTCGCCAGATCGTGCAGATGGCACGGCGCCCCGAATTCCGTCGCCGCCTCGTGTTCCTGGAGGACTACGACCAGGTGGTGGCGCGCTATCTCGTCCAGGGCGTGGACGTATGGCTCAATACGCCGCGTCGGCCGCTCGAGGCGAGCGGCACGAGCGGGATGAAGGTCGCGTTCAACGGGGGCCTCAATCTGAGCATCCTCGACGGCTGGTGGGACGAGGCCTACTCGTCGAGCGTGGGATGGGCGATCGGCAAGGGCGAGGAGTACACGGATCACGGGTATCAGGATCGCGTGGAGGCCGGCGCGCTCTACGACCTGCTCGAGAACGAGGTCGTGCCGCTCTTCTACACGCGTGGCGCCGACAACGTGCCGAACGGCTGGATCGCGATGATGCGGGCGTCGATCGCGTCGCTCTGTCCCGTCTTCAACACCAACCGGATGGTGCACCAGTACCACCTCGACGCCTACGATCCCGCCGAGCGCCGCCGCGCGACACTGGAGGCGCAGGACTTCCGGAAGGCGCGCGCGCTCGCCGCCTGGAAGCAGAAGGTCCGGGCGGCCTGGCGGGACGTGCAGGTGGCGCGGATCGAGGCGGCCGTGCCGGAGAGCATGGAGGTCGGCCAGGCGCTGCAGGTGCGTGCCTGGATCCGCCTCGGCGCGCTCGCGCCGACCGACGTCCTGCCGCAGGTCTATCTCGGCAAGCTGTACGAGTCGCGTTCGATTGTCGATGCCGCGATCGTGCCGATGACGTTCCGGGAGTCTTCCGCCGAGGGGGCGCTCTTCGACGTCTCCATTCCCTCGCGCGCCAGCGGCATGCATGGGCTCACCGTGCGGGTCGTGCCGTTCCACGAGGACCTGGGGCACCCGCACGAGATGGGCCTCATCGCCTGGGCCTCCACGGCTGGCATGTGAGGCCGGGTCGGTCACCATGGCAGGACTGATCGAGCGTGGCGTGTGGCGCGGAGGCGTGATGCTCCTCGCCCTCGCGCTCGCGACCATCGGCATCGTCGGCCTGCTCCGCACGCGCGCCGGCGTGTCCCGCACCCTGACGACCGTCGAAGGCACGCCCGTCGAGAGGCTCTCCCCCGCGTCTGCCTCTGCTGACCCACGCCCTGCCGTGGTCGTCGTGCACGGGTTCGCGGCGAGCCGGCAGCTGATGTACGGCCTCGCGCAGACGCTCGCTCGCAATGGCTACATCGTGGCCGCCATCGATCTGCCGGGGCACGGCCAGAACCCGGCGCGCATGCCCGCGCTGACCGGCCGGTCGTCCGGCTTCGACGATCCGATCGGGCGTGTGCTCGCATGGCTGCGCACGCAACCCGGCGTAGACGACGGGCGTCTCGCGCTCGTCGGGCACTCGATGGGAGCGGGCGCCGTCCTGCGCTACGCAGCGGGCCATGCCGATGTCGGGGCCACGGTGGCGATGTCCGGCGGCCTCGGGCCCAGGGGGCCGGTTCCCGCTGACCAGCCCCGGAACACCCTGACCATGGCTGGCGCGTGGGAGTTCGCCGGGGTCCTCAGTGCCTGTCGCGCGGCGGTCACGGCCTCGTATCCGTCGGCGGATCCTGCGGAGCGCCAGGGCTCGTGGGCCGACGGGACCGCGAGGCAATGCGTCATCGTCCCTGGGGTCGAACACATCGGCGTGCTCTTCAGTGCCCGCGCCGCAACCAGCGTCGTGCGCTGGCTCGATGGCGCGCTGGGCGCATACCCGGCTGACCGTGCGGTCGTGACGGCCATGCCATTCGGCCCCGCGCTGTGGCTGCATGCGGCGGGCGCCTTGCTGTTCCTGCTCCTGGCCGAGTGGCTGTTCCCGCGTCGGCCCCCGGTTGCGTCGCCTTCGCTGTCTCGACTCGTCGTCCTCGCGCTCGTCGTCTGCTCGGCGGTCGTCGCGGCGGTCGTGATGCGCTTCGTGCCGGGCGGGTGGATCCCCCTGCTGACGGCCGACTATCTGTGCGGCTTCTTCTTCTTGGCGGGCCTCTGCACGCTCCTCGCGCTGCTCGCGCTCGGTCGGCCCGTGATCGGCAGCGCGCCTGCGCCCGGGCTCGCCTGGCGCACCGTGGTCCTCGTGACAGTCGCCCTGCTGACGTTCCTCGTCGTCGCGCAGGTGTCGTGGCTGAACACGCTGCTGGTGGGGGTGCGCCGCGGGCTGGTCGTGACGGTCTTTCCCGCGTGGCTCGTCTACTTCCTGGCGACCAACGCGCTGCTTCGCACGCGGCCGCCCCGCGAGTACCTGATCGGCTCTGTCGTCATCACGCTGCTGACCACCGTGGTGCTCGTCGGCGCCGTGTTCACGCTGGGGGCCCCCTTCTTCCTGCTGCTGCTCGCGCCTGCGCTTGTGCCGCTACTGGTCCTCGTCGGGCTCTATGCGTCCTGGCTGCGCACCAGGACGACCAGCGCGTGGCCCGCGGCATGCGTCGGAGCGGCGCTGCTGGCATGGCTCATGGCTGCCGTGTTTCCCCTGGCGTGACGATCGTGGAGAATGACCTCATGTTCAAGGCTGTGTCTCGAGCGTTGATCCTCACCGTGGCCTGCAGCACGGTCGTGCTGGCCGCGACGAAGTTCACCTCGACGTGGAAGGCGCCTGAGGCCTCCGGCGTGCGGTTTGCAGGCAAGAAGGTCGTGGCGCTCGTCATGAGCCAGGACGAGAGCCTGCGCGTGTCCGCGGAGGAGGGGCTCGCGCGCGAGTTGACGGCGCGGGGCATGCAGGGGGTCGCAGCCTACCGGCTCATCCCGCGTGAGGAACTGCGGGACGCGGAGAAGGCCCGCGGCTGGTTCGAGCGATCCGAGAGCGCCGGCGTGGTGGCCATGCGGATCGTCAGCGCGGACAAGGAGAAGACATACGTGCCGGGCACGTGGGCGACGCCGTACTACAGCACGCTCTGGGGCTACTACGGCTACGGGTGGGGTGCGATGTACGACCCTGGCTACGTGCGCGAGGACACGAAGGTCATCATCGAGACGCTGATCTTCGGGGTGTCTGACGGCAAGCTGCTCTGGGCCGGCGTGAGCGAGAGCACGAATCCCAAGAACGCCGGCAAGCTGTTGCACGATCTCGTCGAGACCGCGGTCAAGGAGATGCGGAAACAGGGGCTTGCGCGGTGACGGGTGAGAGGGTCCCCGGGCCTGAAAGGCCCGGGGCTCCGAAGGGCGCATTCGGAGCGCCGGCCCTTTGAGGGCCGGCGACACGAGGCGCGGGTACGGAGCGCCGGCCCTTTGAGGACCGGCGACACGAGACTGGCATCGATGGTGCACCGGATTGCCTCGAAACGTGCGCCACCCACATCGCCTCCCGCCCCGGCAATACGTCGGCCTTGCGCGCTATTCGCTGACGTTCTGTTGCGATCGTCGCACTCGCTGGCTGAGTGATGACGACGTGGCAGGCATGGTGCGTGATCAACTTCTGCAAACCGCGTCGGACTATCGGTTCGCTGTTCATGCGTACTGCCTGATGCCGGACCACCTGCACGCGCTCTGCGAAGGCGCCGACGACAGATCTCACCTTCTGAAGTTCGTCCACATGTTCAAGCAGCGGACGGCCCATGACTTCAAGCGCCAGACCAGGGCGATCCTCTGGCAGGCGAGCTTCTTCGACCGCCACCTCAGAGCCGATGAGGACCTGAAGGCCGTGGTCGGCTACATCCTGGCCAATCCGGTGCGCGCTGGCCTCGTGCAACGTGCGGATGATTACCGTCACAGCGGGAGCGCGACGATGTCAGCTGCGGAGATGATCGCGGTGATGGGATAGGGGTCCCCGGGCCTGAAAGGCCCGGGGCTCCGAAGGGCAGGAAGGCCCGGGGCTCCGAAGGGCAGGAAGGCCCGGGGCTCCGACGGGCGTAATCGGAGCGCCGGCCCTTTGAGGGCCGGCGGCGGCGTAGGCGCGTCACGCCCCTGCGCGCCTGGTCGGAATCCCAATGCGGGCGATGAGGTCGGCGTAGCGCGGGTCGCCGCGCACGGAGTCGAACGCGGGATCGGCGGTGACGTGCAGCAGGATGGGCAGGCGCGTTTCGAACGCCCGCTCGAGCCACTCGAACGTGGCGTCCGCGTCACCCGCGAGAGCGTAGGCGTTCGCAATGGTGTAGACGCTGACCGGGCGTGTCTGGCGCAGCATGACCAGGTGGTCTCCGTGCACCTTGTAGGCCGCCCTGGGACCACCCGTCCTGAATGCGTTCTCGAACGCCTGCCACCCCTCGACGTCCTTCCCGAAGGCCGCCTGGATCAGCGGCAGCGCCTCCTCGTAGCGTCCCGCGTGCCAGAGTGCGTCCGCCATGTTGTTCCGGGCCATTCTGAGATCTGGAAACTGCTGCAGGACGCGGCGGCTCTCGGCGATCGCCTCATCGTAGCGCCTGGTCACCGTGGCGTGAAAGGTGACGGCACCGTGGCTGAGCGGCCATTCGGGATTGGCATCCCTGCCGATCTTCACCTCCTCGAGGCTCCGATCCATGTCACCCATGATCATGTAGTAGTCGGCCAAGGCGTGCCGCGTCAGGAACTCGTGAGGCGACAGTGCCACGCCCCGCTCGAGTTCGTCCCTGGCGACGTCGAACGTCCAGTCGAAGTACAGCGCGATCGTGCCGAGGACGCCGTGCGCGAGGCCGTCCGTGTCGTCGGTGGCCAGGACCCTGTCGGCGGCCATCCGTGCAGCCGCCGCGGAGGAGGTCGCCGGGGCCCACCCGAACACGCCCGGGATCAGGGCGCAGACCGCAATGCTGCTCCACGCCTTCGGGAAGGCGGGGTCCAGCCGCACGGCCTCCTCGAAGTGCCCGCGGGCC
>CAYLZN010000204.1:2993-10731 GCA_964387935.1 uncultured Vicinamibacteraceae bacterium | reverse complement strand
CTAGCTGCCGTCGGGTTTCTCAGTGGCATCCTCATCGACTGGGCAGAGCGCGACAACGTGCCCGTTTGTGGGTGGTGTGGACCCGACGCCTCTCGCGTCGACAGGTGGGCGCGATCTGGCTGGCGCTGGGACAACGAAGGCCGTGCTGCCACCCTGAGCCATGTGACGGCCGCCTCGGCCTACGCGTGGCCGCTGGCGTCACTGGCCGCCGTCCATGACGGGACCGGCGGCGAGTGGGGTCGAGACCAACTCGCCGCGCTCAGCAGCCTCGGCATGGCCCAACTCGCGACCAAGGTCTCCAAGCGGGCCTTTCACCGGGCGCGGCCCGGCGTGGTGTTCGACCGCGAGCCCATCGACGAGCACGACGATGTGCACAGCTTCATCTCGGGGCACTCGGCGACGACGTTCGCCGCTGCGGTGGCCGCCGGTACCATCGCGTCACGTCGCAGGAGTGCGGACGCGCCGTGGATCTGGGGAGGTGGTCTTGGGCTGGCCGCGACCACGGCCTACCTCCGCGTGGCCGGGGACCGCCACTTCCTGACAGACGTGCTGGCCGGTGCTGCCACAGGCACGGCCGTCGGGATGCTGATGCCGCGCGTGTTCGACCGGTATGGCTCGGTCACGGGCACGACTCGAGAACCAGTGCCGTCCCTGGTGGGTCTCGGGCCGGTCGCGCGTCTCTCGCCAGGCGGAGTCCTGCCGGTGTCCGTCCAGGTCGGTGCCGGCGCCCGGAGCCTTGGCGTGGTGGGAGCGGTGAGCATCCGCTGACCGGCTGCCCGCCGCGGCGGGAGCTCTACACATACTCATGTGTGGTATCATGTGTGAGTGCCTACCAATCTCGCGCTCGACGACGAATTGCTCGAAGAGGCCCTCGCGATCGGAGGGCACCGCACCAAGAGAGCGACGGTGACCGAGGCGCTTCGCGAGTACATCGAGCGCCGAAAGCAGGCACGCATCACGCGCCTGTTCAAGACCGTCGATTACGATCCGAAGTACGACTACAAGAAACAGCGCCGCCGCCGATGAAGGTGCTCGTTGACACCTCGGTCTGGTCGCTCGCCCTGCGCCGCAGCAGGCCGCGGACCGACGCCCGCGTCCGCGAACTCCAGGCGCTCATCGAGGAAGGCCGTGTTGCGATGGTCGGGCCGGTCCGGCAGGAGCTGTTGAGCGGCATCCGTGATGCCGCCACCCACGCGCGACTGCGCGACCACCTGCGCGCCTTCCCGGACGAGACGCTGGAAACCGAGGACTACGAGCGCGCCGCTGAGCACTTCACCACATGCCGTGGCCGCGGCATCCAGGGCTCGAACACCGACTTCCTGTTGTGCGCCGTCGCCGAGCGGCGCAGTATGCCGATCCTGACGGCGGACGCGGACTTTGCCGGATTCGCGGGTGTCCTGCCCCTCACCCTGCACGCGCCTCGCGTCTTCGATTGAGCCCTTTGCGCCGCGGCTGGCCGGTCTGGAGCCCAAGGAGTCAACGAGTGCATCCGCGGAGTAGAATCCGCCCCATGCCGTCGAGAGGCCGCTTTGCCACGCTGACGTCAATCCTCGCCGCCGCGATCATCCTGGGCCCATCGCTCGCTGCAACCCAGGCCGCCGCGCAATCATTGCAGTACCGCTCGCCCGCTGGTGTGGAGTATCGCTCGCTTCCAGACACCGACGCGATCAAGACCGCGCGGGTCGCGCTCGATCATGAGCCGCGCAACATCGCGCGCATCATCGACCTCGGCGTCGCGCAGTCCGGCGCGCGGCAGTTTCGTGAGGCGATCGCCACCTTCACCCGTGGCCTCGACATCGAGCCGCACAACGCGCTGCTCCTGCGCTGGCGCGGACATCGATATCTCTCGGTGCGCGAGTTCGATCGCGCCTTTGCTGATTTGAAGCGCGGTGCGGACATCGACGGGTCGATCTACGGCATCTGGTATCACCTTGGCATCCTCCAGTTCGTGCGTGGCGAGTTTGCCGACGCCGCCGGATCGTTTGCGAAGGCACTGCCGATCGTGTGAGAGGTGGAACTGCAACGCCTTCGTTGAGTTCATACCTGGTGACGCGGACGTGGCTCAACCACCTGCGCGGGGTGCCGGTGAGCGCGGCTCACTCGTGCGATCCGCTCATCACCCTTGCCGCCAGGACCGCAAACCGCGGATCGGCACGCAGGGCGTCCAGATCCGGATCGACCCGAAGATTGCCGAGATACTGGTATCGCTCGCCCACTGCGCGATCGAGGGCCTCGAACGCGCGGTCGCGGTTCCCGAGGCCACTCTCGATGAGCGCGTCGTTGAACGACGAGGCGTACCGGCGTTGCCTGAGCGCACCGAGTTCGGCGAGGATTGCGACAGCCCTGTCCCGGTTCCCCGCCAGCGCATGCGCGCGTCCGAGCTGGCCGATCATGTCCGGGCTCCCGCCCGAGGCCGCCACCGCACGCTCCAGCTCCGCGATCGCCTCTGGAAAGTGGCGCTGATACAGGCGGGCCACACCGAGTCGCATCCGCCCGATGGCGAAGTTCGGATCCAGCTCGAGCGACTTCGAGGCGTACTCGAGGGCGCGGTCGTGGCGACCCGCAAGATGGTTGATGAAGGCCACGCCCGCGACGATGATCGGCGACACCGGGTCGAGTCGGTAGGCCTCCTGCACCTGGGCGAGCGCGTCCTTGCGGCGCTCCTGGGCCACCAGAGCAATGGCGAGCCAGAAGTGCGCGGTCGCGTAGCTCGGGTTGATCCGGAGTGCTTGCCGGTACTCGGCTTCACCCTCCTCGAGCTTCCAGTCGTCGACCAGGGCCCGCCCGAGCGACGTGTGCGCTTCGGCGAGTCCGCTATCGATCTCCAGCGCACGTGTGGCAGCCGCTTTGGCAAGGGGCAACGCCTCGCCCGCCGGCATCGACCCGATGGCCTGGCTGCCGAGCACGAGGTAACAGTCCGCCAGCCCGGCCCAGGCCGACGCGTAGGTCGGCTCGAGGTCGATCGCCTGACGGAAGAGCTCGAGTCCCTTCTTCAGCGACTCCTCCGTGCGCCGGTTGAACTGGTAACGCGCGCGCAGATAGGTTTCGTGGGCGGCCGGGTCGATCCGCTGCGCCTCGCCGAACTGCGATTCCTCCTGCGCCGTCAATCGGCCTCGCAGTTCGGTCACGATCGCCTTGGCCACGTCGCCCTGGAGCTTCAGCACCTCGCTCGCGTCACGTTCGTAGCTGCCGCTCCAGAGTGTCCGGTCAGTGGACGCCTCAACGAGCTGGGCGGTCACGCGGACCCGACCGGACGCCTGCAGCACAGAACCTTCGAGGACCGCCCGGACGTCCAGCTCCTCCGCGATCAGCCGGAGGGGCTGCTTGGTTCCCTTGAAGCGCATCGCCGACGTGCGCGAGGTCACCCGGAACGCGCCGGTGCGACCGAGCTCGGCGATGAGCGCGTCGGTCATCCCATCGGCCAGGTACTCCTGCCCCTGGTCCCGCGACACGTTGTCCAGCGGGAGCACGGCAATCGAATCTGGTGTCACCCGCGTCGATGATCCAGGTTTCCACGGGCGCGCCACGACGAGCCCCGCGAGCGCGGCCACAGCCAGGAGCGCGACCCCGATCGCAATCCTCTGCCACAACGCCCGCCCGCGCGGCGGCGGGGCGGGAACGGGCCGGTCGGCCCCGGCCGCTTCGAGCGCGGCTGCCACCTCTCCCGCTCGCTGTGGACGTTCACCAGGTGACTTCGCGAGACATCGAGCGATGACTCGCGCGAGGCCCGGAGGGATGCTTGCAGGTAATGCCGGGATCGCGTCCTTGAGGATGGCCGACGTGATCTCCAGGCCCGTGCGACCTGGGAACGGCAGCCTCCCTGTGGCCATCTCGAACAGCACGACACCGAGCGACCAGACGTCACTGCGCGCGTCCGCGGACGCGCCGGTGAGCACTTCGGGCGCGAGGTAGTGCAACGTCCCCGCGAGTGTGCGGTCGTCGCCGAGCGACCGCGTGTCCGTCGTGGCGTCGACGAGGTCCCGGTCTGCCAGCTTCTGGGCAATCCCGAAGTCGAGCACCGTGGGTCGCCCGTCCGGCGTGACCACGATGTTGTCCAGCTTGAGGTCACGGTGCACGACACCGTGCTCGTGGGCGTGAGCAAGGGCGGCGGCGATCTGCGCGCCGTAGTCAATCACCTGATCGACGGGGAGACCCTCCGACCTGGCGCGCGCACGCAGCGTCTCCCCCCGCACCAGCTGCATGGCAATGAAGGCCTGGCCGCCGACCTCTCCGACGTCGAATACGGTGCAGATATTCGGATGGTCCAGCGAAGACGCGAGACGTGCCTCGCGCAGCAGTCGGGCTCTGGCAACGTCGTCGCCGATGCCCGAAACCACCTTCAGGGCCACCTCGCGATCGAGGCGCAGGTCACGGGCGCGGTAGACGTCCCCCATGCCGCCGGCGCCGAGGTGGTCGATGACCTCGTACGCGCCCAGTCGATCGCCTGGCGCAGGGCTCACCGGTCACCTCGTCGCCGAGGCGAGGGGCCTTCGCCGTTCTGCACGGCACCCGTGGAGGAACCGAGTCGCATGATCACACCCGCTCGATCAGGACCGCGAGGCCCTGGCCGACACCAATGCACATCGTGCACACGGCGCGCCGGCCTCCCGATCGTGCGAGCTGGTAGATCGCGGTCGTGACCAGCCGGGCGCCGCTGGCGCCCAGCGGATGGCCGATGGCGATCGCGCCGCCGTTCGGGTTGACGTGCGGCGCGTCGTCTGCCACTCCCAGTCCGCGCAGCACGGCCAGCGCCTGCGCGGCGAACGCTTCGTTCAGCTCGATCAGGTCGACGTCATCGATGGTCAGGCTGGTGCGCGCGAGCAGCCTCTGCACGGCCGGCAGCGGGCCCATCCCCATGACACGAGGTGCCACGCCGACGACCGACGCCGCCACGTAGCGCGCGCGTGGAGTCAGGCCGTGCTCGTGGACCGCCGCCTCGGAAGCCAGCAGCAGCGCACAACTCCCGTCGTTGATCCCTGAGGCGTTGCCCGCCGTCACCGTGCCCTCCGGACGCACGATGGGTTTCAGTCGACGGAGCCCGTCGACGGTCGTCTCCGCGCGGGGATGCTCGTCGGCAGACACGAGGACCGCTGGCCCCTTCGGGGGCACGACCGAGACTGGCGCGATTTCCTGTGTGAAGTGCCCGGCGGCCACGGCCGCCGCCGCGCGCTGCTGGCTGCGCCAGGCGAACAGGTCCTGGTCCTCGCGGGAGATGCCATGCTCCACTGCCACGTGCTCGGCCGTCTCCGCCATCGAATCCACCCCGTAGTGTGCAGCCATCACGGGGTTGACGAAGCGCCAGCCCAGGGTGGTGTCGGCCCAGGCGAGCTGCCGGGAAAACGCGGCGTCGGGCTTGGCCATCACGAACGGGGCGCGCGACATGCTCTCGACGCCGCCGGCCACGACGAGCGACATCTCGCCGGTGGCAATCGCGCGGGCGCCGAGGACGATCGCCTCCATGCCGGATCCGCAGAGGCGGTTCACCGTGACACCGGGCACTCGCTCGGGAAGCCCGGCGAGCAGCAGGGCCATGCGCGCGACGTTCCTGTTGTCCTCGCCCGCCTGGTTCGCGCAGCCGCAGATCACGTCGTCAAGGGCGCCCCAGTCGACGCCCCGATTGCGCGCCTGCAGCGCCCGCAGGGGCTCGGCGGCCAGGTCGTCAGTGCGCACGGCGGCGAGCGCACCACCGTACCGGCCGAACGGCGTCCGAACACCATCGCAGATGTAGACAGGGTGCAGCGTCGCGCTCGGCATAGGGTGCTCGCGATTCTACCCGGTCGGGCCCGATCGCGACGATCGTCGGCCGCACCTGTCGGCTGCCAGGCCGGCTCGGGCGCTTGCCGAGGTCGAGCTGGACGTACGCACGCATCGCCTGCCAGGATCGTCGGTGCCACGTGTAGGCATGATGCCGTGTCATCGCCAGTGGCGTCCCCGTGCGGTAGGCTTCGAGCAGCGCATCCGCCATTGCCGCGTACCGGGCGAGGGTCGTGGCACTGGCGTCCCGATCCGACGCGCCTGGGTCGATGCCCGTGGGCGGTGGCACATCGCTCATGATTGGCAGACCTGCTGCCGGGTGTCGTCCCACCTCCAGACCGCTGCGCTGCCCTGCACGCGCACTCCTCCCAGCCAGCGGTCCACGCCACAAGCGTGGACCCTGTCCATCCGGCCGGTCAGGATCGCCGCGCCCGTGTCGGTGATCGTCACCTCGCTCGCGAGGGCCGCGCCTCCGGTGGCATCGCCCCCCGTGCGTGTCAACAACGGAGGTGACGTGCAGGACATGGCTTCCGCCAGGGCCGGACGATAGTCACGATAAACGGGGGGACGATACACGGGGGCGGTGGTCAACGCAGCCTCGAACGATTGCCAGGATCGCTTCGATCACAACATGCGGCTCATCGCGTTGCACGTAGTGGCGACTTCTTACCGCAATCCGCTGGCTACCTTGCGGCGACAGCCTTACCATGTCGGACTGCAACTCCGCCCACGCGCGCTCGAACTGGGCTGCCGTCCTTCCCCGAATGCCGCGCTGCGAATGCCTTCCGGCGCTGATGACGACGACAGGAACGTCAAGGGGGCGGGTTGAGTTGCGAACCTGCGTCGCGCTCTCGTCGAAAGAACGGAGTTCCTCGTACAGCGCCCTGTACCATGCTGTTCTCGAGGCCACAGCGATCGGGAGGTTCTCTACGACGGGTGGCAGCCGCTCGCCGTGTTCGGCCCGCGTGGCCAATTGCAGGTAGGTCTCCGATGCGCGTGAGGATAGCGCCTGCAACTCAGCTGGGAGGCGCTCGACCTGGTCTGGATGCGACGCATCGACCAACACAAGGCCCGCCACCTGTTCGGGGTACCGGCTCGCGAAGAGACGCATGTTGAGGCCACCGAACGAATGACCGACTAGCACATATGGTCCGTCGACGCCCCCGGCCGACAGCAATGCATGAAGCTCGTCGGCGATCCGATCGCTTGTACGCGGTGTCGGGCCGGGATCGCTGTAGCCGATACCCGCCCTGTCATATGAGCACGCGCGCGTCTGACGCGCGACCGCGGGCTGCACCTTGATCCAGGAGAGCCAAGAATCGGAAAGCCCGGAATCGAACACGACCGTTGGTGAGCCGGAGCCCAAGCAGACGAGGTGCATCCGATGTCCATCGACATCGACAAGGCGGCCTGGCGCCGGCACGTCGTCCCGCATCTTGGCGCGGGTTACTGGTCCTCGCGAGACCGGAACGCCGACCATGACTCGAAGCGAAAGATTGGAGACGGCCTTAGCCCGCCCAGGGACAGCGTCGTACCGGGCTGAGAGCGTCGCGACGCGGGCGACTTCAACGCCCACCGTGGCGTTGGCGCCGAGGACCGTCGATGAGCCATAGGCCGTGGAGCGGGTGAAGTACGGCCCAACGCGCACGGCACCGAACGGCACATACCGGGCCGCTCGAGCGGAGTCGACGAAGGCGCGACGCACTCCGAGGGTAGGGGCGACGAAGCGGGTTACGTTCCCGGACCTCGTGAAGCCTGTCCAGGCCACGTCGAGGTCCAACTGCAGGCCCTTGTGACCAGGCCTGTACAGGTCAATCTCGGGCTCGACAGCTGTGGCACCCCGCGCCCCATCGGCCTGTGTGAAGAGTCGGACCGCCGCGCCGGCAAATAGCGAGTAGCGCCGTCCGCCAACCTTGATCGTTCCTTCCGGATACCACCAATCGTCGTCCCACGCCTCCAGTGGAATCTCTGGCGACTGCTCCAG
>CAYLZN010000204.1:0-2893 GCA_964387935.1 uncultured Vicinamibacteraceae bacterium | reverse complement strand
GATACCACCAATCGTCGTCCCACGCCTCCAGTGGAATCTCTGGCGACTGCTCCAGCGGCTCGTGGTTCGGGGCGGGCGGTTCCTGAGCCCACAGGCCGAGGCCGCCGGTCATCGCAGCAATGGCAGCGCACGCGAGACGCGTCGCAAGTGCCGATGCGCGCGAAACGAACCTACCTGGTTTCCCCGGCCTCTGCAACAGACACATCTCTCACCCCACCGACTCGCCCGGCAAACAGTGCTTGAGGCAACTGGCGCTCAGCCCACCGCTCGACTGGCCCTCATGCGGCCCGCACTATCGACGGAGTAGTGCGTCGAGCTGCTTCACGAGATCTTCCGCGGCTCGGCGCCACGAGCGAGAGTGTCGCCCGGTGAGAGTCTCCGATTTCCCGTCCAGTTCGACGACCGAGACCACCTCAAAAACCCGTACCCGGACCGGCACAGGGCCCGCCGCGGTGTTGACAAAGACGATGCGGCCCCCGGGCGCACGTCGTCTGGCCGTCACCGTCAGACGTACATCCGCGTCACTGATTGAGCGCTCGAGCAGGAGCCCCTGCCGCGCGACCGCCTCCGCCACGTCCTCCGCGGAATCGGTCAGGCCTCTGTCGCGGGTGGCGGGGCCAACGACGATGAGGCGACCCGCACCGAGATCAGGGTCGGCCGCGCGAGTCGTGGGGGCCCACCATAGCAGCAAGGCCACCCCGAGAACCGGCACGAAGCGAGCGTGAGATCTGAACATACCGGCTTCCCCACAGCGAAGAGCCGGCGCTGGCTGCCCTCATCCTCGCGCCGCGGGCTCCTGTCTGCTCGGTCTCTGTGACGAGTAGCCGCAAGTTGATGATGAGTGCCATGCCGGAACGTAGGCTTCGTTCTCCACCGTATGGCCGGTCATGACGGCTGCATCGCTGAATCAGCGTGTTGGCGAGCCGAGAGTTCGCTTGCCTGACGCGGCCGACACCTCGAGTATCTCTGCAGTGAGCACGGCGACGGCCGTCAGACGAGCGTCACACATCGCAAATCGGCTCAACGGGGTTGCGAAGGCCAGTCTCTGTCCAGCTGCACGACAACGTCCTCGAGGATCGAATTGAAGGCCTCTGGCTGTTCCAACATGGGATAGTGGCCGGTGCCAGGCATGATGATGGCTTCGAAGTCTGGCACGACTGTTCGGTTGACGGCGACCATCGTCGGCCACAGGTCGCCGTTGATCGCCCGTATCGGTACTCGGGCGGCACGCATGGCGGCCGTCAGGTCGTAGCCCGCAAACGCTCGAAGCATTGGCCCCACCACCTGTGACGGCACTTTGCACATCTCTCCTTCCGCCCAGGCCCTGAGCTCGGCGTGGCCTTGCGGATGAAATAGCTGCTGAACCATGGACTGGCACGAGCCCAAAGGGTCCGCCTCGAACGCGCTGGCGCGGGCGATCACCTCGGCGGGATCCTGCTGGGCCGTCGCGTTGTGAAACGTGTCAATGCCGACCACGCCAATCGCGCGCCCTGGCAGGAGGGCGGCAGCCTCCAGCGCCACGGGGCCCCCGAGCGAATTGCCGACGATCACCAGGCGAGTCAGAGCGAGATGGTCGGCCACGGCCCGGACATCTGCCGCGAATTGTGCAATGTTCCAGTTCGTCCTTTTTCGGCTGGACTGCCCATGCCCGGCGAGATCAATGGCGACGACCTGATGCGTGGCCGAGAAGTGTGCGAGCTGGTGTCGCCAGAATCCGCGATTGGCGAGCCCCCCGTGAATGAGGACGACCGCAGGCGCACCGTCGCCCCGAGTGGAGTAGACGATCCTCACGCCGTCGCTTGAACGAGTGTCGCCGTCTGTCTGCAGGGTGTTGGGACGTGGGTCCACGGTGGAATCCTTTCGTGCGCATCCTGCCACCATCGGCGCAGGCGCCGAGAGGACAGCAACCGTCAGGCCGACCAGCACACCGGGCACGTGAGCGACCGGCGTCCGCCCTCCCTGGTTACGCATCATTGATCGCTCAGTCCGGTCGCGGGCCCTACGTCTGGTCGCGCAACGTCGTAGACGATTCGCCATACACCGCGCGCGTCACGATGCCACGCGCGGGCGTAGTCGCCGGTCTCGGCGTTCGGTGCCGCGATGGTGTATCGCCCATAGGTGTAGGCGAGGTCGTCGGATCGCGCGATGCCTGCGTCGACCGGATGGTGGGTGATGACGCCTCGGACCCGGGCATAGTACTGAACGAATGCCTGACGACCGACGAGTGGGGGGACGTTGATTCGCAAGCCTCGAATGTGTGGGTCCCAGAGAGCCGCGATATCTGGGGCACCATCTAGCTCCGCGAGTGCCGGCCCTGAACTCGCGGTCGCACTCTGCGCAACCGCCGTGCGGGCCGGTGTGAAGGGATCATCGAACGGGTCGTGCCCGGACAGGTCGACTGGACCGCCCAGATCGACCACGACCTTCCAGCGGCCGTCTGCCCCTCGCCGCCACACCGAGAAGAAGAAGCGATCGGATCGGCCGAAACTGATCACCTTGACCGGACCGGTGTTGTAACCGAGGTCTCCCGCCTCGGAGACGTCGCCGTAGATCGGGCGCCAGTCGAACGCGCCGGGTGGCGCTGGCGGAGGGGCGGGATTACCGCGCATGAACGTCTGCGCGTTCACTGCGCCGGATCGGAACATCACGCCTTCAACCGCAAACCACTCCAGCCAAGCGACGCGCTGGCCAGCGGTCATGTTGGTCCGTGCAAACGCGCGCTCCGCCTCGACCAGGTCGACGAGCGCCGGAGAAGAACGCTGGACTGTCGCGCACGACACGATGCCCACTGTGATGACGCACATGGCCGCGCACACCGCGCCGTACGGCCGCAGGAGTCGGCGCCGTGTCATCTGGTGAACGTGCACGAGAGGACCCCTGAGACGACGTCTAG
>CAYLZN010000203.1:0-10734 GCA_964387935.1 uncultured Vicinamibacteraceae bacterium | reverse complement strand
CGCGCCTCCATCCGCACGGGAGTGCGTGCGATCGGAAACGCGCCGCTCCGACGGGGCGGAGCCGGCGCGTGCACTCCCGCGCTCCTTGCGGCGCGTGTTCGCCCTCCGCCGCTCGTGTCGCTCCCAGTCGGCCGCGCCCCGCCACCCCGCCGCTGGGGCCCTGCGTTGTCGTCAGTTTGGCCGTACGCCGTACGCCGTACGCCTCGTGCCCTGAGCCCTGCGCCCTGAGCCTTGAGCCCTGAGCCCTGAGCTTTGCGCTCTGCGCCCCGGGGGCGGAGCCGGCGCGTGCACTCCCGCGCTCCTTGCGGCGCGTGTTCACCCTTCGCCGCTCGCGTCGCTCCCAGTCGGCCGCGCCCCGTCACCCCGTCGCCGGGGCCCTGGGTTGCCGTCGAGTTGGCCGTACGTCGTACGCCGTACGCCGTACGCCTCGTGCCCTGAGCCCTGAGCCTTGAGCCCTGAGCCTGTCTATTTCCTTCCGTGCCACAGAAAGTACACGGGCACGCCGAGCAGCACGATCAGCAGCCCCGGCCACGTCGTGGAGGTGCGGAACGTGAAGAGCACCAGCAGGATCACGGACGCGCCGGCGATGTACAGCGCAGGGACGATGGGGTAGCCGAACGCACGATAGGGGCGCTCGACGTCGGGGCGGGTGGCGCGCAGGCGGAAGATCCCGAGAATCGTGAGGATGTAGAAGAGCAGGGCCGCCGAAATCACGTAGTCCAGCAGGTTGCTGTAGAGATTGCCGTACGCGCCGGTCTGCGGATTGAAGGTGCGGGGAAGGATGAGCAGGGCCGCCCAGAAGCCCTGGAGCACGAGTCCCTTGCCGGGCACCTTGTGCGAGTTCAGCTCACCGGCGGCCTTGAAGAACAGCCCGTCCCGCGCCATGGCGAAATAGGCGCGTGCGCCCGCCAGGACCAGTCCGTTCGCGCAGCCGAAGGTCGAGATCATGATCGCCACGGCCATGATCGCCGCACCGAGACCTGGGAAGATCACGTTCAGCGTGGCCGTGGCCACGCGGTCCGAGGGCGCGTTCTGAATCTGATCCAGCGGCAGCGTCACGAGGTAGGCGATGTTGGCCAGCAGGTAGATCGCGATGACGGCGATCGTGCCGAGCGCCATCGAGAGCGGGATGTTCCGGCGCGGGTCCTTCACCTCACCGGCCGTGAACGTGATGTTGTTCCAGGCGTCGGACGAGAAGAGCGAACCGATCTGGGCGATGCAGATGCCCACGAACAGCCCGAAGGCGCTCATGGCGGTGAGTCCAGGCGCGATCTCGATGAACCCTCGCGGCGTCCAGAGGTTGCCGAAGTTCGCCCGCACGGCGTCCGCGTTCCAGCCGAGCAGGAGGCCGACGACGATGAGGCCGATGAGCGCGCCGGTCTTGGCGGTCGTGAAGACGTTCTGGACGACCTTGCCGTACTGCAGCCCGCGCATGTTGTTCCACGTGAGGAAGGCCACGAGGAGCAGGGCGACGAGCTGCGCCGTCGACAGCGAGAAGGCGTAGCCGCTCGACACGTGCACGGGAGGGATCAGGTAGGCGGACTCCGAGACCGCGGGCCACAGGACGCCCAGGAAGCGGCCGAACGCGACGGCGACTGCGGCAATCGTGCCGGTCTGGATCACCATGAAGAGCGTCCACCCGTACAGGAAGCCGATCAGGGGCGAGAAGGCCTCGTGCAGGTACACGTACTGGCCGCCCGCGCGCGGCATCATCGCGGCGAGCTCGCCGTAGGACAACGCGCCCGCGATGGTGAGGGCCCCGGTGACGACCCAGGCGAGCAGGAGCCAGCCTGGGCTGCCGACGAGCCGGGCCATGTCGGCCGACACGATGAAGATGCCCGAGCCGATCATCGCACCGACCACCAGCATGGTCGAGTCGAAGAGGCCCAGGCCACGCGTGAACTCGGTGTCGAGGCCGGTGGCGGCCTGCGGGGCGGGGCGGGCCGCGGGGGGATGCGAGTGACTCATCGACAGCGCTCCGGCGTCTAATTGTGCGAAACGGAGCGGCACTATATCATGCGGCCTTTCCGGGAGGACGATGGCAGCGCTGGTCTTCAAGCTCGATATGGTGCAGACGCTGGCCCTGGCGGCGCTGGTGCTGTTCCTGGGCTACGCGGTCAGGCGCCGTGTCCCGGTGCTGGACCGCTACAACATTCCGGCGCCGGTCGTGGGAGGGTTCCTCTTTGCGAGCGTGGCCCTGGCGCTGCGACTGTGGGGAGTGCTGGCGTTCGAGTTCGACACCACGCTGCAGCCACCGCTGATGATCGCGTTCTTCACGACGATTGGGCTCGGCGCGAGCCTCGGACTGCTGAAGATCGGTGGGCCGCAGGTGCTGCTGTTCTGGATCCTGGCGTCGTTTCTGGCCGTGATCCAGGATGCCGTGGGCGTCCTGCTGGCCACAGGGCTGGGCGTCCATCCGTTCCTCGGGCTGATCGCCGGCTCGATCACGATGACCGGCGGCCATGGCACGGGCGCGGCTTTCGGCAAGCTGATGGAGGACCAGTACCAGTTCACGGGGGGCGTGACGCTCGCGATGGCGGCGGCGACATTTGGACTCGTGTCCGGTGGGCTGATTGGCGGGCCGATCGGGACCGCGCTGATCCGGAAGAACCGCCTGAGGACGTCGGGGGGGGCGTCTCCGCCCGCGGCTGCCGGCGTCGCGTCACTGAGCGCGCTCGAGCACGCGTCGCTCGACTCGGAGATCGATACCGAGGTGGCGGGTGAGGCGCCGACGGCCTACCTGCTGCTGAAGGTGATCACGATCATCCTGGTGGCGATGTGGGCGGGGTCGGTCCTCAGTCGCTGGCTCGGGCAGTACGTGACGCTGCCCGCCTACATCGGGGCCATGATCGCGGCGGCGGTCATCCGCAACGGGGCCGAGCTCACCGGGCACTTCAGGATCGAGCAGCGCGTCGTCGACGATCTGGGCACGATCGCGCTGTCGCTGTTTCTGGCCATGGCGTTGATGTCCCTGAAGCTGTGGGAACTGCTGGACCTGGCGGTGCCCATGCTCGTCATCCTGGTGGCGCAGGTGAGCATGATGGCGGCCTTTGCCTACTTCGTCACCTTCCGGCTCATGGGGCGCGACTACGACGCGGCCGTCATGGCCGGGGGACACTGCGGCTTCGGGCTCGGGGCCACGCCCAATGCCGTGGCCAACATGGAAGCGCTCGTCGAACGTTTCGGCGCGGCGCCCCGGGCCTTCCTCGTGCTGCCGATGGTGGGGGCGTTCTTCATCGATTTCACCAACGCCATCATCATCACGACGTTCATCAACCTCGTGAAGTGAGCGCCCTTGCGGCACCAACGACAGCCATGGATCTGACGCGCGACACGGCCTGGGCCCTTCTGACGGAGTATACGCAGAGCGAAAGCCTGCGCAAGCACGCGCTCGCCGTGGAGGCGGCCCTGCGGGGATACGCCCGCCGGTTCGGCGAAGACGAAGAGGTGTGGGGGTTTGTCGGGCTCATCCACGACTTCGACTACGAGCGCTACCCCGATGCCGAGAACCACCCGTATCGGGGCGTCGAGATCCTGCGCGCGAAGGGCTGCCCGGAGTTCGTGCTGCAGGCGATCCTGTCACACGCGGACTACACCGGCGTGCCCCGCGAGACCCGGCTCGAGAAGTCGCTGTTCGCCTGCGACGAGCTGTGCGGGTTCATCACGGCCGCCGCGCTCGTGCGGCCGAGTAAGAGCGTGATGGACCTCGAGGCGAGCTCGGTAAAGAAGCGGATGAAGGACAAGGCCTTCGCGCGGGCCGTCAAGCGCGAAGACCTTGTCAAGGGTGCGGAGGAACTGGGCCTGCCGCTCGAGGAGCACATCGCGAACGTGATCGCGTCGATGCGGGAGCAGGCGGAAGCGCTGGGGCTGTAATCAGTTGCCAGTTACGAGTTACCAGTTGACGGCGTTACTGCACGCGAATCGACTCGATGACGACGGCAGCTTCCGGCACGTCGTTCATGCCGCCGCGGGCCCCGGTCTTGACCGCCTTGATCTTGTCCACGACGTCCATGCCTTCGATCACCTGGCCGAAGACGGCGTAGCCGTTCCCTTCGCCCTTCGAGTCGAGGCCCGGGTTGTCGACCACGTTGATGAAGAACTGGGAGGTGGCGCTGTTCGGGTCGTTCGTGCGGGCCATGGCCACTGAGCCCCGGATGTTCTTCAGCCCGGTGCCCACTTCGAGCTTGATGGGCGCCTTGGTCGACTTCTTGGTCAGGTCCGGCGTGAAGCCGCCCCCCTGGATCATGAAGGTGGGGATGATGCGGTGGAACACCGTCCCGTCGTAGTATTTGTCCTTCACGTACGACAGGAAGTTGTCCACGCTGACGGGCGCCTTGTCGCGCGCGAGCTGGATCTTGACCTCGCCCATCGAGGTCTTCATCACCACGATCGGATTGCCGCCAGGCGCGGCCTTGGCCCCTGGCGTCTGCGCGGTGGCCACGGCGGCCGCCAGGCAGGATCCCAGGAGCACGGCACCCACCATCAAGACTGATCGACGCATCGGATTCCCTCCTCAGGACGGACGAAACACGTATTGTAACCAGTTCCCAGTTTCCAGTTTCCAGTTGCCCGACCCCGGCCTCGCCGGCCGTATGGCCCGCCCCGCCGCGCGCCCCGCGCCGCGTCGCACCCAACCGTACGCCGCCGTACGTCGTACGCCGTACGCCGTACGCCCCTTATAATCGAACGCCCAATGACCCGGTCCCGTATATCCTCGTGGACGCATGACTGACACGTTGCCTCCCGCCGTGATCCTCGACGCCGTCTCCGTCACCTACGGCTCGAACCAGGCGCTCAAGGAAGTGACGGCGAGCTTCGCGTCGGGCGCGGTGGGCCTGCTCGGGCCCAATGGCGCCGGCAAGAGCACCATCCTCAAGTCGCTCCTCGGGTTCCTCACACCCGACCGGGGGCGGATGCAGGTGCTCGGCATGGACGTCGCGCAGAAGCCCCAGGAGCTTCGGGCGCGGATCGGCTACATGCCGGAGAACGACGCGCACATCCCCGGCATGAATGCCGTGAGCTTCGTCGGGTACTGCGGTCAGCTCGCGGGCCTGCCGGCGGTGGACGCCATGCAGCGCGCCCACGAAGTGCTCTATTACGTCGGGCTGGGCGAGGCACGCTACCGGAACGTCGAGACCTATTCCACCGGCATGAAGCAGCGGATCAAGCTCGCGCAGGCGCTCGTCCACGATCCCGACCTGCTGTTCCTCGACGAGCCCACCAACGGGATGGATCCCAAGGGCCGCGACGAGATGCTGGCCCTCATCCGCGATCTCGCCCACAACAAGCGCGTGAGCCTGATCCTGTCGTCGCACCTGCTGCCCGACGTCGAGTTCACCTGCGATGAGGTGGTGGTGCTGGACAAGGGCCGAGTGGCTGCGGCCGGCCCCATCGAGAAGCTCAAAGGTCCCAGTGGCCGCGTCTTCGAACTGAGGCTCAAGGGCGACGACCGTGGGTTCGTCGAGGTGCTCCGCGCGCACCACATCGAGTGCCACGCCACCGAGGAGGACATCATGCGGGTCTTCGTGCCGGAGGGGATGGGGCCGCAGGACCTGTTCTCGCTGGCCGCGCGGCACCGCGTGCAGGTCCGGCACCTGCGCCCGAGCGTGCCGACCCTCGAGGACGTGTTCGCGCGCGCCGTGGGCGAGGAGTAGCGCCGTGCCGATTCACGATCAGAGCTACCGGCGCTACAAGGGGCGGAAGGAGAGCGCCCGGAGCGCGTGGACGGTCATCGCCTCGCACGGCATCATGGGCGTCCTCAAGAAACGCGCGTTCCTGGGGCTCCTCCTCTTCGCCTGGATCCCCTTCATCGTCCGTGCCGTGCAGATTTACGTGTCGGCCAACTTCCCGCAGGCGAGCATGCTCGCGATGAAGGCGGAGACCTTCCGGGAGTTCTTCGACCAGCAGAGCACATTCGTGTTCTTCGTGAGCATCTTCGTCGGCGCCGGGCTCATCGCGAGCGACCGGCGCGCCAACGCCCTGCAGATCTACCTCTCGAAACCGCTGACGCGTGCAGACTACGTCGGCGGCAAGATGGCCATCCTCGTGGTGTTCCTGCTCCTCGTGACGTGGGTGCCGGCCATGCTGCTCCTGCTCCTGCAGGCGCTCTTCGCGGGCAGCTTCGCGTTCATCCGCGAGCACCTGTTCCTGGTGCCTGCCATCACCGTGTACTCGCTGCTCCAGGTGCTGACTGCCGCGTTCTCCATGCTCGCCCTGTCCTCGCTTTCGAACAGCCCGCGCTTCGTGGCCGTGCTCTACGCGGGCCTCGTGCTCTTCACGCGCGCGATGTTCGAGGCCCTGCGCGGGATCACCGGCTCGAGCAGCGTCTCGTGGCTCTCGTTCACGGCCAGCCTCGAGCAGCTTGGCGACCTCATTTTCCGACAGCGCCTGCGCTACGACACCCCGGTGGCCGTCTCCCTGATCGTGGTTGTCGGCCTGATCGTCGTGTCGGCGTCCATTCTGGAACGCCGCGTGAGGGGCGTGGAGGTGGTCACGTGAGCGCTGCCCCGGTGGTCGCGGCCACACAGTTGTCGAAGTGGTACGGCCAGGTGATCGGGCTCAACGACGTCACTGTGACCGTGCCGCCCGGCATCACCGGGCTGCTCGGGCCGAACGGCGCCGGGAAGTCCACGTTCATGAAGCTCATGACCGGCCAGCTCAAGCCGAGCAAGGGGGAGATCACCGTGCTCGGCGAGCCGATCTGGGCGAACCCCAGGCTGTTCTTCGAGATCGGCTTCTGCCCGGAGCAGGACTCCTTCTACGAGCGGCTGACCGGGCTGGAGTGGGTGAGCGGGCTGATTCGCCTGAACGGGCTGACCGAGACGGCCGCGGCGGCCGCAGCCCGGCGGGCGCTCGAGGCCGTGGACCTGCTCGAGGCCGCGGACAAGAAGATCGGCGCCTACAGCAAGGGGATGCGCCAGCGCGTGAAGCTTGCACAGGCGATCGCCCACGACCCGCAGTTGCTCATCCTCGACGAACCGCTGTCCGGGATGGATCCCCTCGGACGCCGGAAGACCATCCGGATGATCCGCGACTGGGCCCGGGCCGGCAAGAGCCTCATCGTCTCGAGCCACAACCTGCACGAGATCGAGGCGATGACGTCGAACATCCTGCTCATCAACAACGGTCGCATCCTGGCCGAGGGCGACGTCCACCACATCCGGGAACTCATCGACGAACATCCGCACACCGTCTCGGTGCGGGTGGAGAACCCCCGCGTGGCGGCTCGGGAGTTCCTGGCGCTCGACCACGTCATCAGCCTGCGGCTCGACGCCGACGCGGTGGTGGTCGAGACCGCCAGACCGGACGCGTTCTACACCTACCTCACCGAACTGGCGGCGTCTGGCACCTGCGGGGCCATCGAGGAGGTCACCTCCCCGGATGACAACCTGCAGGCGGTGTTCCGGTATCTGGTGAAGTGACGGAGCCGCACACGATGAGCGAGACGAGCCAGGCCTCCGCGATCGTTTCGGCCCCGCCCGCGCGGACGGTGCCATCCTTTCTGACGTCGGCGTTCAGAGTGTTCGACCTGTCGCTGGGCTTGATGCTGTGGTCCCGGCGGACCATCTTCATGCTGCTCGTGGTGGGGGGGCCGGTTCTGATCGCCCTGCTCGTGCGCGCCTTCGACGCACTCATCGGCACCGGACCCGGCGGGGGCGGTAACCTGGCCGGTCCCAGTGCGTTCGGCGCGATGTTCTGGCTCTTCTATATTCGCTTCAGCGTGCCCGTCCTGGCGGTGTTCTACGGCACCGCGCTCATGGCCGACGAGGTGGAGGACAAGACCCTGACCTACCTCTTCACCCGACCCATCCGGCGCGGCGCCGTGCTCCTGGGGAAGTACCTCGCCTACCTGGCCTGCACCGTGTTCGTGGTCCTGCCGTCGGTGATGCTGGTCTACTTCCTCATCGTCCCGCGGCTCGGCGGGAGCCTCGCGGCGACATTCCCGGCCCTGGTGAAGGACCTGGCCATTCTGGCCCTGGCCCTGGCCGTCTATGGTGCGGTATTCGCCTGGGTCGGCGCCCAGTTCAAGCGGCCGCTCGTGACCGGGCTCATCTTCCTGTTCGGCTGGGAGCCGGCCGTGCTGGTGTTTCCGGGCTACCTGAAGAAGTTCACCGTCATGCACTATCTCCAGGCCCTGGTGCCCCACACCATGCCGTCGGACAGCGCCCTGAGCTTCCTCCAGGCCGTGTTCCAGGACACCCCGTCTTTGACGACGTGCGTGGTGGTGCTCCTGGGGATCATGCTGGTGTTCCTGGCGCTCGCCGTGCGGACCGTCGAGCGGCGGGAATACGTGCTGGAGCAGTGAAGCGTGGGGTCAGGTCTTTACTTTTAGCGTTTTGGGGTTTTGCCCCAAAACGCTAAAAGTAAAGACCTGACCCCACGGAACTTTCGTGTAACCTCGTCGTTAATAGGAACAGAGGTGACCGTCCGATGACTGTCAGTACGCGCAAGTTCCTCATTGGCTCCTCCGCACTCCTCGTTGCTGGCCTCTGCACTGGACTGGTCGCCTACTTCGGCGGTCTTCCGACAGGCGCGTTTTCCGGCCCAGGCGCCCCCCCGGAGCTTGCCTACGTGCCCGCGGACGCCGCCGTCGTGGCCTACGCCGACGTCCGCGAGGTCATGAACTCCGAACTCCGCCACAAGCTCCAGGGCGCCGTGCCTCCCGAAGATCAGGGCCGGGAAGAGTTCAAGACCCAGACCGGCATCGACATCGAAACGGACATCGATCGGGTCGTCGCCTGCATGCTCCCCCGCGACGGGCAGAAGTCGGGTTTCGTCATGCTCCGTGGCCGCTTCGACCTCGCCCGGCTGGAGGCGCTGGCCCGCGAGCACAATGCCGTGATCGAGGACTACAAGGGACTGCGGCTGATCACGATGCCCGAACGGCAGCCAGAGGCCGAGGGCGAGGCGACTCGTCCCCACGTCACCCCGGCCGTCGTCTTGGTAGATCCGGAGTTCCTGATGGCTGGTGACGAAGCTGCGCTCCGGACGGCCATCGATACCCAGGCGGCGGGCCAGTCGGTGACCGCCAACCCGGAGCTCATGAAGCTCATCGGTGAGGTGGACGGGACGGCCAACGCCTGGGCCGTCGGGCGCTTTGACGTTCTCGCCAGTCGAGCCAACCTGCCGGAGGGTGTCATCGCCAGGCTGCCAGCCGTCAAGTACTTCACGGCGGCCGGGCACATCAACGGCGGGCTGGACGGCGTGCTCCGTGCCGAGGCGCGCGACGAGGAGTCGGCCAAGAACCTCCGTGACGTGCTCAACGGGTTCATGGCGCTGGGGCGCATGCAGGCCGGGTCCAAGCCGGAACTTCAGGCCCTCATGCAGTCGGTCACGCTCGGTGGATCTGGGACGACCGTTGAACTGGGCTTCCGGGTGCCGTCCGAGGTGATCGACGTCCTGCAGCAGCTCAAGGGAACCACGGCGCCTGAGGGGCAGCAGTAAAGGGCGGGCTCAAGGCTCAGGGCTCAAGGCTCAGGGCACAGGGCACAAGGCACCAAGATCAAGGTCGTGGAGTCGAGGAGACTCCGCGACCTTTTTCTTTTCAGTGCAGCCGCAATGCCGGGGCCGCTGCTGCGGTCCTTCTTCCCTTGACGTGCTTCGCGCCCACTCCTACACTTAGTGCTTCGATTCGCAGTGACGGCGACGTGTCGCGGGCCCACGCTGTCGCCATATTGCTCACTCAGCACTAAGTCCTGAGTGATCAATACGTCACAGGATTTGTGGATCGAAGGACTTAGCCAGTCAGGTCCTTCCCGCAGTCGGCTGGTCCGCGCGCGTGCCGGACACGCGACTCGTCCCCATAGACCGCCCGTGACGGAGGTTTATCCTTGGCCGAACTGGCGTTCTTCTACGGTACGTTGATGACCGGCTTCGATCGCCGGCGCCGGGTCGGCATCGAGACCAAGCTCACCTACGTTGGCCGTGGGTCGATTCACGCTGCGCTGTTCGATCTGGGGATCTACCCGGCCGCGGTGCCGGCGGCGGACGGTCGCGTGTGGGGCGAGGTCTACGAGATGATCGACGCCCGCGCGGTGCTGGCCGCCCTGGACGAACTGGAAGGCTACGCGCCAGACGACCCGGATCGCAGCCTCTACACCCGCGCGAGCGTCCCCTGCGCGCTCGAGGACGGCCGCAACATCGACGTCTGGGTCTACTTCTACAACGCTCCCCTCGGCCAGGCGCCCCAGATCGCGTCCGGCGACTACCTCGAACACGTCCGGATAAGATAAACCGGGCATCGGTTATCGGTTATCGGTTGTCGATCATCGGTTATCGGTGCTTGTCTTCTCGGAGCGCTGGGGCTTTCAGGTGTCCTGGCGCCCTTCGGAGCGCCGGGGCTTTCAGGTGTCCTGGCGCCCTTCGGAGCACCGGGGCTTTCAGCCCCGGCGTCCCATTCGAGGTCCGCGATGAAGGTCCGTCTTCGCCTCGCCCCGTGGCTCGTCCTGTCCTGTCTGGTCCCCTGCACGTCGTGGCCGGCGTCGGCTCAGCCTGCGCCCGACGTCGATGCACGTATCGCGACCTTGCTGGACCAGGTGTCCGAGCAACGACTACGGCAGCTGCTCGAGAAACTCGTGTCCTTCCAGACGCGCAACACGCTGTCCACGCAGGACGCGCCGGACCGGGGCATCGGCGCCGCGGCGCAGTGGATTCACGACGAGATGCGCCGGTCGAGCCCCCGCCTCCAGGTGAGCTTCGATACCTACGACATCCCCGCCCAGGGGGATCGCATCG
>CAYLZN010000202.1:0-10792 GCA_964387935.1 uncultured Vicinamibacteraceae bacterium | reverse complement strand
GGACGATGCCCTTGTCATGCGCGGCTGCGAGGGCATCGGCGATGGGAATGGCCACGTCGAGCAGCCGGGCCGCGGGCAGGCCATCGGGTCCGATCAATCCCGACAGCGGCCGTCCCGTCACGCGCTCCATTGTCAGGAAGCGAAGGCCATCGGCCTCCTCGATCGAGTGGATGGTGACGATGTTCGGATGGTTCAGGGCGGCAACGGTCTTCGCCTCGCGCTCCAGGCGGGTGATGCGGTCGGGATCCGCCGTGAGATCGGCGGGCAGCACCTTGAGCGCCACCTCGCGTCCGAGGCGCGGGTCGCGCGCGAGGTAGACCTCGCCCATGCCGCCTGAGCCGAGGAGGCAGACCACCTCATACGACCCGATGTGCGTGCCAGCGGCCAGGGTCATCGCATGATCCCATCTTCAGGGTCGGGCCGCCGCCAGCGGCAGCCCGATCCGGCGCATGACGTCGATGTAGCGCGGATCGTCGCGCAGGCCGTCCCACTCGCTCCGTGCAGGTACGTACAGCAGCTGGGGTTGCCGCACCGCGAACGCCTTTTCGAGCCAGGCGAATGCCGTGTCCCGGTCGCCGGCGTCGGCGAAGGCCGCGGCGATGGTCATGGGCCGTGTCCGTGGCGTCACGTGCTCGAGTGCAGCCTCGGCACTCGCCTTGAGTGCGGCACGCGGTCCCTCCTCTTTCAACGCCGTTTCCATCACCGCGGCCCCTTCGGGGTCGAGGGCCCGGAGTTCCCTGAGAGCCTCCTCGTACTTGCCCAGCCGCCACAGGCAGTCGACGATGATGCCGGAGGGCATGCTCATGGTCGGGAAGGCAGCCTGCACACGTCGCGCCTCGGCCAGGACCTCGTTCCAGTCACGCGACGCCATGTGCAGGTGCGTCAACACGAGCAGGTGCGCCCAGGGAGCATTGGGATTGTGGCCGCGGGCGATCCGCAACTGGTCCACGCTCTCCCGTGCACGCCCGTGGGCGACGAGATAGTCGGCGTAGCCATGCCGGATGTGGACGTCGTACGGATCGAGTGAGAGGGCCTTCTCCAGCTCCAGCTTTGCCCGGTCGAACCTCCACTCGAAGAACAGGTCCATGAACCCCAGCGCGGCATAGGCCTCAGCCTGTGAGGGATCGATCTCGAGCGCCTTGCCGGCCGCTTCGCGCGCAGGGCCCAGGGCGTCAGCCGCGGGCCTCAGGCCGAAGAAGGCCTGGGACATGGTCGTGAAGGCGAGCCCACTCCAGGCGTCGGCGTACTGCGGGTCGACCGTGACGGCCTGCTGAAATTGCTTCTGCGCATCCAAGACGCTCTGCGTGAGATAGCGGACCGACGTCCCTGCCGAGATGAGCCCGTTGTTCAGTGCCTGCCGGGCACGGAGGTAGGCGTCGAGCGCCTCGGGATGAACTCGCCGCGCCTGGACCGGTGGAGCGGCGCCCTCCATCGGCGCGCCCGCGGTCGCCGACTGGCCGCCGAGCCGCGCCTGCACCTCACGCGCAATCGACCGTGACACGTCGCTCAGGACGCCCAGCACATCTGCCACGTCGCGGTCGTAGCTCTCGGCCCACGCGTGTTCATCGGTCGCGCCCATGATCAACTGCGCGGTGATGCGCACCTTGTCGCCCGCGCGCAGCACGGAGCCCTCGATGAGGGCGTCTACTCCGAGCTCTCGTGCGACGTCCTCGAGCTGCAGCGTGTGGTCCTTGTAGCGCAGCACGGAGTTGCGCGATGTCACCTTCAGCGTGCCCAGCTTGGCGAGGTCGGTGATGAGTGCCTCGTGAATCCCTTCGACGAAGAAGTCCTGCGATGGGTCGTGCGCCATGTTTGCGAACGGCAGCACCGCGACCGAGGTCAGGTCGGCCGTGGCGCCGGCCCCGTCGCTGCCCGAACGCAGGCGCGGGATCAGGACTGCGCCCGCCGTCACGAGCGTGAGCAGTGCGACGAGGGCCACGCCCCACCGCAGCCAGGGGCGACGCGCCGGTGGCGCCATCGTCGCGCTGGCCACCTGCGACGCGGGACCAGAGACGGGAGCCCCCGACCGCAGTTCGTCCGCCAGGTCCTGGAGATCGTGCTGGAGGTCGACGGCCGACTGCGCGCGTTGCAGCGGGCTCTTCTCCAGACAGCGCCTCACGAGCTGCACGAACCGGAGCGGCAATTCCGGTCGCACCTGGTCCAGCGGGGCAGGATCTGCACGGAGAATCGCAGACACCACGTCCACGGTCGACTCACCCCGGAACGGCCGGGCGCCCGTGGCCATCTCGTAGAGCATCACGCCGAACGAGAAGATGTCGGACCGTGGTTCCGGACGCCCGCCACGCAACTGCTCCGGCGCCATGTAGGGCACCGACCCGACGATGCGTCCCTCGGCGGTCACGGTCTCAGTCGGCCCGGCCTGACCGTCGCCGAGTACGGGCGCTCGAGGCCTGGCCAGCCCGAAGTCCAGCACCTTGACCCGTCCCTCGTCGCTCACCATGACGTTGGCCGGCTTCAAATCGCGATGGACGATGCCGTGAACGTGCGCGGTGGCGAGCGCGTCGGCGACCGGGATGGCGATCTCGAGGAGGCGGGGGAGCGCCATGCCTTCTGCCGGGATCGCGTCCGACAGCGGCCGTCCCGTCACGCGCTCCATCGTGAGGAAGTGCAGACCGTCGGCCTCCTCGATCGAGTGGAGGGTGACGATGTTCGGATGGTTCAGGGCGGCGACTGTACGGGCTTCGCGTGCGAAGCGCGCCAGGCGTTCGTCCCTCGGCTGCGCTCGGGACGACCCTGAGCCCGCCGAAGGGTCGGGGTCCGCCGCGAGATCGGCGGGCAGCACCTTGAGGGCCACCTCGCGTCCGAGCCGCGGGTCGCGCGCCAGGTACACCTCGCCCATGCCACCGACGCCGAGGAGGGAGAGGATCTCGTACGCGCCGAGACGGCTGGGGGTCGTCAGCGCCATGGTTCAGCCCGCGAACAGGCGCCCGCCGCCGGCCCCATCAGAAGCTCCACTTCACGTACACGCGCGCGGTGCGTGGGGCCTGGTAGGCGTTGTCCATCAGGAACCGTGGGTCCCTGGGCACGTTGTTCTGCGCGAACAACTGCGCGAAATCGAGGCGTCCTGCGTACAGATCCGCCTCCTTGAAGTCGAGCGGCACCAGCTCGGTCTCGGTCGAGTACTTCGAGACGGCCGTGTCCTGGTTGAACAGGTTGGTCACGATGATGCCGAGGGAGAGCCGCGTTCCGCGCGCGATCCCGATGTCCTGCTGCGCCGAGAGGTCGGTCTGCGAGAACACGGGCGTGCGCCCGTCGCTCAACCGTCCGAGGTATTGCATCGGGTAGGAATGGCTCGCGATGACGCCGGCCTCGCGCGAGACCGGCAGGCCGGATCCGAGGTAGCCGAAGGCCCCGACGTTGAATCTCGTCGAATAGACCAGGTGCGCCTTGAGCTGGTGAGGCCGGTCTGTCGCGAGGGGGCCGAACACGGGCCGTCCTTTCTCGTCGAACATCATGAGCGGATAGTCGTACAGCCGTCCGACGTTCGGTGAGACGCGCCCGTTCTCGTCGGACTGCGAGAGCCCGGAGAAATTGCCGTACAGGCGGCTCCAGAGATAGCTCGCCCCGAATCCCCAGCGCGCCGTCATCGGACGCCGGACGGCCAGTTCGAGCGCGTCGTAGTCGCGAACCGCCTTCGGCAGCGCCACGCCCGGGTACGCGATCGTCGCCCGATGGAAGCCAGGATTGCCGACGGTGTACATCTCGTTCGAGTCCGCATCGAGCGATCCGATGTCCTCCACCGCGCGGTCGAGCTGTTTGTGCACGTAGCGCGCGGAGAGGAGCAGGTGGGGACGCCACTGGTGCTCGATGCCCGCCACGGCCTCCTGCAGGCGCATCGCGTCGAGGTCCCCGTCCACGGCGAAGAGCGGGATGTTGGCGACGCCGCGGGGCCCGAAGATTCTCGTGCCGGGACAGGTTGGCGGGCACGCCGGATTCGCTAGCAGCGTCGGCCACTCGTACGTGTCCAGCGTGAACGCCCACTGGACCGTGTCCAGACCGCCGAACGCCGTGGACAGGCTGTACTTGAAGATGTCGTAGAAGACGCCCCAGCTCCCGTAGACTTTCCAGCGCCCGTCGCCGCGCAGGTCGTACGCGGCGCCCAGGCGCGGCGCGAGCTTTTCGTCGAATCCGAACTCGACGACCGGCGGCGCGTCGGCCGACGTGGAGTAGCCCGGCACGGTCTCGCGCTCCGTCCGCAGCCCCACGTTGATCGTCAGCTGAGGGGTGACCGTCCAGGCATCCTGGACGAAGAGGCCGGCCGTGCTGCCCTCGGCCTTGCCGAGGAAGATCTGCCCGCGTCTGGGCTCGACGCTGTTGCTGACGACGCCGTAGTAGCCATAGGGCCCGCGGATGCCTCCCGTTGCGCGGTTCCACACGAGCTGGACCACGTTCGCCTTGTGGCCCCTGTTCACGTCGTTGGTGGTCCAATCGACCTGAACGCCCGCCTTCACGGCGTGCTCGCCCCACCGTGTCACGTGCCACGTGGCGTCCACCTGGCCGGCGAGACGCGACACGCGGTCCTTCACGTAGTCGTAGTTGCTGGTGTCGGTCGTGAAGCCGGTGACTCGTTGATACGCCGGCGTGACGTCGAGCAGGCCGATGTTCGACGTGCCGAACACGTACCGCGGCGTGCCGCGGACGTTGTCGCTGTGCCGGTCCACGACCAGGTAGCCGACGCGGCCCGACACGAACAGCCTCGGCGTGGCGAGCAGGTCGGCCGTCCCCGACAGTGTCCAGTTCGGGTACGAGGTGTTCACGTCGAAGTTGCTGACCGGCGAATCCGAGCCGTCCTGCTTCGGCAAGAGGCCCTCCTGGCGCTGCGCCGCGTTGTTGTACGAGAGGCGGGTTCGCAAGCGCGACCCGAGCTGCAGCGTCTGGCTCACGGTCAGGGACTGCTGCGTCAGGTGCTGCGTGAGCGTGGCCGTCGACTTGTCCAGCGCGAACGTGACCGTGCGGTCGATGGTCTTCAGCCCCGGCCGATAGGCGACGAAGAACCACGCGAGATCCCGGTGAATCGGCCCCCCGAGGCTGAAGCCCGGCGTCCACCCGGTGCAGGGGTCCTCCGGGTAGGTGAAGTACTCCGCCTTGGTCGAGTCCTGGAGGTTCTTTCGGAGGTTGGGCCGCGGCGAGGCGTCGAACGCGTCGCCGCCGAGGTAGACGCTCACGTCGCCGTGCCACGCGTTCGTGCCGCTCCTGGTCAGCACGTTGATGACGCCGCCGGTGGAGCCGCCGTACTCGGCCGTGTACCCGCTCGACTTCACCTGCAGCTCCTCGACGTTGTCCACGTTGAGGGTCTGCCCCGGCACGCCGGTCATCGCGTTGGTCGTGTCGATGCCGTCGATGATGAAGCGGTTCTCGGCCGCGCTCGACCCGTCGATCGAAAGGCCGCCCAGCTTCGCCTCAGAATTCGCGCCGGGCAGCAACTGCACGACACTCGTGTAGTCCGTGGTGCGCGGCAGGTACTCCAGCTGGTCCTTCCTGAGGCTGAAGCCGCGTGCGCTCTGCTTCACGTCCACGAGCGGCGAGGCCGCCGACACATTGACGGTTTCCTCGAGCCCGCCGATCGCCAACGCGAATTCCAGCCGCTTGATCTGGCCGAGCAACACTTCGACCCGCTCGAAGCGTGACGGCTGGAAGCCGTCGAGCGACGCCGTCACGTCGTAGTTCCCGGGACCCAGCGCGGCATAGCGGAACACCCCGGCCTCGTCGGTGACCACGACAAGCGCAGCACCGACCTCGAGGTTCTTCGCCTCGACGGTGACGCCCGGCAACACCCCGCCCTGCTGGTCGCGCACGACGCCTTGGATGCGGCCGGTCTGTTCCTGGGCGGACGCGAGGGCGGTGGGACACCACGCGAGAGCCACGCCTGCGACGACGAGGCCAAGGGCGCGAGCACGCATGGCAGCCTCCTCTGGTCGGCTGCCGCGGGACCGCAGCAGCGCGGACCGCCTGAGGACCAGGGGGCTTTCGCCAGTATCCCGCCCGGGTCGCCGATAGTCAACGGCGCCGACGACACAGCGCCGACGCCGGGACCCTCGTGCGGTGCTACAGTGATCGTGCCGTCGCCCCCGCAGAGAGGTGGCCGGTTGGTCGGCACCACCCTCGCGCACTATCGTGTGCTCTCCCTCCTCGGCCGCGGCGGGATGGGCGAGGTCTTCCTCGCGGAGGACCTCGCGCTCGGCCGGAAGGTCGCGCTCAAGGTGCTTCCGCCCAACCTGGCCGGCGACGCCGATCGTCAGCGGCGGTTCGACCAGGAAGCCCGCGCGATCGCCGCCCTGAACCACCCCGGCATCGTCACGATCTACGGGATCGAGCGGTTCGGCGACGCGACCATCCTGGCGATGGAGTTCGTGGACGGCCAGCCCCTCGCGCACCTGATTCCGGAAGGCGGCATGCGGCTACCCGCCCTGCTGCGTCTGGCGATCCCGCTCGCGGAGGCCATCGGCTTCGCGCACCGCCAGGGTATCGTCCACCGCGACCTCAAGCCAGGCAACGTGATGGTGACCCGGGACGGGCGCGTGAAGGTGCTCGACTTCGGCCTCGCCAAGCTGCTGGGCCGGCCTTCGGGCCTCGCCCCGTCGGATGAGACAGGGCTGGTCGCAGACGGGACCGTCACTGCTCCGGGCACCCAGCTGGGCGCCATCGTCGGCACGGTGTACTACATGGCACCGGAGCAGGCGCAGGGGTTGCGCGTCGATCACCGGGCCGACATCTTCTCGCTCGGCGTCGTCCTCTACGAGATGGCAGCCGGGGTGCGCCCCTTCGGTGGTGATACGGCGATGGCCGTCCTGTCGTCGATCATCAAGGAGCCGGCCCCCGCCCTGGCCGGAGTGAAGCCCGACCTGCCGCGGGAGTTCACCGGGCTCGTCGATCGCTGCCTCGAAAAGGACCGTGCGCAGCGACCGCAGGATGTGTTCGAACTGCGGGACGCGCTCGACAGCCTCGCGAACACGGTCGCGACCGGTGCGGATGCCCGCAGCGACGTGCAGGCGCCGGCGCTCCCCGTGACCGCGCCTGCGTCCGGAACCGTTCCGCCGGTGAGGGGTCTCCGGCGCCCGCGCCGGTTGATGGGCGTCGCGGGTGTCGCGCTCGTGCTCACCGCCGCAGCCGGCGCGTGGTGGCTGTTCAGCCGCGCGCGTACACCAGCCGTGCCGATCGTGCCGGACCGCGTGGCTCTCGCGCCGATCGTGAACCGCACCGGCGACGCGTCGCTCGACGCGATCGGGCCGATGGCGTCAGCCTCGATCGCCCGCCTGCTCGGTCTCGAGGGCATTGACGTCGCCCAGGCGCAGGACGCGCGGATGGCCCGTCGCCTCGGCGCCGCGCGCGTCGTGTCCGGGGACATCGGCGTGGCGGGCGCGGACGTCACCTTCCAGGGCGGGCTCGCCGATGTCGCGACCCAGCAGCCGCTCCGTCAATTCGATCCGCTCGTCGTCCCGCGGAGTGCCGTCAACGAGCTGCCGGCACGCATCGAGCAGCAGGTGGTGGGCGCCACGCTGATGATGATGCGCGGCGCTGGCGGCATGACCGGGTTCTCCCCGCAGCAACTGGCCATCATGGCGCTGCCCACCTACGAAGCTTACAAGGAGTTCGCGACCGGCCTCGAGCACTTCGGGACCAACATGTCCGAAGCGGCCCGCCATTTCGAGAAGGTGCTCGAACTGGATTCCCGCCTGTGGTGGTGCCTCGGCTGGCTCGTGCCTGCCTATGAGACCCTCGGCAGGTTCGACGAGGCCGAGGCCGTCGTCGAAAGAATCCGGCCCGGCGTCCCGCCTGCCGGCAAAGCGATGCTGCAGTACTTCAGTGCACACCTGGGCGGCCGGTTGATCGAGGCCCATACGGCAGTGAGGTCGCTTGGCTTCGCACATCACCTGCCCTCGGCCAACCTCGTGGCCTGGACGGCAAGGGACATCGGGCGACCACAGGAGGCGCTCGACGCGCTGCGGCCGTTCACGCCGGATCCCCGCGCGAACGCCGCCGCATGGCGCGGCTGGGTGGAGACGCTCGCGCAGGCGCACCACATGCTCGGGGAATACGATGCGGAGCGGGAGGTTGGCACCACAGCGCTTGCGGCCGTGCCCGGCACCCCGCTCGGGTATCTCGCCGAGGCGCGAGCGCTCGCGGCACAGGGGCGGACCGACGACCTCCGCCAGGTCCTCGACGCATGTCTCTCCGTGCCTCCAGCGGCACGCCCTCGCCCGGGCACCATCTTCGTAACCGCCGCGGCCGAGCTGCGTGCGCACGGTCACCCGGAGGAAGCGAAACGAGTGGCCGATCAGGCGTTGCGATGGCTCGACGGCCTGGACACGACCCTCGCCGGTTCCACTTCCATGCAGATGCTGCGAGGATCGACGCTGACCCTGCTCGAGCGCTGGTCCGAGGCGTCAGCGGTGTTCACGAAGATCGCGGCCGCGGCGCCAGCCGCCATCGATGCGCGCTCGCAGCTCGGCGTCGTCGCCGCCAGGCGCGGGGATGTCGCCACGGCCCGCAGGATGATCGACGAGCTGGCGCGATTCAACCGGCCGTACGTGCGCGGCGCTCATACGCTCGGCCGCGCCCGCATCACCGCCGCCCTCGGGGATCGGGAGCGCACCCTGGACCTGCTGCGCGAGGCGTTTGCCGAGGGGCAGCCGATCGCCTGGCCCGTGCATGCCGACGACGCCTTCGAAGCCTTCCGTGGCTACGCCCCGTTCGACGAGCTCACCGCGCTGAGTCGGGGAACGAAGTAGGGCGCGCACGGTTGATGACAGCGCCCCCTGCGCGACCTGCGCCGGCGCGGAGCGCGTCACCGCCTGCCCGCCGGCGCCTCCGCGGTCGTGTACTGCCAGCGTCCCTCTTTCATCATCCGCAGCGCCTCGTCCACGGCCGCCTGCAGCTCGCGATCGAATCCTTTCAGCTCGTCCTCCGGCGTGTTCTCCACCCACACGTCGGGTGCCACGCCGTAGTTCTCGAGGTTCGTCCCGTAGTTGTGCAGCTTGGATGGATCGTAGGTCACGACCAGCGAGCCCGGCGTGCGGATGCTGCCGCCGTTGATCAGCCGGTACGAGCCGGTCGCGATCACGCCGCCCGCCGTCGGGTTGCCCACGATCCGGCCGAGCCCGAGATCCCGGAAGCCCATGGGCGTCACCTCGCTGTCGGACCCGGACCGGTGGTTGATCAGCATCACCTTCGGGCCGGCGATCGCCTGCCGCGGCCGACGTCCCCACGTTCTCGAGCCCCACCGGGTGTTCCAGTATTCGTACGGCCGCCGCTCGAGGATGTCGAGCAGCTCCTGGTCGATGTTGCCGCCGCCGTTGAACCGGATGTCGACGACAATGCCCTTCTTCATCCAGAACTGATTGATGTCGTTCTGGAAGCGCTTGAGCGACGGCTGGTTCATCGCCCGGATGTGCACGTAGGCGATCTGGCCGCCCGAGGCCTTGTCCACGAACTCGCGGTTCTTCGTGACCCACTCCTCGTACTTCACGTCCACGATGGAGGGCACGCTCCTGATGCGCACCTGGCGCGGCGGGGCAGACGCCACCGTCACCGTCACGTAGTCGTTCAAGGCGTGATTGAGTACCTTCCAGTAGTTGTCGCCAGCCTTGATCGGGGTCCCGTCGATCGCGATCACGACGTCGCCGACCCGCAGGTCGATCCACTCCTTGTCGGCCGGTCCGTCGCGATAGATGTGGCTGACCTGATAGGTGTCGCCGGCCGGCTGGAGCTCGAACCCGAGCTGCCGGGACCGGTAGGCCTCTGGCATCTCCCGGGTCGGTGGACCGCTCACGCCGGTGTGTGACGCGTTCAACTCGCCGATCATCTCGTTGGCGAGGTCGTACACATCCTGGTTCTCGCCGACGTACTTCAACAGCGGCTCGTAGCGCGCCCGGATCGCCGCCCAGTCGCGGCCGTGCATCTGCTCGTCGTAGAACCGGTACTTCATCACGCGCCAGCACTCGTCGAAGATCTGCGCCCACTCGCCACGGTGATCCACGGTCACGGTCACGCTGAAGGGGACCTTCGACTTCTTCTTCTCGCCCGCGAGCTCCATCTGGTAGATCTCGTCGTCCTGCGTGTAGAACACCTTCTTCGTGTCCGCGCTCGCCACCAGGCGCGCGAACGCCCCGTCGGCCACACGTTTGCGATCCTTGCCGTCGAGACCGATCGAGAAGAGCCCTGGTCCTTTCTCGTCGCCGCTCACGAAGTAAGCCAGGCGGCCGTCCGCTGAGAGAAAGTACGAGGTCACCGGCTGCTCGCCCTTCGTGAGCTGCGTCGCTCTCCGATCGATGCCTGCGGTCTCCACCCGCAAGGCGGGCGGCGCGGCCCCGGCGCCGCCGGCAGGGCCTTCCTTCCTGTCGCCCTTCTCCTTCTTCAGTCGCTCCCGCACGAGCGGATCGTCCGGATCCTCGCGCGGCCGTTCGAGTGGCACCACGAAGAGGTGCGTGACGCCTCCATCGCGATCGGAGAGAAAAACGACCTTCCTCGCGTCAGGGGTCACCGTGGGGCGCGTGTCGCTGAACGGACCCGCCGTGACGTTGCTCTCCCGTCGCGCGCCAATCTCGAAGACGTACACCTCGGCGTTCATCTCGTCGTCGCGACGGGAGTAGGCGATCCAGCGGCTGTCGGGGGAGAACGTCACACCCTGGTAGCCGCCCGCCTGGTTGTACGCCAGCTCCGTCGTCGTGCCGGCCGGCACGTCCGCGAGGAAGAGGCGGTTGGCGGCCACGTAGGCCAGGTGCTTCGAGTCGGGCGCCCAGGCGCCGAGTTCCTTGAACGAACCGTGGGTGCT
>CAYLZN010000201.1:0-10794 GCA_964387935.1 uncultured Vicinamibacteraceae bacterium | reverse complement strand
GGCTGCGCCGCCCAGCAGGATGACGCTGAAGTCGTGCACGTCCCGGTCCTGGAGACGGGCGAGGCCGTTCGCCAGGGCCTCATCGCGTTCCCGGCCGATCAGGAGTGCGTGCGCGGCCAGCGCGAGCCCGAAATGCGCGCGGACGGCCAGCCAGCCGAGGCCGAGTGCGTGGGGATTTCGCCGACAGATGTCATCGATCTCCTTGAAGCGCGCGTACGCGTCGGCTGCCCGCCGCTGGCCCAACGCGACGTGACCGGCGGCCAGCGTGGCCGCGGCCTGGAAGGCGTCCGCGTAGACGTGCGGCGCCGCCGCGACGCGCTCGGCGAACCTCGCAAGCACCGGTCCGGCCTCTTCCAGCCGTCCCGCGCGGACGAGGGCGGCGCCGAGCACCGCGCCGGCGCCGACCATGCGTGGCCCCTCGCCCAGGCCCGACTCCTCGACCTCGACGGCGTGGCGGGCCGACCGGAGCGCCGCGTCGACCAGTCCACATCGCACGTACACGTCGGCCAGCAGGATGTCGCTCGCGTACGCCCGCGGCATGTTGCGCCCAGCCAGCCGCAGGGCCTCTGCCGCTTCCGCCCAGACACCAGGCCGGAACGCGTGACAGCCCTCCATCCAGAGTGCGGCCCCGAGGAAATACGGCCCGTAGAACCCCGCGGGATCGAGATCGACGGCCCGCCTTCCCGCGGCGCGCGCCTCCGCGAAGCGGTGCTGACGACCGCGGCAGTACGCCAGCCAGCCGTACGGCTCGCCGAGGACGGGATCGAGTTCCGTGGCCCTCTCGAGGTGAGTGACCGCCACCTCGAGATCGGAAGGGTTGCTCGTGGCGATGAATCGCATCGCCCAGGCACTGCCCAGCGCCCCGTGCGCGAGCGCGTACCGCGGCTCCACGGCGACAGCCCGCTGGAGGAGGTCGCGCGCTTCGCTGAGGCCAGCCGGACCCATTTCCTGAACGAGCTGACGACCCCGGGCGAACAGCTCGTAGGCGCCGACGCCGGGGTCGGCTGGACGGGCCTGGTGTCGCGCCGTCACGTCGGCAAGTTCGATGCGGGCCGCGGCCAGGAGATCCGTCATCAGCCTGTCCTGCAGCGCGAAGATCTCGCTGAGGGGCCCATCCACTTTCACCGAACCCGAGAGCGTTCCCGTGGCGAGGTCCGTGACCGCAGCGGTAAGACGCACGACAGCCCCAACGACCTGATACGCACCCGTGATGGCGAGCGTCAACCCGAGCCGTCGTCCGAGCTCGGCGAGCTCGGGGCCTGGTTCTCCCAGATCGGGCGCGCCCTCCGCTGCGGCGACCCGGTCGTGCCCGACGACGGTCAGGGTGGAGAGCTTGCGGAGATCGACCGTGACGGTCTCGGCAATGCCCGTCGAGAGCCAGTCGCAGGCGGGATCTCCCGTGACATTCCGAAACCGCAGGACGCCGATGACCGGTCGTCTGCTCGCGTCGGCCGACGCGGCGCCAGGCAGAAACCCGCGACCGGACGGCGTCGAGCAGAAGTCCGCCTGCAGCAACGCCGCCTGCAGGCTCTCGGCCGACGGATACCGCGCGAGCGGGTCCCGCGCGAGACACCGGTCGATGATCTCACCCAGGCCGGACGGGATGCCGGGATCCAGCGAGGCCGGCTGCGGTGTGTCCCGGAGCACCGCGGCCAGCAACTCGGCCTCGCTGTCAGCCGCGAACGGCCGCCGACCCGTGCATGCCTCGTACAACGTCACGCCGAACGCATAGACGTCCGTGCGCTGGTCCACGGGGCCGCCCACCAGCTGCTCGGGACTCATGTAGGCGAGGGTGCCGACGATCACTCCTGCACGGGTACGGGCCTGTGTGGCCTCTGAGTCCGCGGACGTCCACACCCGTTCGTCCCGGACCAGGCCGAAGTCGAGCAGCTTCGCCCCGTGCGGCGTCAGCATCACGTTGCCCGGCTTCACGTCTCGATGGACCAGGCCGCGACGGTGTGCGGCCCCAAGTGCGGCGGCCAGGCCTCGTGCCAGGCCGAGGATCTTCAGTGGCTCGAGGGAGCCCCGCGCGAGACATGTGGCGAGCGTGTCACCGGCCAGCAGCTCCATGACGAGGAATCGGCGTCCCTCGTGCTCGCCGACGTCGTACAGCGTGCACACGTTGGGGTGCACGAGGCTCGCAATGGCCCGGGCTTCGCGGTCGAAGCGCTCGCGCTGCTCGGCATCACTGGCCAGGTGCGCGTGGAGGAGCTTGATGGCGACCGGGCGGTCGAGCCTCGTGTCCCGTCCGCGATAGACCTCGCCCATACCGCCCGCCCCGAGCAGGGCGAGGACCTCATAGGCGCCGAACCGGGTGCCAGGGGCCAGCGACATCGCGCGATGACGATGATCTTAGCGCCGATCCCGTCAGGCCGGTCAGTGGCGCTTCCGCCGGCGGAGTGCGACGCCCGCGAGTCCGGTGCCGAGCAGCAACAGGGTTGCGGGCTCCGGGACGGGGTCCGGGAAATAGACAGTCAGGCGCAGCTGATTGGTGAAGTTGTTGAACGCCAGCGTGTTCAGGGCCCCAGCCGGATCGTCGCCGCTCACCGAGCCGAGAATCACGCGTTCCAGGTTGTCCGACACCACGAAGGCGAAGATCGACGTGGTCGGCGTCAGGCCGATCTCGAAATGGAATGTCTCCATGTGGCTCAGACCGAGCGAGCCGACGTGCGGGTCCGAGTAGGCGAAGCTCAGGAGGGGATTCGGGTCTCCGTAGTTCCGAATCACCTTGTGCGGGTACGGGAACGTCGCGTCATCGAAGCTGAACGACCCGGTCCCGAAGGGGTCGGTCGACGGCGAGGCCAGCGAGGTATGGAAGGCGAACGTGATCGGCGCCGCACCGGCGGGCGGGGCGAGCAGGAGAAGGCTCAAAGCGATCAGGACGAGCGGGAACCACGTGGGTGGACACGCGCGATGAGTGACGGCGGGCACGGCGGCGCTCCTGGGGTGCCGTCACGCCTGGGCGGCGTGGGCATCCAGTGCAGGAGCGGCAGGTTCGGTGCCAGAGATGCGGCGGCGATTCGTGGCGTGCGGAGCGTGCGTGGTGCGGGGATCCGGCTGCGCAAGACGCGGCCAATGATGACTTTTGTCGCGATCAAAACGTGGAAGACCGATATCGCCGTGCCAAGTGTCTTCGGCGGAACGGAGGAGCGGCCAGGCGACCCAGCCCGCTGCCACGAACACCACGACGATCGAGCGGCCGCGGTCATGGGGTGCCTCCGTTCCACCTGGCCGGTTTCGGCAGCCAGCCGAGGGTCTCCGCGTGAAGGCTCTGGATGTAGAGCCGGTCGGCCGTTTCGGTCACGCCGGTGGTCTCCGGGTACGTGCCGGCCGGATCCTGCAGGTCCGCCACGATGGTGCCATCCTCCGCAAACGCGATCACGTGCCCGTAGGCCGGGGGCACCGGCCACATCGATCGCGGCAGTCGCAGGGTGACCGCGCGCAGGAACGGCTTGTCGGCCATCCAGTCCACGAGCCCACTGCGCGGCTTCGCGAAGCCGAGCCAGATTCGCCCCTCCTCGCCACGCAGCAGGTTGTCAGGGTACCCGGGCAGGTTGTCGAGCAGCACCCGCGCGTCGGCCGGAGAGGCCTTGGCGCTCACGTCCCGGGCCGACACGGGGACCTTCCACACACGGTAGCCGCCCGTCTCGACGACGAACAGGTGCGATTCGTCGGCTGAGAGCGCCACGCCGTTGGCGTAGGACAGGTCCCGCATCACCGTGCGCGTCTGCCCGCTCGAGGGATCCAGTTCGATCAGGCGGCCCGTGGCCGAGTGTTCCATGATGTCGAGGATGCTCGCCTCGAGCGTGCCCTCCGACGGCCCTGGGCCGAAGCGCTGCGACGCATCCGTGAAATACACACGGCCGCTCCGGGCAACGACGAGCGAGTTGGCGAAGCGAATCGGGGCGCCGTCGGCCGTTTCGGCGATCACCGAGACCTGACCATCCTGCCCGACGGCCAGCAGCCCGCGCTTCGCATCGGCGGCGATCAGACGACCGCTCGCATCGAAGTCGAACCCGAGCACGCGGCCACCGGTGTTCACCCAGGGCTCGAACACGTCGCGGTCGGGACGCGTGCGCAGGATGGCCCCGGAGGCCACGGAGGCGTACAGTCGGCCGTCAGGACCCAGGCAGACGAACTCGGGCGCCCCTTCGTTGCCGAGAGGGATGTGCTGGAGGTTCGCTAGACGCGTGTTGGGCGCATGGGCGCCGACGTAGCCCGGAGTCGATGGCGCCTGCCACGAGACGGGTTCGGCCGGGATGCGCGCGAAGAGCAGGTGGCCGACGACGGCGAACAGGGCAAGGCCGGCAAGCCACCGGGCCGCTCGCCACCGGGTGAGACGCATGGCCGGCACTGTAGCACGGCCCTGCGCCCCACGCCTTGAGCCCCGCGCCCTGCGCCGTGAGCCCTGCGCCCTGCGCCTTGCGCCCTGCGCCCTGCGCCTTGAGCCCTGCGCCTTGCGCCCCGCGCCTTGAGCCCGCTCTTATCGCCTTCGTCCGCCTCCACGCATGCCACCGCCGCGACTCGCGCTGCTCGGCCGATACGTGCTCGCGCCGTACTTGCTCCCGCCGGTGCTGCGATAGCTGCCGTAGTCGCCCGTGCGCTGCGCGCCGGTACTGCGCGCTCGCGCGTCCTTGTTCAGCTGATCGATCGTCGCGCGATCCCCGGCGCTGACCCCGCTCTGCGCGGCGCGGTCACGCGCTTGCGCGCCGGCGTCGGTCGCACGCTGTTGCGCCTGCTGCCGCTGGGCGTCGGTCGGCTGGGGCCGGTTCACGTCGCTCCAGTTGCCGTTGTCGTACTTCTGCCAGGTGTCGCCTTCTTTGCGGTAGACGTTGCCGTCCTTGCCGGCGTAGACGTCGCCGCTGCCCGTGCGCGCCACGCCACCACTGCCCTCGGGCCCGCGACGGGTGATCGCTTCGCCGCCGCCGGACCCTTGCGTGGCGCGCGTGGTCGTGTCTGTCCGGCGGTTGGTGACGCGCGAGGTCTGCGCCCAGTCGTCACCACGCTGGACCGCCGTCGATCCCCAGCTGCCATACACCCCGGAGCCCTGCCGCGTCTGCGCGTAGGTACCGGTCCGCGGGTTGTAGGCCTCCGCGACGCCACGGGCCCCGTAGGGACCCCAGGCCGCCGCGCCGCGCGAGTACGTGCCCGTCGTCGGGTTGTAGCGCGCGGTCACACCTGCACCGCCGTAGGGTCCATACGCCACGGCCGTGCGGCCGTAGGCGCCCGTCCAGGGGTTGTAGTACGCACCGTAGCCGTACGTCGGATAAAACGGATAGTAGTACGGGTAGTAGCCGCCCCAGCCCCAGTAGGGCGGGTAGTACCAGCCGGTGCCCCACACGGCACAGCCCCAGGCGACCATCATGCCGGTGTACCCGGCCACCGCCGCGAACGTCACCCAGTCGTCGTTGTCGTCATCGTCTTCGACCGTGACGTAGGTGACGTTGTGCGCAGGCGAACTGACCGGGATCTCGTAGATTTCCTTCGGGACGGAGGTGGCGACCTCCCACGGCCCGGTCGGACTCTTGGCCATGAACCACACGCCCTGGAAGCACAGGTAGTAGAGGGCGCCGACCTTGATGATGTCCTTGTCGGTGTTGACGGCGCGCGCCACCGAGGTGCCGGGGATCTGATCGAACTTCGGGTCCCCCTGGTAGGCGACCGCGGGCGCCTTCAGTTCTTTCCTGTTGACGCGTGCCGTCTGCGGCACCTGCGCGAGCAGGACCGCCTCGGCAGCCTGCTGCGTGCCTGGCACCGAGGCGAGCACACGAGACCGTGGATGTTCGAGCGGGATCTGCTGGAACTCGGGCGGCAGGCTCGTCGTGGCGAAGGTCCACGGACCCTTGAAGTCCGGAGCCGTGAACCAGCGGCCCGCGACGAGGTAGTACACCGGGCCGGTGCGGCCCATCCGGAACACGTCGCTCTCGGTGTTGTTGACCCAGAGCAGTTTCGTGTTGCCGACGGTGACGTAGCTGGGGGCCCCGGTCAGCAGGATCATCTCGGCCGGCGTCTGGCTCACGAAGAGCGTCGGCGCCTTGCCGCCCGGCAGCGCCTTGCCGGGGAGGGCGGCCTTGACCTCCTTCCAGTTCTCATCTGCTGGCAGCTTGGCGAAGCTGTCTGGCAGCCTGCCCGCCGCCTGCCACGGTCCCTTCAAGTCGGGGGCCTTCAGCCAGCTGTCGTTGTACCGCAGGAAGTGCTCCTTCGTCTGTGCGTGCTGGAACAGGTCCCAGTTCGTGTTCACGGCGAACTTCAGGTCGTTGTTCTGGATCGGGCTCCAGATCGGCTCTCCATCCAGGTTGACGAGCGCCGCCGGCGTCTGGCTATAGAAGATCGTCGGCGGGTCCGCCTTCACGCCCTCGACGTTCTTCGGCATGATCTGGCTCTTGTCGATGTGTGCCAGCACCCGGTCGAGCGCGATCACGCGATCCTCGTCCGGGATCGCCTTGTTGATCTCCGCCACGACCTCGCGCACCTGTTCTTTGGGCACCGTCGGGAAGTTCGCCTCGGTGGTCTTCAGGTCCGAGAACCTCACCAGGCGATCGCTCATGGCCACCTTGGTGTCGGTCTCGAGCTTCAGGCTGCCAAGCGCCGGTTTCTCCGCCCCCTTTGCCGCGTACGAGACCGCCGAATACGCCACCATGTGGGCCTGCTTGTCCCAGCTCGCGACCTGCGGCTGGTACACGACGATGCGGCCGCCGCTCGGTGTGGTGTAAGCCCTGGGCCAGCCGCCATCGATGGGAGGCTGTGCGGCGGTTGTGGCGGCAGCGGGTCTGGCCGTGGTGGCCGGGGTCGTCGCTGGCTGGCCAGTCGCCGGTTTCGCTGTCGCCGGTTTGGCTGTCGCCGCCGCTGGCTTCTGGGTGGTGCCCGCCGGCGCGGTCCCGGTCGTGGCCTGCGCGCCGAAGAGCGGCATGACGGGCGACCACAGCACCGAGACGGCCGTGACGAGCGCCACGCGCGCACGGACGGGGGTGTGACACGTTCTCATCGCGATCAGTCCTTTCAACCGATAGCCGATAACCGATAACCGATAGCCGATAGCCGATAACCGATAACCGATAGCCGATAACCGACGGCCGCCCGCCGCTCGCCGCTCGCCGCGAGCCGCCCGCCGCGAGCCGCCCGCCGCGGGCCGCCCGCCGTGAGCCGATCAGTATTCTTCGAAGTACCTCTGAATCTGCTTCATGTCGGTCGTCTTCGTCAACGCAAGCCGCAGGAGCACCCGCGCTTTCTGCGCATTCAAGCCCAGCGACGCCACGAACCCGAGCGTGTCGTCGTCGAGTTCGACGTTGCGCCCCACGCGTCCCGTGGCCACGCGAGAGGCCCGCACGCAGACCACGCCCTTCCTGGCCTGGGCCGCCAGGGCCTTCACCGCCGCCTCGGTCATGTTGCCGTTGCCGACGCCCGCCACGACGATGCCCTTCGCGCCGGCCGCGGCCGCCGCCTCGATGAGCGCGCCGTCCATGTTCTCGTGAGCCATGATGATATCAACCCGAGGCAGCGATGTGACGCCGTCCAGCGAGAACTCGGAGCTGGTGGTGTTGCGGCCGATCGGCCCGCGGAAGAACTCGGCGTCCCCGTACGCCACGGTGCCGATCAGCCCGGACAGCGGCGACAGGAAGGTCTGCACGGCGGTCGTGCTGGTCTTGGTCAATGACGAGGCGTCGTGGATCCAGTCGTTGATGACCACCAGCACGCCGCGGCCCGCGGCGTCCTTGTTCGCGGCCACCGCCACGGCATTGTAGAAGTTCAGCGGGCCGTCGGCCGACAGCGCCGTCGCCGGGCGCATCGCCGCCGTCAGGACCACCGGCTTCTTGGATTTGACGACGAGGTTGAGGAAAAAGGCGGTTTCTTCGATCGTATCGGTTCCGTGGGTGATGACGACGCCGGCGACATCGGGCATGGCGACGATCTCGTTGACGCGGCGGGCGAGCTTGAGCCACACCTCGTCGTTCATGTCCTGCGAGCCGATGTTCGAAATCTGCTCGCCTCGGAGCGAGGCGAGCTTCTTCGCCTGGGGCACGGCCGCGAGGAGCTGCTCGACGCCGACCTGTCCCGAGGTGTAGCCGGCCTGCACATCGCTGGCCGCCGCGCCGGCGATGGTGCCGCCCGTGGCCAGCACGACCACCTGGGGCACTGTCGTCGCCGCGGCCGTCCTGGCTGCCGGCTGCTGAGCCGCGGCCGGCTGCGCGTCGGCCGATCGCGTGTTGGAGAGAATGACGGCGAGCGCAAGACCCGCAAGCAGCATCTGAACGAGTGGAGCACGCCGAGCCATGGGTGAACCTCCCGCGAAAGGGCGACGTTGATTCATCGGGTGACCAGCGCCAGCCAGGGTCCACCGACCGCCACGTAGATCAGCAGGTTGACGGCCGTGAGGAGCGCGCCGTACCGATAGAGCTCCCCCTGCGACAGGTAGCCGCTTCCTGCGAAGAGCAGGTTGGCGCTCGAGCCCTGGGGGGTGATGCCAGAGAAGAAGTTGGTCGCGAAGAGCAGCAGGAACGACAGGGGCGCGGCCGGCACGCCGAGCTTCACCCCCACGTCGAGAAACACACCGAACAACGCCAGCAGGTGGGCGGTCTGACTCACGAACAGGTAGTGCAGCAGCACGTAGATCAGGAGGAGCAGCAGCCCTGCCCATAGCCACGACAGGCCCTCGAGGGCTCCCGCCATTCGCTCGCCGAGATAACTCATGAAGCCGAGCTCGTTCAACTGGCCGCTCAGCGTGAAGAGCACCGCGAACCAGATGAACGTCGCCAGGACGTCCCCTTCCCTGGCGATGTCTGCCGACGTCAGGACGCCGGTCGCGAGCAGGACACCGAGCCCCAGGAACGCCACCGCCGTGGAGTCGAGCGTCAGCGTGGCCGCCAGGGCCCACAGCGCCACCATGCCAAGGAACGTCGCGGTCACGATCTTCTCGTGCCACGTGAACGGCCCCAGCGCTTTCAAGGCCTCCCGCGCCGCGGCCGGCGCCTCGGGCGTGGCCTTCACCTCGGGACCCATCAGCGTGTACAGCAGGAGCGGCACCAGCGCCATGGCCGCCAGCGTGGGGACCGACGAGGCCAGCAGCCACGACCCGAACGTGATGTGCACGCCGAAGGGCTTCGCGATCTCGGCCCCAAGGGGGTTGGCGGCCATCGCCGTCAGCCACAAGGCCGACGACAGTGACAGGCTGGCGATGCCGGAGAACATCAGCAGGGCCCCCAGCCTTCTGCGCGACGGGTCGCCAGGCCGCGCGCCCGCGGCCTCGGCCAGCGACGCCGTCAGCGGGAACAGCACGCCACTGCGCGCCGTGTTGCTCGGGAATGCCGGGGCGATGACGGCATCGACCAGGAAGATGCTGTAGACCAGTCCCAGGGTTGATCGACCGAAGACGCTGACCACGGCGTGTCCGATCCGGGCCCCGAGCCCGCTCTGCACCACGGCGCGGGCCACCAGGAAGGCGACGACGATCAGCAGGATCGTGCCGTTCGCGAATCCCGAGTACGCCTTGGCTGGCGCGAGCGTACCGGTCAGCACCGCCGTGGCGAGGGCGAGGATCGACGCCGTCAGAATCGGGAGGGCGTTGACGACCACCGCGACGATGGCGCCGACAAACAGCGCGAAGAGGTGCCAGGCCGGCGCGGTGAGCCCCTCGGGGACCGGCCAGAACCACAGTCCGACGACCACGGCGAGCGTCGCGAGCCTCGCCGCGCGCGGATTCGGCACGGTCTGCGACGCCGTCATCGCGTCACCGCCAGGCGCCGGTAGCGGCCCTCGAGTCCGACGGTGCGGCCCTGGATCGTGCCCTCCTCGGTCGTCACGACGCTTTGCCATCGGAACTCGTACTCACCGCTGATGCCGGCGTAGCGACCGCTGCCGCCAGTGATCGTGCCCACGAACCGCCGGCCGGTCTGCACGGGCTCGCCCTTCACCTCGCCGAAGAGCTGGTCGCCCCGCTCGTCGGTCCAGACCCAACGGCCCGCACTGACGTCCCGGCCGTCGTTGAAGCCGATGATCTCCCCGCGAAATCCGCGTCCGAGACCCCCGTCGGCCGCGAGGACCACGGCGCCGGAGAGCCGCAGGATCACGGCGGTCCCGTCGTCCTCGGTCGGCAGGGTGTGGCGCTCGCCGGAGGCCGTCCACGTGCCCGTGAACGCCTGCCAGTCGCCAGTGGCTGCCGGGGGCGCCTGCGCGCGGCACGCGGACACGAGGGCGAGCGTGGCCAGTGCGAGCGCGGACGCACCGGCGCCGGGGCGGCTCATACCGGTCGCCCCTGTCCGGTCATGGCCACCGGGTCGAGGACCGCGGCGATCTGCTCTTCGGTGAGCAGCTTCTTCTCGCGAACGAGCTCGAGGATGCCGCGCCCGGTCCTCATGGCTTCCGCCGCCAGCTCGGTGGACTTGTCGTACCCGATGACGGGGTTGAGCGCCGTGACCGTGCCGATGCTGTAGTCCACATAGTGGCGGCATACGTCGGCGTTCGCCGTGATCCCGTCGACGCACTCGACCCGCAGCGTCCGCGCCGCGTTGATGAACATCGTCTGGGCCTCGAAGATGCAGGCGGCGATGACGGGCTCCATCACGTTGAGCTGCAGTTGCCCGGCCTCTGCTGCCATCGTGACGGTCAGATCGCTGCCGATGACGCGATAGCAGACCTGGTTGACCACCTCGGGGATGACGGGATTCACCTTGCCGGGCATGATCGAGGACCCGGGCTGCTTGGCCGGCAGGTTGATCTCCCGCAGCCCGCAGCGCGGGCCCGACGAGAGCAGCCGCAGGTCGTTGCACACCTTCGAGAGCTTGATCGCCAGGCTCTTCA
>CAYLZN010000200.1:0-10834 GCA_964387935.1 uncultured Vicinamibacteraceae bacterium | reverse complement strand
GGTCCTCGGTCGCATGGAACACGACCTGCGGACGCTGCACACGAAGCTGATTCACGCCGCAAAGAAACGCGACGACACGCTGCGACGGCAGTTCGTGCGGACGCGCGCGCTCGTCTTTCCGCACGGACACCTCCAGGAGCGCACCCTGGGCTTCGTCTGGTTCCTGAACCGGTATGGCCCGGCGCTCATCGACATCCTCGCGCGGGACCTGCCCGGTGACGGACGGGTGCACGCGCTGCTGACACCCTGATCGTTCGAGCTCGTGCCCACCGCGGACGCGTCTGCCTCGTCTCGGCGCCGGTCACGGCGATGGATCCGCCGTGGAGCCCGAGTGCTCCTCGTGCTGACGGCCCTGGTGTTGGTGGTTGGCGCCGGTCTCGGCACCTACACCTACGTCCGCCTGTCGCGACAGGTCGACGCGCGGCTGCAGAGCGGACTGGAACGGACACAGCCCAGGATCTTCGCGCGCCCGTTCGTCCTTCGCCGCGGCCAGGCCATGACGGTCACGGAACTCGTCGAGCGGCTGAACGACCTCGGCTACACCGAGCGGCCGCTCGCCGAGGCTCCCGGCGAGTTCAGCGTCAGCTCCGGGGCGGTGGCGCTCGTCGCCCGCGGCGGGGAATGGGACGGACAGCGCGTGCGCGCGGTCTTCCGCCCGGAGCCGAGCAAGGCGTCCGCGTCCAGGGCGGGGGGCCGCCTCGAGGGCCTGGAGGTGGCCGGGCGCGGCGCCGTCCAGTCGATCACCGTCGAACCACCGCTCATCACGGCGATCAACACCGACAGCCGCGAGAAACGCCGGCGCGTGCCGCTCGCCCAGATCCCCTCGGCGGTGCGACAGGCGGTGCTCGCGATCGAGGACCGTCGCTTCTATGACCATCCCGGCGTGGACGTCATTCGCACCGTGGGAGCCGTCGTCACCAACGTGAAGGGCGATCGGCCCTACCTCGAGGGCGGCAGTACCCTGACGCAGCAGCTGGTCAAGAACTCGTTCCTCACCCGGGAGAAGACCTTCCGCCGGAAGATCCAGGAGCAGGCCATGGCGCTCATCCTGGAGCGGCGCCTCGGCAAGGACCAGATCCTCGAGCTGTATCTGAACGAGGTCTACCTGGGCAACCGCGGCTCGTTTGCCATCCACGGTGTCGCCGAGGCGGCGCGCATGTACTTCGCCAAGGACGTCACCAACCTGTCCGTGGCCGAGGCGGCGACGATCGCGGGCCTCATCCAGGCGCCACCGACGTATTCCCCGTTCCGGAACCCGACGCGCTGCAGGGAACGACGCAACGTGGTCCTGCGCGCCATGGGCGAGGCCGGGTACCTGGCCCCGGATGCGGTGACCCGCACCTCCGAGGAGCCGCTGGACACCGTGCGACGCGGCCTCGAGGCCGAGGCGCCGTACTTCGTGGATCACGTGGTACAGACCCTGGCCGAACGCGTGCCCGAGATCGCCGGGCGGGACGTGGACGTCTACACGACGCTCGACATGCATCTGCAGCGGCTGGCCGAGAACGCGGTGCGGGAGGGGCTGGCCCGCGTCGAGAAGGAACTGGCGGGCCGGAAGGGCACGCAGGCTGTTCAGGCCGCGCTCATCGCGGTGGACCCGTCCACGGGGGAGGTCCTCGCCTACGTCGGTGGCCGCGGGTACTCGCGGTCCCAGTTCAACCACGTCCTCCAGGCGCGACGGCAGCCGGGTTCGGTGTTCAAGCCGTTCACCTACCTGGCGGCGTTCGAGCAGGCGGTGGTCGAGGCGCGCACCGACCTGACGCCGGCCACCGTCGTGGACGACACGCCGACGACGTTCTACTACGAGGACAAGGAGTGGACCCCGCGGAACTACGGCGACGAGTACGACGGGCCCATCACCCTCCGGCGGGCGCTGGCCATGTCGCGCAACGTCGCCACCGTGAAGGTGGCCGAGATGGTGGGGTTCGGGACCGTCTCGCGGCTGTGGCGACGACTTGGTCCCGGCATGCAGTCGCGGGGAGTTCCTGCCATTACGCTGGGAGTCTTCGAGGCCACCCCGTGGGAGATTGCCGAGGCCTACACCCTGTTCCCCAACGCCGGTGAGACCCGACCGTTGCGCCTCGTGTTGCGCATCAACGACGGCGGGAGCGGCCGACCAGTCCCGGCAACCGGTGAGCCGCGCCGCATCGCCGCGGCCCCGCCGACCCACCTCGTGACGAGCATGATGCGCAGTGTGATCGACGAAGGCACCGGGGCGGGGGCCAGGGCAGCGGGCTTCGTCCTCGACGCCGCGGGCAAGTCCGGCACGACCAACGACCTGAGGGATGCCTGGTTTGTGGGCTTCACCCAGGAGTTGCTGACGGTGGTCTGGGTCGGACACGACGACAACCAGGCGCTCGGGCTCAGCGGATCGCAGGCGGCCCTGCCGATCTGGACCGACTTCATGCAGCGGGCCCTGGCGGGCCATGCCAACGTCCCGTTCCCCGAGCCTCCCGATGGCGTCGCGTCGGTCGAGATCGATCGCGACACCGGCATGCTGGCCGGCCCTGGCTGCCCGCGCGTCATCACCGAGATGTTCCTGGCCGGCACCGAGCCCACGGCGGTGTGTGAGTTGCACCGGTACTTCTAGGCTCAGCCTCGAGCCCTGAGCCCTGAGCCTTGAGCCCTGAGCCTTATAATTGTTTTCTGTTGTCGAGTCGCGGCCTCGGCGTTGTGATCGCCGCGGGATTCGAGGTTCGTGTGATCCGTGTGGTTTCCCTGATCGCCCTCCTGTGCGCGGTGTCCGCCTGCCAGCGCGCGGCCACCCCGGACGCCGCAGCAAGCCAGCCTGCCGCGGCCGCGACCGCGGCTGCCGCCGCACCCGGCACGACGTCCCAGTCTCCCCTGGCCGTTCCACCCGCCGGCCAGCCCGCGGTGCCGGGACTGCCCGGTCAGGCGCCAGGTTCACCCGAGGTGAAACCGGTGCCCGCGCAGTTGCCCGACGTCCTGGCTCGCGTCAACGGCGAGGCCATCGGCAAGGCCGAGTTCGAACGGGCCCTGAAGAACCTCGAAGCCCGGGCCGGGCGCGCGGTGCCCGCGGAGCGTCGCGACGAGATCCTGCGCGGCGTGCTCGACCAGCTCGTGGTGTTCCACGTCCTCATGCAGGAGACGAAGGCCCGGCAGATCGCCGTCACCGAGGCCGACCTGAGCGCCCGCGTGGGCGAGCTGCAGAAACAGTTCCCGTCCGAGGACGAGTTCAAGAAGGCCCTCGCCGCGCGCGGCATGACGCTCGACGATCTGAAGCAGGAGACCCGGCAGGAGCTGGCCCTCTCCCGCCTCGTCGAGGCCGAGGTCAAGCCGCAGATCAAGGTCGCCGAGGGCGACGTGAAGGACTTCTACGACAAGAACCCGGACCGCTTCAAGCAGCCCGAGGCCGTCCGCGCCAGTCACATCCTGCTCCGCGTGGAGCCCAGCGCCACGGCGGAACAGAAGCAGCAGGCCAGGGCGAAGATCGACGACCTGCTCGAGCAGGTGAAGGCCGGAGGCGACTTTGCGGCGCTCGCGAGGCAGCACTCGCAGGACGGCAGCGCACCCCAGGGAGGTGATCTCAACTACTTCCCGCGCGGCCAGATGGTCCCGCCGTTCGAGCAGGCGGCGTTCGCCCTTCAGCCCGGCCAGGTCAGCGACGTCGTCGAGACGCAGTTCGGCTACCACATCATCAAGGTGACCGATCGGCGGGCGCCGCGGACGGTGCCGCTCGCGGAGGCCGCGCCGCGCATCGGGCAGTTCCTGACCATGCAGCAGCAGCAGGAGAAAACGCAGGCCTTCATCAGCCAGCTGAAGGCCAAGAGCAGGATCGAGGTCCTGATCTGACTCCATGAGGCAGCAGGACGTCTTCGCCGCCGTCGCGGAGGTCGTGGCTGCCGCAGGACGCGCGGCGCTCGTCACGATCGTGCGGACCAACGGGTCGACGCCCCAGCGACTCGGCGCGAAGATGCTCGTCTGTGAAGACGGCCGCACGGTCGGCACGATCGGGGGCGGGTGCTACGAGAACGACGCGTGCCAGCGGGCGAGGCTGGCCATCCGCGACGGCCGTCCCGCCCTCGTGCACTACGACCTGAACGACGACTTCGCCGAAGAGACCGGGCTCATCTGCGGAGGTCAAATGGACGTCTTCATCGAACCGGTCGTGCCCGCCGCGCCGCTCTACGTGTTCGGCGCCGGGCACGTGGGCTTCCAGGTGGCGCGCCTGGGCTCGTTGCTGGGCTTCGACGTGCATGTGGTGGACGACCGGGAGCGATTCGCGAACCGCGAGCGTTTCCCGGACGCGCGCGACGTCGTCGTGGACGACATCGCGGGCTGGTGCGCGGCCCATCCGCTGCCCCGCGGCGCCTACGCGCTCGTCGTCACCCGGGGCCATCGCCACGACCTGGAGTGCCTCCGGGCGCTGGTCTCCCAGGACCTGCAGTACCTGGGCCTGATCGGCTCGAGGGCGAAGGTGGCACGGCTCTGCGAACGGCTGCGCGAGGAGGGCGTGCCGGCCCCGCGCCTGCGACTCGTGCACGCGCCGGTGGGTCTCGACATCGGCGCGGTGACGCCGGAGGAGATCGCCGTCGCGATCGCGGCCGAGATGATCGCCGTCCGCCGCGGCAAGCTCCAGGCGGGCAGCGGCGAGTCCGCCGTGCGGTCGCTGCGCTGGGAGCCCTCTGCCCTCGCGGCCCCTGCGGAGTCGTGACCCTGTCCGCCTCCGCCTCCCGGACTGGAGAGACGCCGTGGACGCGTGGCTGATCCGCAACGCCACCCTGCTGCCGATTGACGATGCCGGCTCCGTCCTCCGGGGAGGACTGGCCGTGGTCGACGGACGGATCGCCGCCGTCGGCCCAGCGGCCGAGCATCACCCCGGCCCGTTCGTCCGCGTGATCGATGCCCGGGGAGGCCTGGTGCTGCCCGGCTTCGTGCAGACCCACGTCCACCTCTGCCAGACGATCTTCAGGGGCCTCGCCGACGATCTCGTGCTGCTCGACTGGTTGCGGACGCGCGTGTGGCCGCTCGAGGCGGCGCACACGACGACGTCGCTGCGCGCGTCGGCGCGGCTCGCCGCGGCCGAACTGCTGCGCACGGGCACCACCTGCGTCCTGACCATGGAGACCGTGCACGACACGGACGCGGTGTTCGACGCGGTCGCGGAGACCGGCCTGCGCGCGACGATCGGCAAGTGCATGATGGACGTCCGGGCGCCGGAGGCCCCGACGCGCCTCCACGAGACGGCGCAGACCGCGCTCGACGAGAGTCTGGCGCTGCATCGCCGCTGGCAGGGCGCGGCCGCGGGCCGGCTGCGCGCGGCGCTGGCACCGCGCTTCGCCGTGTCGTGCACGCGCGACCTGCTCGAAGCGACCGCGTCGGCCGCGACGCGCGAGGGGCTCCTCGTCCACACGCACGCGTCGGAGTCGCGCGACGAGGTCGCGCTGATCCAGTCCCGGACCGGGATGCGGAACATGGCCTACCTCGCCGCCACGGGTCTCGCCTCCTCGCGACTCTGCGTCGCACACTGCATCTGGGTGGATGACGTCGAGCAGGCGCTCATGGCGGAGCGGGGCGTCCACGTCCTGCACTGTCCCGGATCGAACCTGAAACTCGGGTCCGGGATCGCGCCGATCCCGGAGCTGCGGTCCCGAGGCATCCCCGTGTCGCTGGGCGCCGACGGCGCGGCCTGCAACAACCGGCTGGACATGTTCAGCGAGATGCGCCTCGCGGCGACGCTCCAGGCCATGCGGTGCGGACCAGGCCGGGTGACGGCGCGCGAGGTCGTGTACATGGCCACGCGCGAGGGCGCGCGGGCCCTGGGCCTCGAGCATGAGATCGGCCGCCTCGAGCCAGGCCTGCGCGCCGACGTCATCCTCGTAGACACAACCGCTCCCCACCTCGCACCGGGCCCCGACCCCTGGTCCACGCTGGTGTACGCGGCGCAGGGCTCGGACGTGCGACTGGCCGCCGTGGATGGACGGCTGCTCGTGGACGAGGGCACCCTCACCGGACTCGACGCGCCCGCCGTCGCCGCCGAGGCTCGGGCGGAGGCGCGGCAGCTCGCGGCGCGGGCGGGACTCTGACGCGGCGTCTGCTATACTGACTTAGCACTCGCGGGGGTTGACTGCTAATGAGTACGTCCGGCACGGGTCGCGGCGGGTCGAGCGCGCGGCCGACACTCTCGGAACGGAATCGTCGCATCCTGGCGACGCTCGTCAGGGAGTACATCGAGCGCGGGGAGCCCGTGTCGTCGCTGTGGCTCGCCGAACACTGCGGCCTCGACGTGTCGTCGGCCACCGTGCGCAACGTCCTGGCCGTACTCGAGGAGTTCGGCCTCGTGCGTCAGCCCCATACGTCGGCCGGACGTGTCCCCACGGACCTCGCCTACCGGCTGTACGTGGACCAGTTGCTCGAGTCGCGTCGCCCGATGCGACCAACCGCCTCCGCGGAGGAGCGGCTCCGGCTCGCCGGCTCGGTCGAAGACGTGCTCGACTCGGTGTCCCAGGAACTGTCGCGCAGCTCGACGCACCTCGGGTTCGTCCTGGCGCGCGCCAGCCGGGCCACGACGCTGAAGCACATCGACTTCGTGATCCTCAGCGCGACGCGCGTGCTGGTGGTCATCGTCGCCACGAGCGGCCAGGTCTCGCACAAGCCCGTCACCGTCAAGGAACCCGTGACGCCCGACGACCTGTCACGCGCCGCGAGGTATCTGAACGAGGAGTTCGGCGGCAAGCCGCTCGACGAGATCCGTCTGACGTTGACCTCCCGCATGTTCGAGGAGCGGGCCACCTACGACCAGTTGCTCGCGCGGATCCTGGAACTCACGGCGGGCTCGCTCGCCGAGGTCACCAGTCAGGGCCAGCTGTTCGTGCACGGGACCTCCTCGCTCGTGGACCAGGTCGCCGACGACGAGCCCGAACTCTCGATGACGCGCCTGCGCTCGCTCCTGACGATGATCGAGGAGAAGCATCGGCTGCTCCTGCTCCTGACGGAGTACATCGAAGGCCCGGGGTTGACCGTCATCATCGGCGGTGAGCATCTGTCGCCGGAACTGCAAGGCTACTCCCTCGTGGCCTCGAGCCTCGAAGGCGGTGACGACAACGCGGCGGTCGGCGTGATCGGTCCGACGCGGATGCGCTATCCACGGGCCATCAGCGCCGTCGAGCGCGCGGCCCGCCTGCTGGGGCGCGTGCTCGCCGATCCCGCTCACCCGAATTCGTGAGGGAGAACCCAGGCATGATCCCGTCGCATGACCACACCAGCCCCCAGGGCGCCGCAGCCTCCAGCGCCTCACCCGGGGAGTCCATCGTCGATACGGGCGAATCGCCCGACACCACGGTGTCCGTCCCCGGGGACCGAACCACCGCAGTGAACCACGAGGCCACGACCGTCGCCCGGGAACGGGACGACTACCGGGATCTCCTGCTCCGCAAGACCGCGGAGTTCGACAACTACCGGCGACGCGTGGAGAAAGAGAAGCGCGAGCTCGCGGACCACGTCGCCGGCGAACTGATCACGGAGCTGCTGCCGGTCGTCGATGACTTCGCCCGGGCGTTGGGCGTCGATCACGCCGGCTCGCCCGACAGCTTCCGCCAGGGGGTGGAGCTGATCCATCGGCGGCTGCTGGACGTGCTCGCCAGGCGAGGTGTCGCCGTGCTGAACCCGCTCGGCGAGATGTTCGACCCGCATGTCCACGAGGCGGTCTCGCGGGTGCCGGCCAGCGACCACGCCGACGGCGAGATCGTCGTCGTGTACAGCCCCGGGTACACGCTGGGCGACCGCCTCCTGCGTCCTGCAAGAGTGCAGGTAGCCACAGCGTGACGAAGCGCGACTATTACGACGTGCTCGGGGTCGACCGCCAGGCCTCCGACGGCGAGATCAAGAGCGCCTACCGCAAGCTGGCGCTCAAATACCATCCGGACCGCAACCCCGGGAACCACGACGCGGAGGAGCACTTCAAGGAGGCGGCGGAGGCGTACGCGGTGCTCGCCGACGCGCAGAAGCGCGCGGCCTACGACCGGTTTGGCCATGCCGGCGTCGGCGCGGGCGGCCCCGGCGACGTCGGGTTCGACCCGACCATCTTCGCTGACTTCGGGGACATCCTGGGCGGTCTCGGCGACTTCTTCGGGTTCGGAGATCTGTTCGGTGGCCGACGCCGCGGCGGCCCCATGCGAGGGTCCGACCTGCGATACGACCTCGAGATCGAGTTCGAGGAATCCGCGAAGGGCCTCGAGACCACGATTCAGATTCCCCGCGAGGAAGCCTGCGAGACGTGCCGCGGGTCCGGGGCGGCCGATGGCGCGGGCCCTGAAACCTGCCGCCAGTGCAACGGACACGGGCAGCTGCGATTCCAGCAGGGCTTCTTCACCGTGGCCCGAACCTGCGGGAAGTGCCGCGGCACGGGGCGTGTCATCACCAAACCGTGCGCGAAGTGCCGCGGCGCCGGGCGGATTCCTCAGGAGCGGAAGCTCACCGTCAAGATCCCGGCGGGCGTCGCCACCGGTCAGCGACTGCGCCTGTACGGCGAAGGCGAGCACGGGCAGGCCGGCGGCCCCCCGGGCGATCTCTACGTCGTCGTCCACGTCAAGGAACACCCCCACTTCAAGCGCGATGGTGACGACCTGTATTGCGAGCTCAGGGTGCCGTTCCCGACGCTGGCGCTCGGCGGCAAGACCGACGTGCCGACGCTCGACGCGGCCGCGACGCTGGAACTCCCCGCGGGCACCCAGGCCGACACGGTGTTCCGGCTCCGAGGCCGAGGCGTTCCCAACGTGTCCGGCCGCGGGCGCGGCGATCTGTTCGTCGTCGTCAAGCCCGACATCCCGTCGAAGCTGACCCGCGAACAGAAAAAGCTGCTCGAGGAGCTGGCGCGCACCTTCGAGGCCGCCGGGGACCGCAACGGCGCCGACAAGCCCTTCTTCGAGCGCGTGAAGGACATCTTTGGCTGACCCGGTGTCCCGCGCCTGGCCCGCGATCGCGCTCACGCGGCCGGGAGCCGCCCACGGTGAGGGCTTCGGCGATCGGCTCGCCCTCCTGCTCGACGACCTGGCGCCGATGGCCGTCGAAGACGAGGAGGACGGCCGGCACTGGCGCATCTACTTCGACGAGGCGTCCATCCGCGATCGGGCCGTGGCCACTCTCCACGCAGCGCTCGGTCACGAGGCGTCGGTCCAACCCATCGAGGTCGAGGACGAAGGCTGGGCGGTGCGGGTCCAGCAGGAACTGCGCGCGGTGCGTGTGGGCCGGCTCGTCGTGGCCCCGCCGTGGGACGTGCCGCCGTCGGGCGCCGACGACACTTCCGAGGCCACCCGCCCGCTGGTGCTCGTCATCGAGCCGTCCATGGGCTTCGGCACGGGCCACCACCAGTCCACCCGCCTCTGCCTGGAGGCCCTCCAGGCCCAGGCCCTTGACGGGGCGCGCGTGATCGACATCGGTACAGGCTCCGGGGTGCTGGCGCTGGCCGCGGCCCGTCTCGGCGCCCGCCAGGTCGTGGCCTTCGATCACGACCCGGACTCGGTGGCCGCGGCCGTTGACAATGCGACCCGCAACGCCCTCTCGGTGGACGTCGACGTGCGGAGCGCCGATCTCGCGGGCGGCGACGGTGATTCCATCGCGGCTGGCGACGTGGTGCTGGCCAACCTGACCGCCTGGGTCCTGCGTCAGCATTCGGCCGCCATCAGGCGCCTCGTGCGACCGGAAGGCCGGTTGATCGTCAGCGGGTTCACGCGGGACCAGGTGCCGCTCGTCACCGACGCTTTCGAGGATTTCGCCGTGCTGGCGCGCTACGACGAAGACGACTGGGTGGCGCTGGCGCTGGGACGCTCCCAGGCGTAGAGCAGTACCGACAGCGCGACGACGGGCACGGCGTCGGCCCGCAGGACCCGTGGACTCACCGTCCAGGGCGTGAATCCCTCGTGCCGGGCCCTGTCGATTTCCTCGGCACTCCAACCACCTTCCGGTCCGACGAGGACGATGGCGCCCCCCTGCTCCGCACGAACGCGCCAGGCGTGCAGGTCGGGCTCGCCCGCCCCTGCCCTGCGCACGGCCGGCTCGGCCAGCACGAGCTTCAGCGCCGGATCGGCTGACAGCGCAGACAGCCACTCGTGGAGGGGGCGCGGGCGCTCGACGCGGGGCACCACGGCCCGGCCACACTGCTTCACGGACGCGATCGCGACGCGCTGCCATCGATCGACCTGACGCGTCACCCGGGCCTCGCCGAGTCCGGCCGCCGAACGCGACGTCGCCAGGGGCTGAATCGCGGCGACGCCGATCATGCTGGCATCGCGCACCGCGTCGTCCATGTACTCGGCCTTCAGCACGGCCTGGGCGAGGGTGATGCGCGCGGGTGGTTCGGCCACCGGGCGCGCCGCCTCGCCGAGGACGGCGACCAGGTCGTGCCTCCCCTCGCGCGCGAGTCGCGCGTGCCACTCGTGACCGGCCCCGTCGAACACGCGAAGGGCGGCCCCCTCGCCGAGGCGCATCACGTGGATCACGTGGTGAGCCTCGCGCGCGGGCAGCGCGACACAGCCTGCCGAGGCGGCCGCATCGGGCACGTAACAGCGCGGTATCACGCAGGGCATTCTACCTTCGTGCGCTATACTCAGCCGCGGATGCTGTTCAAGGGACAGTCCCTCGGGAAGTACCGCATCCTGTCGCACCTGGGCAGCGGCGGCTTCGGCGCCGTCTACCTCGCCGAGGACACGTGGATCGACAAGCGGGTCGCCATCAAGGTCCCGCACCGGCAGAACCTCGATTTCGGCGAACTGCTGCGCGAGCCTCGCCTGCTCGCCAGCGTCAACCACCCGAACATCGTCGCCATCACGACCGCAGAGAAGCAGGACAACCTGTTCTTCATCGTGATGGAGTACGT
>CAYLZN010000199.1:0-10912 GCA_964387935.1 uncultured Vicinamibacteraceae bacterium | reverse complement strand
GGTGGAGCCGGCACCTGGCCGGCGGTCCCCGACGCTCATCGCGTTCCTGCTCTTCGTGCCGCTCTGCGGCGCGCTGTTCGCGTTTCAGATCTACGTGCTGTTCTACCAGCAGAGCGGTGTGCCCTCCGCTCCGCGCGCGGCCCAGGCGCAGCCGGTCGGCGAGATCGCTGGTGACTTCGTGGTCTCCCAGACGTTCGGGGTGATGGCGGGGGGCCTGTCGGGTCTCACCGTGGCCGCGCAACCTGCGGGCCAGGCGGTTGACGGCGACGTCGTGTTCACACTGACCGAGGTCGGGGGCGCGCGCCCGGCAGGTGCGGTGGCCGCGGTGCCGGAGGGGTTCGTCCCGCGACAGGTGGCCCGCGTCGTGAAACCGGCGCGGGAGGTCGTGGCCCGCGACACGTTCACGATCGCGTTCACCCCGCTCGAGGATTCCCACGGCAAGCAGTACCGGCTCGAGATCCAGGCACCGGACGTGCCCGCTGGCAAGGGCATCGCCGTGTGGACCAGTCGTGGGCAATCGTACCTGGGCGGCGTGCTCGCGGTGAACGGCAAGGAGCAGTGGGGCGACCTCGTGTTCTCGGCGTCCGCGGAACGCGCGTCCGTGTTCCGCCGCGTCGAGTACCTGTTGCAGGACAAGCCCGGCTGGCTCCGTTCGCGCTGGACGCTCGGGACGCTGATCGTGCTCTACAACTGGGCGCTCGCGGCCTTCACCTGGTACATGCTGTTCGTGGACGACGGACCGGAGGATGTGGCGGCGTGATGCGTACTCGTCTGTTTGCGCTCGTCCTCGTGCTCGTCGTGATCCTGGGGGTCTGGTGGTGGCGATCCGGCCAGGGCGGTCTCGAGCAGGGCGCGATCGACCTGATCGAACTGTTCCCCGACGCCGAGAAGCGCACCACGATGGCGAGCCTGGAGGACGCGTTCGCGATCCAGACTGTCGTCATCAACGGGGACCGGCAGCGGTCCCTGTTCGCGCATCCCTTCAGCCGGGTGATCTGGACCGTCCAGGTGCCGGAGGGGGCGGTGCTGAGGACCGCAGCCGCCCTTCGGCCAGACTCGTGGTTGCTCGAGAGTGATGGGGCCATCTTCCGCATCGGGGTGTCGGATGGCCCGACGTACACGAACCTCGTCCGGCAGGTCGTCCGGCCCCAGGACGAGCCCGAGGACCGACGCTGGTTCCCGATCGAGGTGGACCTGTCCGCGTATGCCGGCAGGCAGGTTCGGGTGATCTTCAACACCGAGCCCGGCGAGAGCGGCAACGCCGTGGGTGATGCCTGCGTCTGGGGTGCACCCCGCATCGTGCCGGGCGCCGCAGGCCCGATCCCGTAACAGGCGGCCCGCGACCCAGCTCACACCAGTTCGGCGAACCGTCGCTGGTGCCTCACGAAGACTGACAGGCCAAGCGCGCTGACGGCCAGGGTGATGGCCGCCATGGCCGCGACCGTCGACACCGACGGCCAGGTGCCCTCGAGGATGATGCGCTGGTAGGTGGTGACGAACAGCGTCATCGGATTCAGCCAGAGGGCCCGCGCGAACGCGGGCGGCACGAGCGCAATCGAATACACGACCGGGGTCACCCAGAACCAGATCTGCAGCGCCACGTCCAGCAGGTGCCGAGTGTCACGGAAGTACACATAGGCCGTCGCCATCAGGAGGCCGAGGCCGGCCGTGAACACCAGTTGCAGCGCGACGACGGGCGGCAGCGCCAGCAAGGCCGATGAGGCCCGCGTGCCGGACAGCAGCCCGACCGGGACGACGACGGCGAACATGAGCAGGAACTGGACGAATTGCGCCACGATGGCACCGAGCGGCAGCACCAGGCGCGGGAAGGCGACCTTGCGCACGAGCGTGCCGTTGTCGGCGACCGAGCCCGTCGCCTGGCTGAGCGCCCCGCTGAAGAACATCCAGGGCAGCAGCCCGCTCAGCAGGAACACGGGAAAGTGCTCGATGCGGATGGACAGCACGTAGCGGAAGGCCAGCGTGTAGACCGCCGTGAGCATCAGCGGATGCAGGAGCGACCACGCGAAGCCGATCGTGGAGCCCTTGTATTTGATGCGGAGGTCGCGGGCGACGAGGTTGCGCAGCAGGTCCCGGTACCGCCACAGGTCCCCGAGGTTGGCCAGCATCCGGTGCGGAGTGTAGCATGTAGGGCTGGCCGCGCCCCTTCCGCGGGCCCGTGACATCCATGAAGAACCGTCTTCTGCTCGTGCTCGTCGTCCTCGCGGTGCTCGCCGCCGCGGTCTTCTACTTCCGGCCCGCGGGGGTCGGTCAGCCCGCCGTGGCGCTGCTCGACCTGTACCCGCAGGCGGAGAAGCGTTCGAACCTGCCGCTCGAGGCCGCGTTCAAGCTCACCGACCTCACCGTCAACGGTGAAACCCGCAAGGGCATCTTCATGCATCCCACCAGCCGCCTGATCTACAAGCAGATGGCGGTGCCCCAGGATGCCTGGCTCCGCGTCTGGGTGGCGCTCGATCCCGAGGTGTGGGAACGGCCCGGCGGCGACGGGGTGCTGTTCCGGTTCGGCGTGTCCGACGGGCGGACGCACGACGAACTGGTCAAGCAGCACGTCGATCCCCTCAACAACCCGAACGATCGCCGCTGGATTCCGATCGAGGTGGACCTGTCGGCCTACGGCGGTCTCACCGTCGATCTGATCTTCAACACCAACAGCAGCCTGCCCGGCCGAGGGGATAATGCCGCCAACGACTGGGCGGTCTGGGGCGCGCCGGAGCTGTACGTCCATCGGTGATGCGAGCCGTGACCCCTGAGCCTTGCGCCCTGCGCCTTTCGCCCTGCGCCCTGCGCCTTGAGCCCTGAGCCCTGAGCCCGCACTTATGGTTCCCCTCCTCGACCTGAAAGCGCAGTACGCCCCCCTGCGGGACGCCGTGATGGCGACCGTCGGCCGAGTCTGCGACAGCCAGCAGTTCATCCTCGGCGCGGAAGTCGAGGGCCTCGAGCGTGAGATCGCCGCCATGCTCGACGTGCCCTACGCGATTGGCGTGTCCTCTGGCACCGATGCCCTGCTGGCAGCACTGATGGCCCTGGGCGTGGGCCCGGGTGACGAGGTCGTCACTCCGACCTATTCCTTCTTCGCGACGGCCGGGTGCGTGGCTCGACTCGGGGCGCGCCCGGTGTTCGTGGACAGCGAAGGCTCGACGTTCAACCTCGACCCGGACGCGACGCTTCGCGCGATCACGTCGCGGACCAGGGCCATCATCCCCGTGCACCTGTTCGGGCAGGGTGCGGACCTCGACCCTGTGCTCGAGGGCGCGCGGGCGCGCGGCGTGGCGGTGATCGAAGACGCCGCGCAGGCCATCGGCGCGCGATACAAGGGCCGGCTCGTGGGCGGGATTGGCGACCTGGGCTGCTTCTCGTTCTTCCCGACCAAGAACCTGGGGGCGTTCGGCGATGGCGGGCTCGTGACCACCAGGGATGCGGGCCTCGCCGAGCGGGTGCGACTGCTGCGCGGGCACGGCATGCAGCCGAAGTATTACCATCAGATCGTCGGAGGCAACTTCCGGCTCGATGCCCTGCAGGCGGCGGTGCTGCGGGTCAAGCTGCCCCATCTCGCCGGATGGACCGAGGCACGGCGCCGCAACGCCTCACGGTACCGCACCCTCTTCGGCGAGGCCGGACTCGCCGGGCGCGTCGCGCTTCCGGAGGAGCGGGCGGGCGGTTACCACATCTACAATCAATTCGTCGTCCGGGTCCCCGACCGGGACGGGCTTCGTGCGCACCTGACCGCGGTTGGCATCGGCACGGAGATCTACTACCCTGTGCCGTTCCATCTCCAGGCCTGCTTCAGCGGGCTGGGGTACCGCGAGGGGGACTTCCCGGTGGCGGAGGCCGCGGCCGGGGACTCGCTGGCACTGCCCATCTACGGCGAACTGAGCGAGGCGCAGTTGCGGGAGGTCGTCGGCGCGATCGCGGCCTACTACGGACAGGCCTGATCGGCGCCGCGGGTGCGGGCGACGACAAGGTGGCCGGGGCCGGCGGTCCCGGGGAGTGGAGTGTCCATGAAGATCGAGATCCCGACCGCAGCCGAGGCCCTTCCTCAGAAGCGCTCGCGCATGCCGAGCGTGACGACGCAGATCTTCATCGGGCTCGCGCTCGGCATTGTCATCGGCCATTTCTTCCCGGACCTCGGCGTCAGCATCAAGCCGCTCGCCGACGCGTTCCTGCGCATGATCAAGATGATCATCGCGCCGCTGCTGTTTTCGACCCTCGTGGTCGGGATCGCCGGCACGGGCGATCTCAGGTCCATGGGCCGGATTGGCCTCAAGGCCATCATCTACTTCGAGGTCGCGACGACCATCGCCCTGTTCCTGGGCCTGGGGATGGTCAATCTCTTCAGGCCAGGCGCCGGGCTCGCCGTGCCGATCGCCCAGGACGCGGGCGAACTGGCGAAGCTGGCGACCACCCAGCAGGGGCCCTGGGACATCTTCCTGCACCTGTTCCCGACCTCCGTCGTCGACGCGATGGCGAAGGGCGACATCCTGCAGATCGTCGTCTTCTCCACGTTCTTCGGGATCGCGCTGGCGGCCGTCGGGCAGAAGGGACAGCCCGTGCTCGACCTGCTCGAGAGCGTGGCCCAGGTCATGTTCAAGTTCACCGGCTACGTGATGATCTTCGCGCCCGTGGGCGTGATGGCGGCGATCGCGGCCACGGTGGGCCGCCAGGGGCTCGGCATCCTCGTGACGCTCGGCAAGCTGGTGCTGGTCATGTACGGCGGCCTGATCCTGTTCGTGCTCGTCGTGGTGGTCGGCGTCGCGTGGCTGATTCGCGTCCCGTTCCTCGGGTTCGTGAAGGCGATTCGCGAACCGTTCATGATCGCGTTCACGACTGCCAGCAGCGAAGCCGCGCTGCCGAAGGCGCTGGAGGTGATGGAGCGCTTCGGCTGCCCGAAGAACATCGTCAGCTTCGTGTTGCCCACGGGATACAGCTTCAACCTCGACGGGACGACGCTGTACCTGTCCGTGGCGAGCGTGTTCGTCGCGCAGCTGGCCGGGGTCGAGCTGACAATCGGCCAGCAGCTGATCATGATGCTGACGCTGATGGTGACGTCGAAGGGCGTGGCCGGGGTGCCCCGCGCCGCGCTCGTCGTGCTCACGGCCACGCTGACCACGTTCTCCGAGTGGGGCATTCCGCTCGAAGGCGCCGCGATCCTGCTCGGCGTCGATCAGGTGCTCGACATGGGCCGGACCGCCGTCAACGTGATGGGCAACTGCATTTCGACGGCGGTGGTCTCGCGGTGGGAAGGCGTCTTCGACGACGCGAAGATGCGGGCGTTCATCGCGGGCAACGGCGTCGTCGCGGCGCCGGCCCCGGCCGAGGAAGCCGGCGCGTAGCGGCCCACGGAGGATCCACGTGAAGGTGTTCGTGACCGGCGCGGCCGGCCAGTTGGGCGCGGTCACCGTGGAGCGCTTCGGGGCGGCCGGGCACGCAGTGGCCGCCGCGGGACGCGGGGAACTGGACATCACCCGTCACGACGACGTGATGCGGGCCGTCGCGCAGGCGGGCCCGGACGTCATCATCAACTGCGCCGCCTACAACGACGTCGATGGCGCCGAGAGCGACTGCCAGGGCGCCTTCGACGTGAACGCGTTCGCCGTGCGCTCGCTGGCGCGCGCCGCGCAGGAGCACGGGGCGGTGCTCGTGCACTACAGCACCGACTTCGTCTTCGATGGGGAAGCGTCGCACCCGTACGTCGAGCAGGATCCGCCCCGTCCGCAGAGTGTCTACGCCAGCTCGAAGTTCCTGGGCGAGTGCTTCGCACGGGACGCGGAACGCCACTACGTCCTTCGGGTCGAGAGCCTCTTCGGCGGACCGGCCGCGCGCAGCAGCATCGACCGCATCATCGCCCTGCTGCGAGCGGGGCGCGAAGCGCGCGTCTTCGTGGACCGTGTCGTGTCGCCCAGCTACGTGGACGACGTGGCGTGGGCGACAGAACGCCTGCTGCAGGCGGAAGCGCCGCCCGGCCTGTATCACTGCGTGAACGGCGGCTTCACGACGTGGTACGAGCTCGGCCGGGATCTGGCGCGCCGACTCGCGGCCGACGACAGGCTCCTGGTTCCCGTCCCGGTCGCGGAGGTGACGCTCAAGGCCCGGCGCCCGCAGTTCGCGGCCCTCTCGAACGCCAGGCTCGCGGCGGCGGGCGCGCCCATGCCATCGTGGCAGGATGCGGTGGCCCGGTACCTGTCCCTCCGCCAGCCCGCGTGACCCCCACGGTTGCCGTCGTCATCGTCAACTACAACGCAGGACCGCACCTGCGCCGATGCGTGAGTTCGATCGTCCAGGCGGCGGACGTGGCCGTCGAGACGGTCATCGTCGACAACGCGTCGGCTGACGACCGCCTCGAGGACCTCGCCACGGTCGCGGGCGTCTCCGTGATCCGGAACGCGCGGAACGTCGGCTTTGCCGCGGCGGTGAACCAGGGAGTGCGAGGCACGTCGGCGCCGCTCGTGCTCGTGCTGAACCCGGACTGCGAGCTGACAGCGGGCGCGCTGCCGCGCCTGGTGCGTGAGCTGACCACCATGCCGGCGTGTGCCGTGGTCGCACCCCAGGTGCTCAACGAGGACGGGTCCTATCAGGGGAACGCGCGCGGCGACCCGGGCATCCTGGCGGGCCTGTTCGGCCGATCGCGGGCGCTGACACGGCGGTTCCCGTGGCTGGCCGTGGGGACCCAGCAGGTCGTCGCGCCCGACGCGGTCGGCGCGACGGCAGGGTCGGTGGCCGTGGATTGGGTGAGTGGGGCCTGCCTGCTGGTGTCGCGCAAGGCCTTCGACGTGGTGGGCGGGTTCGACGTCGCGTACTTCCTGTTCTGGGAGGATGCGGATCTGTGCCGTCGCCTGCGCGGGGCGGGCTTCGGCGTGCGATTCTGCCCTGACGCCCGCGTGAGGCACGCGGTGGGCGTTTCGAGGCGCTCGTCACCCGCGCCATCGATCCGGGCGTTTCACGCGGGGGCGGAACGGTACTACACGACTCACGTGGCGCCCTCGCGGTGGTCGCCTCGACGCTGGCTGGCCGTCGCGATTCTCAGGGTGCGGTGCTGGCTGGCGCTGCGGAAGGCCTGACCCTGGGAGTCACGGCAACCGCGTCGCGAGGGCACTGGTCCCGGCGGCCCACAGCAGCGCTCCCGGACCGTTCGAATACATGGCGCGCTCGACGACGATCTGCGCGGGACTGGCCTGGCCGGCCACCGGCAGGCTCTCCACGACTGCCCCGAACTTCCGATCGGCCGCCGCCGGCCCGAAGCCGCCGTTGGCCTCCGGTGCGCCCACCGGCACGTTGGTGCGGCTGTTGGCCTTCAAGAGCACGTCCTTGGTCACCGGCGCGGAGTACTCGTCCTTGTCGAAGTAGAGCGTGACGCGCGCCGTGCCGTCGTAGGGCGAGGCGTTGGCGATCAGCAGGTAGGTCTCCGTGCTGCGCGGCCCACCCTGCTCGCCGTCCGCCAGCGCCCACTTCGTGCCGGTGGCCGCGGCACCCGGCGCGTTGTGCGCCTCCGCCCAGCTGGCCACCGTCGGGCCCGGCCACCACATGCTCCGCTCGGCCACTACCGGCAGGTCGGTCGTGATGGTGGTGGAAAGGGCGGTGTTCGCCAGTGAGCGCGGGCAGCCGGGAATGGTCGTGGCATCGACCCAGATGTTGTAACGGCTCCGCGCGCCGACGACCAGCTCGCCGTCCTCATACCCCGACCCTACCCGCGTGCTGCACGTCGTCCCGTCGTCGAACAGGAACGTGGCCGTGACCTGCACGCCCACCGCGTTCGGATTGCCGATGAGGATGAACAGGTCGAAGAACTCGCCGGTGGCCCCTTCCGCGAAGAACCACTGGGTGGCGGGCGTGCGGATGCCGGCCGATCCGTGGCCGGCGCCGTAGAAGAGGCCCCCGGCGGTGAGATACATGGCGCGCTCGACGATGACGGGCTTGTCGGCGGGGGTGCGGATGATGGCGGAGACCTCGGCGTTCTCGAGGCCGCCCTCGAGATGCACGGCGATGTTGCGCCGGGTGTTGGCGCCCATGGAATAGGTGCGGACGAGAGGCGCCTGCGGGGGCGGCAGGAGATAGGTGACCTCGATCTCGTCGGTCAACGCCACGCCGTTGGGATTCTGAATGAGGTAGTAGAGCTCGAAGTCGCCGATGGTGGCACCCTCGGCGAGATACCAGGTGGAGGCCGGGGCGTCGATGGCCGTCTCGGCGTGGGAGCCGTAGCCGGTCGCATCCCAGGTCATGGTGCGGTCGGCGACGAGCGGGCGGTCGGACCGAACGACCGTGGAAAACTCGGCAGAGGCGAGCGCGGCAAGGGTCGGGTTGCCCGTGCCGAGGGTCGAGACGTCGAGGGTGGCGCGTTGCTGCGCGGGCAACTGCAGCGCGTGCGTGAGGACGGTGGTGGTGTCCTTCAACTGGAAGTCGATCGTGACGGCGGCCGTCGCCGTGGCATCGAGGTTCAGCAGCGCGAACCGCGTCTCGAAGAACCCGCCGATGGTCGCGCCCTCGGCGAAGTAGTACGTGTAGCCCACGCCCGCCTGGTTGATCGTGACGGTCTGGCCGGCAATCGTGACCGTGCCCACACGACCGTCCGCCCCTGCGTTCGGCGCGATGTCCAGCAGGACGGAAGTGCCATTCACCGTGATGAGCTGAGGCCCGCCGGCCGCTGTGGTCGTGACCTGCTGTGGTGTCACCGTGTGACTGCACGTCCCACCCGCATTGATGGCCTGCGAGAACGCGGCCGCCAGGCTCAGTCCCAGGCCGTCGCTGGCCGTCGTCGTGATCGTGCAGGAGCGCTGCCGTCCGGTGTTGTTCGTCGGGGCCGCCCACGTGGGGTTCTGCGCGGATGGGTCCGGAGAGAAGGCGCCGCTCGACGGCAGGCCCGGACACGATGCCTGCCAGAGGTACCCGAGGGCATGCCCAAGGGAGTCCGCCGCGGCTGTGGTCAGGCCGACCAGGCCTCCGGATGCGGCGGGATCCGGTAACCCGGCCGGTGGAGACGTGAACGTCAGCGAATGGGCCGGCCCGCTGACGACGTGTGCGTAGTCATGCTGAATGCTCGCGCCCACGTCATCCGACATCTCGACTCGCACGACGCACGACTGGGGGCTCACCGTGAGGTTCGGGGGCGTCGTCCAGGTGGTGGTCGAGGCGTAGCGACCGCTGAACGTCCAGGCGTCCGCGAGGCCAGGACACGAGGCCGTCCAGAAGTACGCGACCGGTCTGCTCGCGGAGTGGCTGGTCGAAACCGAGACGGTCGCGGGCGCCCCGCCCGCGACCGGGTTCGGCGCACCTGACGGTCCCGAGGAGACGCTGATGACGCTGGCTGGAGACGTCGAGACGAAGAGGTCGTAGAACGTGGCCGTCGGCGCCACGCCGACCACTGCAAGCCGGTACGTGGCCCCCGCCGTGACCGGAAAGCTGACGCGCTCCTCGTCGTCCGAGCCAGTGCTCACCGCGAGCAGCGTGCCGCCGGCCGAGTACACGTGGAGATCGAGATTGGCCGCTGCATGCCAGAAGCGGACGGACACGTCTGCCGTGGCGGCGTCCTGGGCGGCGACGAACTGATAGTGGTCCGCGTTGACGTGAATGAGATCGGCGATCTCGATCGGTGCCGTCGTGGTGCCGATCGGCACGGCCGCGGCGGCGCTGTCGTTGGGTTCGTAGCTGTCGTCGCCCACGTGGGCGCCGCTCGTGATCGTGACCCACGGGCTGTCGCTCGTCGAGGTGAACCCGCACGACTCCGGCACCACGCCCGCGGTGACCCGGTGCGCCTGCCCATCGTGCTGGAGCACCGTCGCAGGGGTGCTGCCACGACGGATCACGTAGGGATACAGCTCGACCGACGTTGCCGTCGGGGCGAGACCAGGAATCGACGCGAATGCATCACACGTGTACACCTGGGTTGTGCCCACGTCGGTTGCGAGCGGCGTCTGCGAGCACGACGCGACCACGACGTGACTGCCGCCCGCCGGGCTTCGCACCTCGAGGCCGATCGTCTGGCCGATGGTCTCGGCGACGATCGGCACCGTCGCCGTGATCGTGAAGTATGTCCTGCCGTTGGCGATGAGGCGACCGGATGTCGTGAACACGACCCGGATGGAGTCGAGCGTGTGATCGTACGCGATGGGGACGGGCCCGTCGTACGCCGCGGCCGGTGGTACGACGGCGAGCAGGCACGCCAGGGCAGTTCCCCAGAGGCGCCTGAGTCGTCGCACGGCGGCCAACACGGAACGGATCACAGACACGATCTTGCCCTGCTCGCCTCCTTCAGCGCTACTGCAACCTTGTCGCGAGGAGGTCGGTCCCCGCGCCCCAGAACGGGGCACCCGGCCCGTTGGAATACATGGCGCGCTCGACGACGATCTGGGCCGGGCCGGCCTGGCCGGTCACGGGCAGGCTCTCGACCACCGCGCCGAACTTGCGATTGGCCGCCGCCGGCCCGAAGCCGCCGTTGGCCTCCGGCGCGCCCACCGGCACATTGGTGCGGCTGTTGGCCGTCAGCAGGAAGTCCCTGGCCACCGGGGCGGTGCCATCGTCGAAGTACAGCGTGACGCGCGCCGTGCCGTCGTAGGCGGAGGTGTTGGCAATCAGGAGGTAGGTCTCCGAGCTGCGCGCGCCGCCCTGCTCGCCGTCGGCCAGCGCCCATTTCGTGCCCGTTGTCGTGGCGCCCGGCGCGTTGTGGACCTCGGCCCAGTTGGCCGCCGTCGGGCCCGGCCACCACATGCTCCGCTCGGCCACCACCGGCAAGTCGGTCGTGATGGTGGTGGAGACGGCCGCGTCGGCGAGCGAGCGCGGACAGCCGGGAATGGTCGTGGCATCGACCCAGATGTTGTAACGGCTCCGCGCGCCGACGACCAGCTCGCCGTCCTCATACCCCGACCCTACCCGCGTGCTGCACGTCGTCCCGTCGTCGAACAGGAAC
>CAYLZN010000198.1:3814-10915 GCA_964387935.1 uncultured Vicinamibacteraceae bacterium | reverse complement strand
CGGCGCGGCCACCGAGACCGAGATGAAGGAGAAGAAGGCGCGCGTCGAGGACGCCATGCACGCCACCAAGGCCGCGGTCGAGGAGGGGATCGTCCCCGGCGGCGGGGTGGCGCTCATTCGCGCCGCGGGCGCCCTCGACAAGCTGATCAAGGACAAGGGCCTGGACCACGACGAGCGGATCGGGATCGAGATCGTGCGCCGCTCGGCCGAGGAACCGCTGCGGTGGATTGCGCTGAACGCCGGCCAGGAAGGCTCGATCGTGGCCGAAAAGGTCAAGGAGTCCAAGGAGAGGGACTTCGGCTTCAACGCGCAGACCGAGAAGTACGAGGACCTCGTGAAATCCGGCGTGATCGACCCGACCAAGGTCGTCAGGACCGCACTCCAGAACGCGGCGTCGATCGCGAGCCTGCTGCTCACGACCGAAGCCACGGTCTCCGAGATTCCCGAGAAGACGAAGCCGGCGCCTGCGATGCCCGGCGGCGGGATGGAAGATTACTGATCGGAGGGGCGGGCCTTTTCTGGCCCGCCCTTTTTCTTTTCTTCGTTTGTTCGTTCGGGCTCACTCGCTGCGAGCCACGGGCCGGGCCGGATCGGCACACCATTCGCTCCACGAACCTGCATACAGGCGTGCGCCGTGAAGGCCGGCCGCCTCCATGCCCAGCAGATCGTGGCAGGCCGATACGCCGGAGCCGCAATACGCAATGGCGCGGTCGGGTGCGACGCCCCCCAGCGCGTGCTGGAAGCGGCGCCGCAGTTCGTCGGGCGCCCTCATCCGCCCGTCAGGGCCCACGTTCTCCATCCACGGCGCGTTGACGGCTCCCGGGATGTGGCCCGCGACGGGGTCGAGCGGTTCGACGTCGCCACGGAACCGCTCGGCCGCGCGGGCATCGAGAAGCCTCCACGCACTGTCGCCCAGCACGCGGGCCACCTCGCCCGCCGTGGCCAGCATGTGCCGGCGCACGGCGGTGGTGGTGATGACGTGCGGCGCGCGCGACTCCCGCCCGACGGCGACGGGCCGCCCTTCCGCACACCAGCCGGCGAAGCCGCCATCGAGGACGCGCACCGCGTCGTGACCGAGGTAACGCAGCATCCACCACAGACGGCTGGCATACATGCCGTGGTCCTGGTCGTACACCGCGACAGACAGGGCCGTCCCGACGCCCAGGCGGCCCAGCGTCGCGGCCATGACCTCGACCGTCGGCAGTGGATGCCGGCCGTTTCCCCCGGTGCGAGGAGCAGACAGGTCCCGATCGAGATGGGCGTAGACGGCGCCTGGAATGTGGCCCCCGAGATAGGCCGCCTCGCCCGCCGCAGGCTTTGCCAGGTCGAAGCGACAATCGACGACAATCCAGGACTGATCCTCGAGGTGAGGCGCCAGTTCGGCCCCGCTGACCAGCGGACCGACGGGTGCGTTGGAGGTCACCATGTCTGAAGTGTAAGGTCGGGGGGCAGGTCTTTACTTTTCGCGTTTTCGGGCAACCGCAAAAAAACGCTAAATTTAATGCCCTGCCCCCACTTCTACTCGAATCGCACCCCCAGAATCGACACGTCGTCTTCGAACTGATCCACGCCCCGAACCCGGCGGATCACCGCCTCGACCTCGTCGAGCGGCGTCAGCCCCGCCGCCGGGTCCGTCCCCCGCACGACCTCCGCAAACGCCTCGAGCGTCCACATCGCACCGTCGGGCTGCGTGATCTCGTACGCGCCGTCGCTGAACAGGAACAGGTTGCTCTGCGGCGGCACCTCGATCTCCCGGGTGTCGAAGCCGGCGCCCGGCAGCATCCCGATGAAGAACCCCGCGTCGCCCAGTTGCTCGACCCCGACCGCGCCGGACCGCCTCGACACCAGCAGCCCCGGCGGGTGCCCGGCACTCCCGAACACGAGGCGTCGCGAGCGCCGGTCGAACACGCCGTACCAGATCGTGAAGTACATGCCCTCGTACTGGTCCATCTGGAACGCCTCGTTCAACCCACCCAGGACCTGCGCCGGATCGAGGAAGTCCACCCCGGGCAGCGTGCGCGTGCGGACCGCGTTCATGGCGGTCATCGACAGCAGCGCGGACTTCACCCCGTGCCCGCTCACGTCGAGCAGGAACACCGCCAGCCGGTCCTCGTCGAGCCAGTCGTACCCGAACGCGTCCCCCCCGAGCTGCACGGACGGGATGAACCGCCAGGCGGTCTGCACCGCCCCGGTCATCGGCGGCGGCAGGAGCGAACGCACGTACGCGGCGGCCTGGGCCAGTTCCCGCGCGAGCGCCTTCTGACTGGCCGCCAGCGCCTCGTAGGCCTCGGCACGCTCCATCCGGGCGATGAATCCGTTCGAGTGGTGGCGGATCCGCGCCAGTAGCTCCACCGGGTCCGGCAGCTTCACGATGTAGTCGTTGGCGCCCAGCGCGAAGGCCTCGGCCTTGGTCTGCGCTTCCTCCTTGCTCGACAGCACGATCACGGGCACGTCGCTGGTGGCTGCGTGTGCCCGCAGGAACTTCAACAACGTCAGGCCGTCGAGATCCGGCATCACGAGGTCGAGCAGGATGACGGTGGGCTGCACCTCGGATGCCCGCGCGAGCGCCGCGGTCGCCTCTCCGCAGTAGTGAAAATCGACGTCCGCCTCGGCCGCGAGCATGCGGCGGACCGCCTCGCCGATCATCGCTTGATCGTCCACGAGCAGCACGCACACGCGGTGGTGCCCGGCGGCAGGCAATGTGGTCAGGACCTGACTGGTCACGGCAGCTTCTCCGTTCGGCCCGCCTGGCCGGCGAACCGCGCCACGGCGAGCCCGATGTGGTCGAGCGACAGCACCTGAATCGCCGCCTGCAGCTCCACGGCCGCCTTCGGCATCCCGTAGACGACGCTGCTGGCTTCGTCCTGGGCGATGGTCTGCCATCCCCGCGCGCGCAGCGCGAGCAGACCTTCTGCGCCGTCCCGCCCGATGCCGGTGAGCAGCACGGCGAGACCCGGCTGGGCCCAGTGCCCGGCGAGGCTCCGGAAGAAGACGTCGACCGACGGATGATAGAAGGACCCCGGGGCCGGCGATCGATAGTCCAAGGCGCCGGTCGTGGTGACGACGAGGTCCTCGTCGCCGGCCGCCAGCAGGATCGTCCCCGCCGTCGGCGTCGCACCTCGCAGCGCGCCTCGCACGGGCAGGTGCACCCTGCCCTCCAGCCATCGCGTCATGTCGCGAGAGAATTCCTGTCCAACGTGCTGGACGACCACGATCGCCGCGCGGCACGGCGCAGTCAGCCCGCCCAGCACCGCGGCAAGCGCGGCCGGCCCCCCTGTCGAAGCGCCCAGCACGACGAGCGGCGGGTCCTGTGCCGACGCGCGCCCGGGCGACGCGTCGGGACGCTCTGGTGGGGTCCTGGACGCCGAGGCGGCCCCGTCGCGGAGGGTCGCGGTCGGGCCCGGTCCCAGTCGCGCGGCCACGCGCAGACGCTGCACGATCTCGTCATACCCGGTGAGGCGCCCGTCGGTGCCGATCGCGAGCCCGGGCACGACTCCCGCAGCGCCGGCGGCCATGGCCTCGAAGGCGAGGGCCGCGTGCGCGTCGGTCCCGTCGGTGAGGAGCACCACCGGGCACGTCGCCGTCCCCGCCAGCCGCCGCGTCAGCGCGGCCCCATCCATGTCGGGCAGTGTGGCGTGCGCGAGCAGCACGTCCGGAGGCCGTGCCGCGCACCTGTCGATCGCGTCGGCGCCGGTCGCTGCCGTCCACACCACCGCCCAGCCGGGCACGCTCCGCACGAACTGCGCGAGGGCTCCCGTCATGGCCGGCGACTCGTGAACGATCGCGACCTTCATGATTCCGTTGGATGTCCAATCAGATCGACGACCGCGGCGAGGAAGGACTGATCCTGGAAGCTCGCCTTCGGCAGGTAGTAGCTGGCACCCGCGTCGAGGCCGCGCAGCCGGTCCTCGTCGCGGTCCTTGTACGACACCACCATCACCGGCAGCGTGGCGAACCGGCGGTCCGCCCGGATGCGTCGCACGAGCTCGAAGCCGTCCATTCTCGGCATGTCGACATCGGTCACCACGAGATCGTAGTGGCCGGTCCTCACCGCGTTCCAGCCGTCGATGCCGTCGACGGCGACCTCGACACGGTAGCCCTGGCTCTCGAGCAGCTGCCGCTCGACCTCGCGGACCGTGATCGAGTCGTCGACGATCAGCACGCGCGTGCCCGTCGCCGGACCAGACGCACTGCCCGGCGCGATGGGGGCCAGCCGGCCTCCAGTCAGGATCTGATCGATGCGGCGCACGAGGTCGTCGACGTCGACGACCAGCAGCGGCTCGGCATCCACCATCAGGCCCGCCGCCCCGATGTTCGGGACCTTGCCCAGGCGCGCGTCGAGCGGGCGCACGGCGATCGACTGCTCGCCGACGATCCGATCGACGACCAGGCCGTACAGGTCCCGGCCGTTCCGGATCACGACCACCGACAGCGTGTCGCCGGGCGGCGGATCCCCGGGCACGCCCAGCACCTGCCGCGCGGTCACGAGACCGACGAGCTGCTCGTCACGTAGCCCCGACCCCGATGGCTGCACGGCCGTGCCGTCGGCGTGGTCGCCCCCCAGGAGCGTCATCGTGACGTAGGCCCGCCCCTCCAGCGTGCGGACGACGTCGCGCGCGACGCGCTCGACCCGCTCGATCCGGTTCATCGGGAGCGCGTAGGGCTCACCCGCGACCTCGGTGATCAGCGCCGCCATCACGGAAAGCGTCACGGGCACGTCGAATCGGAGCGTCAACCCCGCCCCGGGCCTGCTGGTGACGTGGACCTTCCCCCCGACCTGCTTCACCGCCTCCATCGCCACGTCGAGGCCGACCCCTCGGCCGGAGACGTCGCTCACCGACGCGGCGGTCGTGAACCCGGGCAGGAAGAGAAACGCCAGCACTTCCTCCGACGACAGGCGAGCGACCATCGCCTCGTCGGCGAGTCCGCGGCGCACGATGACCTGTCGCAGCCCTCCCTCCTCGACGCCCCTCCCATCGTCGGCGACTTCGACCCTGAGCATGCCCGCACGATGCCAGGCACTGAGCCGGATCGTGCCGGTCTCGGGCTTGCCTGCCCGCAGGCGATCCGCAGGCAGCTCGATGCCGTGGTCGATCGCATTGCGGACGGCGTGGATCAGCGGCGCTTCGAGCATCGCGGCCACGTCGCGGTCGACCTCGGTGGGGCGACCCTCGACCTCCAGCCGGACCTGCTTGCCCAATTGCTTGGCGAGATCGCGCACGAGGCGCGGGAAGGCCTCGGCGAGGTCGGCGAACGGACGCATCCGCGTCGATTGCACTTCACGGAAGAGCCGATCCGACAGCGCTTCCTGGCGCGACAGGAAGCCCTCGAGACCCGCGATGAGCTCGGTGACGTCGGCCCTGAGGTCTTCGACCCGCCGATACAGGGCGAACGCGCGACCGCGCGCCTGGTCGGCCGCCGCCTGTGTGCCGAGTTCCTGCGCGAGTCCCTCGATGTCCCTCGCGGCGTCTGCCAGCCGACCCTTGAACGACGCGAGTCGCGACCCGAACGGCTCCAGCCAACGCAGGCCGACGACGGCTTCGCCGGCCAGGCCCATCATACGGGTCACCCCTTGCGCGGTGAGACGGATGGCACGTTCCGTGTGCGCCGGGGCTGTCACGGTGGCTGCCGGCGGCGCGACGACAGGCGCCTCTGCAGGCGGAGCTCCGGGTGACGGCGGCGGGGATGACGCCGGCGGGGCGGCGGGTACCTGCGGCGCCGTTCGGAGGGCGCGCACGACGCGCTCGGCGTCCGCCCGGGCCGCTTCGACGCTGGGGTCACGGGCGCTCTCCGATGTCGGGGACACGCGGCCCAGCAGATCGACGCCATCGAGGAGCAGTTGCATCGCCTCCGGCGTGAGTGGCTGCTGACCCTGCTGCGCGGCAACGAGGCGGTCTTCCATCGCGTGGGCGATTTCGACCGCGAGGTCGTGGCGCACCACCCGCGCGGCGCCCTTGATCGAGTGCGCGGCCCGCATCAGCGCCTTGATCCGTTCGAGGTCGCCCGGGTGCTGCTCGAGCGCAAGCAACCCGGCGTTCAACGTCGTCGAATGGGATTCGACCTCGGCCCGGAAGAGTTCCCACATGGAGAACCCGCCAAGATCGCGGCTGGTCATGCGAGCCTCCGTCGGAGGGCGGCCAGCAGCAGGTCCGCGTCGAGCCAGCCCACCGGCTGGTCGTGGTAGTCGAAGACGCCCCGGACGTAGGCACTGCCGGACTTGAAGAGCGTCACCGGCACCGCCCGCAGCGAGTCCGGGTCCACTTCGGGCAGCCCCAGGACGTCTTCGACGGGAATCACCCACTCCCCTTCGGCGTCCCCGATCCTCAGGAGACGTGCGTTCGGGCCCATCGCGGCGAGCCCGGAACGGTCGCCGTCGAACAGCACCTCGAGTGAGACGCACACGTGCAGATCGCCCCGCACGTTCACGAGGCCCAGCACCGCGTCGCGGCGGCCGGGGATCGTGCGAATCGTCCGCCACTCGACCACCTCGCCGACGACGTGCTGGGGCAGGGCGAGCAGCTCGCCGGCGATGCGGAACACGACCACGGTCTCGCGCGCGGCGGGGGGCGAGCCCGACACGTCCGCCTCGAGCCCGATCCACTCGGCCTCGTAGCCCTCCGGAGGCGCCTGATCCAGCAGCGCGCGTCCGGCGTGCTGGTAGACCTCGCAATTCTGGCAATGGACCACGCGGGGCAGCTCGACACAGCGGGGCTCCTGCCGACCCCACACGCCGATGCTGAGCCAGCACCGCGGTTCGGGCGCACGGGTCACGGCGTCACCTCGCGCGCGATGCCGTGGCTGTCGCGCGCCCGGGCCGCGCGACGCCGGAGGCGCTGGGCCTCGGACCGATCGCCGTGGCGTTCCCGCTCGCGGGCCAGCAGCAGCAAGGCCTCCTCGTGGTACGGATCGAGATAGACCGCCCGGCGCAAGGCATCCTCGGCGTCCGCGCGGCGGCCGTCAGCGAGGTCGATGACGCCGCGCCAGTGGTAGGCGTCGGCCGACATCGGCCGCACGGCGAGGAGATCGAGGCGGCGCGCGCGGGCGGCGTCGAGGTGCCCCGCGTCGGCCAGGCGCCCGATCTCGGCGAGCACCTCCGTGTCC
>CAYLZN010000198.1:0-3804 GCA_964387935.1 uncultured Vicinamibacteraceae bacterium | reverse complement strand
CAGGAAGCGCGGGTGAGACCTCGACCGGATCGACGCTCCGCACGCTCCCGACAGGCACCACGGGATCTCGAGGAGCCGCCGCGGCTGGCACCCTCGTGCTCGGCGCCGGCCGAGTCGTGGACGTGAGCGTGATGCCCGCCCGCGCCGATGTGCCACTCGCCGCCCGCCGGTAGGCGAACGCGTGCGCGAGCCCCGCCGACTCGAACAGGGGCCGCACGAGGCGCAGGCCTTCGGCGTGGCCCGTGCACAGCAGGCCGCCATCGGCCAGGCAGGCCGCGAAGGTGCCCAGCACGCGCTGGCGCATGTTCGGGCTGAGATACATGAGGGCGTTGCGGCAGAAGATGGCGTCGCAGGCGGCCTCGCCGTCGAGGAGCTGTGGATCGACCAGGTTGGCGCGCCTGAACTGCACGAGCCGCACGATCTCGTCGCTCAACTGGAACCCCTCGCCAGCCGGCGTGAAGAACCGATGGCGGACCTCCCCGGTGGTGTGACGCAGGGCTCGGGCACCGTAGCGCGCGGCACGCGCCTGCGCGAGCGACCGCTGGCTGATGTCCGCGCCCTGCACGTGGAAGGCGCCCGGCGGCAACCCGGCTTCCACCAGCGCGATCGCGATCGAGTACGGTTCTTCGCCGGTCGCGCACGGCAAGGAGAGCACGCGAAACGGCACGGTCCGGCCGGCCGTGACGTGCGCCGCGACGCGATCGCGAAGGACCGCGAGCGCGCCGGGTTCGCGAAAGAACCAGGTTTCCGGCACCAGGACGGCCTCGACGATCTCGTCGCGCTCGGACATGTCGACGCGCAGGCGCTCGAGATAGCCGTCGACGGAGTCCAGGCCGAGTTCGCGCATGCGGGCGCGTCCCGCGCGGGCGATCTCGTCCCGGCCGCTCGCGTCCGGATCGAGCCCGATCTCGCGTTCCAGCCAGCGTTCGAGCGCGGTGAACTCCACGATGTGCCCCAGACTACGCCTCGGCGCGGAGCAGCAGCGCCCGCACCGCCTCCGGCATCAGGTCCCCGATCTCGACGAGCTGCACGAGCGTCCCGTCGCCCTCCGGGCCCAGCCGGCCGAGCCATGGCAGGCTGCTGCGAACGCCGGCCGACTGGAGGGTCGAGCCGTCGATCTGCACGATGTCGCTCACGCGCTCGGCCATGAGGCCCAGCCAGCGCGGCGGCCCGTCGTCCATCGGGTATCTGACGATCATGACGCGCGTGCCGAACGCCCGCGACACCGGCGGTTCGCCGTGAGCCCTCGCGAGATCGATGACGGGCACCAGGCGTCCCCCGAACCGCATCAGCCCCGCCACCCATGCCGGCACACCCGCAAGCGGACGAAGCGGAGGCACCGGCAGCACGGCGGTCACCATCTCGATGCCGATCCCGTACCGCCGGCCCCCGAGCGAGAAGGCGACAAGGGTCATGCGCCGGTGCCCGCGAACCGCGCCACCTCCTTCTGCAGCTCGCGGGCGGCCTCGTTGAGCTGCGCGATGGCACGCGAGGATTCCCGGAGCGCGTCGGCCGTCTGGCTCGCCGACTGGCTCAACTCGGTCATGGCGGTGCTGATCTGCTGGGCGCCCTGTGACTGGGTCGCCATGCCCTCGCCCACGACCAGGAACCGGGGCCCGAGCACGTTGACCTGATCGATGACGGCCCCAAGCTGCGCGCTCGCGCGCGACACGTCGTCCACGGTGGCCCGCACCTCGGCGGAGAACTTCTCCATGCTCATCACGCCCGAGGACACGGCGACCTGCATCTCCTTCACCGTCTGCTCGATGTCGAGCGTCGCCACGGCGGTCTGGTCGGCGAGGCGGCGAATCTCCCGGGCGACCACGCCGAATCCCTGTCCGAACTCGCCCGCCTTGGCCGCTTCGATAGCCGCATTGAGCGAGAGCAGGTTGGTCTGGTCGGCCACCTTGGTGATCGTGGTGACGATGCTCGTGATGTTGGTGGCCTTGGCGTTGATGGCCGCGAGCCTGTCGCCGATGGAGCTCGACGCGGCGTCCACCTGCCGAATGGTCTGCTCCATGCGCGACAGGTTGGCGCGGCCGGTGGCGGCGAGGTCCAGCGCCTGTTGCGAGGCGCCGGTGAAATCGTGCATGGTCGTGGCGAGCTCGCGCGCCGTGTCTGCGATCTGGCGGGCGGCGCTCTCGACCTCGTTGGTCGAGGCCGCCTGCTGCGCCACGGTGGCCTCCTGCTGTCGCGCGGAGGCGGCCAGCTCGGTCGCCGAGGTGGCGACCTTGATCCCCGACTCCTGCACGCGCCGCACCAGGCCCTGCAGCTTGTCCATCAGCCCGTTGAACGCCTTCGACAGGTCAGTGATCTCGTCGTCGCCGACGACTGGAATCCGGAGCGCGAGGTTGCCCTCGCCCTCGGCCAGCGCGTTGAGCTGCTGCGACACCTTGCGAAGCGCCTGGGAGATCGAGCGAATGACCGACACGCCCAGGGCCATGATGGCGGCGAGCATCCCGAGGGCGAGCAGGCCGCTCAGGATGACGCTCCGGCGGTACCTGCTGGCGACCCGCTGGTCGGACTGTCGCGCCAGGTCGAAATTCAGTTCTACCAGCGTGGTGGTCAGCCGCGTGACGTCCTCGGCCTGCGGCAGGAGGTCCTTGGCGGCGAGCTGCTCGAACGCGGCCAGGTCACCCTGGAGCAGCCGCTCACGCCCACGGAGCGAGAGCCCGCGCGCCGCGTCCAGACTGGCCCTCAGCGCGCGCGCCTGCTGCTGCTCCGCGACCGAGTCGATCCCCGGCTCGTAGCGGACCCACGCGGCGTCGATGTGCTTCCAGGCGGAGTCCAGCGCCGCGGCGCCCTGCTCGGCCGACATCATGCCCGTCCGGACCTTCGCCGGGAGCCGGACCAGGGCGTGGGCCGCCTCGTCCGACATGTCCTTGAGCGCTTCCATCGGGACGATGCGGAGGCGATACATCTCGTCGATTTCCTGCGCCAGTTCGTGCGCGCGCCAGGCGCCTTCGAGCCGAAGCAACACCGCCACCACGGTGACGGCGACGAGCAGGATGATGAGTCGCGTGCGGATGTGGAGGTTCTTCATGAGTGGCCCGGCTGACATGATATGGTGACTCGTCATGGACATGCACGAGCTCACGCGGTCCCTCAATCTCACCAACGACGCGAAGATCGTCATGCTGGTCGCCGACGGGCTCGGCGGGCTGCCCATGGAGCCGGGCGGCCCGACGGAGCTCGAAGCGGCCACCCACCCGAACCTGGACGCACTTGCCACGCGAGGCGTGCTCGGCCTGCACGATCCGGTGGCCCCCGGCATCACGCCTGGCAGCGGCCCCGGGCACCTCGGGCTCTTCGGCTACGACCCGCTCGCGTATACGATCGGGCGCGGCGCCCTCGAGGCCACCGGCATCGGGTTCCCGCTCGAGGACGGCGACGTGGCCGTCCGGGGCAACTACTGCACCCTCGACGCCGCCGGCCACATCAGCGACCGCCGCGCCGGACGCATCCCCACCGGGGAGAGCGCGCCGCTCGCGAAGAAGCTCGGGACCATCACCATCCCGGGCGTGGAGCTCTTCGTCGAGCCGGTCAAGGAGCACCGGTTCGTGCTCGTCCTGCGCGGCACCGGGCTGGGGGGCCACGTGCACGATACGGATCCCCAGGTGACCGGCGCACCGCCGCTCGCTCCGCGCGCGCTCGATGCGGCCAGCGAACGCACGGCGCAGCTTGCCGCCGAGTTCGTCGCGCGGGCGCGCGAGGTGCTCAGGTCGGAGAAGAAGGCGAACGGGCTGACACTACGCGGCTTCGCGTCCACGCCGCACCTGCCTTCGTACGAGGACGTCTACGGGC
>CAYLZN010000197.1:0-10946 GCA_964387935.1 uncultured Vicinamibacteraceae bacterium | reverse complement strand
GAACACGATGTCCGGGTTGGTCGGGTGGATGCGGATCTTCGCGATCGCGTCGACGCCAGAGAAGCCGACGTGCGTCCAGGTCTTGCCGGCGTCCGTGGACTTGTAGACCCCGTCGCCGGGCATGATGTTGCCGCGGATGCACGACTCGCCCATGCCGATGAACACCACGTCCGGGTTCGACTCGGAGACGGCCACCGCGCCCACCGAGGAACTCCCGATCTGACCGTCGGTGACCGGCCGCCAGCTCCCGCCTCCGTCCTCCGTCTTCCAGAGACCTCCGCCCACCGCGCCGAAGTAGGCGTGGAGCGGACGTCCCTTCACGCCCGCGACCGCAATCGACCGGCCGCCGCGTGCCGGGCCGATGCTCCGCCAGGTGTAGGCCTTCATGAACGCCGGGTCGATCGCCGCTGGCGCCGCGGCGGACTGGGCCGCGAGGGGGGTGAGCCGGCCGCCGAGACCCCAGCACGCGACGAGCGACACGAGGGCGACACACGCAACGTGGCCGTGACGAGTTCCGATACCTGGCATGGGGAACCTCCGGACCGGGGGAGTGTAGCACCGCCGCGATCCAGACCTGGCTGGTGTGGCGCGACCGTCGTGCCGATTGATGAGGAGACGAGGACTTCACCTGCCATGACGCTGCTGCGCCAGGACGCGCTCCGATCGTTCCTCCCCCAAGCCCTGCTGCTGATGCTGCTGACCGTGTCCGCCACTGCTCGGGCAGCGGCCCAGGAACGGGATCACCCGCTGCTCCCGGCCATTACCGGCTACGAGATCCAGCTCTACGACAGCCAGGACGTGGGCGCCCACGCCTTCACGCTGCCCGACGGGCAGTCACGGCAGGTCGAGGGCCGGTTCACGCGGATCGACTACATCCTCAGCGAGGGGGCGAAAGGCGTCAGTCCTCCGGACATCGCGCGCCGCTGCGCCGAGGCCCTCGCCACGCGCGGCGGCAAGAAGATCTTCGACGAGATGACCGCGGAGGGCGGGACGCTGACGATGAGCGTGCCCATGAGCGGCGCCAGCGTGTGGGTGCAGGTGGAGATCGTGCCTGGCGGCGAATCCTACATCGTCACGGTCGTCGAGGAGGGGCAGACTGAAGCCCCTGCGGACTCCAGCGCCATCGCCGAGATCTCCCCGCTGGCGCTCGCGCGACTGCTCCAGGAGAAGGGCGTCGTCACGCTGTCGAGCATCACGTTCGACGGTGAGACCGCCACGCTGAGCGCGGACTCGGAGATGACGCTGCTGTCGGTGATCCAGGCGCTCCAGGTCGAACCGTCGCTGAAGGTGGAGGTGCGGGGTCATACCGACGCCGCGGCCAGCGCGGTCGCCAACCTGAAGCTGTCGAAGGACCGCGCCACAGCCATTCGCAAGTACCTGCTCGACAAGGGCGGCATCGACGGCGGACGCGTGCAGGCCACCGGCATGGGAGACAAGCGCCCCGTCGGGGACAAGGGCAGCGGCGAGAACAGCCGCGTGGAACTCGTGCAGAAGAAGTAGGCCCGGCGCCCCGTCACGCCAGGGCGCCGCGCTACTCGGCCCCGAGTCCCAGATACGTCCGCAGCTTCTCGTCTTCGAACGCCCTCGCCGCCGCCGGCTCCGGTGTGAGCAGCGAGACGACGATCCCCGTCGCGAACGCCACGGTCATCGACACGATGGCCGGGTTACGCAGCGGGAAGATCGCGGCCGCGCGCTTCAGGATGTCCACCTGGATCGTCGGGCTGAGCACGATCAACACCACCGTCAAGATCGAGCCCACCAGGATGGATGCGACCGCGCCCGCCGTCGTGAACCGCCTCCACACGATCGAGAGCAAAAGTGCGGGAAAGTTGGCACTGCACGCGATGGCGAACGCCAGGCCGACCATGTAGGCGACGTTCTGTCCCTTGAAGATCACGCCCAGCAGCACGGCCGCCATGCCGAAGACCACCGTGGCCAGGCGCGCGACGCGCACCTGCTCGTGCTCGGTGGCCCGTCCGCCCGTCACGACGTGCACGTAGATGTCGTGCGACAGGGCCGAGGCACCGGCCAGCGTGAGGCCGGCCACGACGGCGAGGATGGTCGCGAACGCGACGGCCGCGATGAAGCCCAGGAAGGGCGTGCCGCCCAGGCGTTCGGCCAGCAGCGGCGCCGCCATGTTGCCGCCCCCGTCGATGGACGCGATCAGGTCGCGACCGACCAGCGTGGCGGCCCCGAACCCGACAATGGGGATGATGAGATAGAAGTAGCCGATGAACCCGGTGGCGTAGAGCACCGAGATGCGGGCGGCCCTGGCGTCCGGCACGGTGTAGAACCGCATCAGGATGTGCGGCAGTCCCAGCAGGCCGAGCATCAGCGCCAACCCGAGCGAGACGGCGTCGACAGGATGGGTGATGAGCCCGCCTGGTTCGAGCGCTGCCTGCCCGTAGCGTTCGGCCACGGCGCCGTAGAGGTCCCCGGGGCTGAAGTCGTACTGCGCCAGGACGAGCAGCATCAGCACGGTGACGCCCACGAGCAGCAGTACCGCCTTGATGATCTGCACCCACGTCGTCGCGATCATGCCGCCGAACAGCACGTAGGCCAGCATGATGGCGCCGACGATGACCACGGCCGCCTCGTAGGAGATGCCGAACAGCAGCCGGATCAGGTTGCCCGAGCCGACCATCTGGGCGATGGTGTAGAAGAGCACCGTCAGGATGCCGCCGATCGCCGAGGCAATCCGCACCGGCGTCTGGCGCAGTCTGAACGCCACGACGTCCGCGAACGTGTACTTCCCGAGATTGCGCAGCGGTTCCGCGACGAGGAACATGAGCGCCGGCCAGCCGACCAGCCAGCCGGTCGCGTAGATCATGCCGTCGTAACCTTTCAGGGCCACGAGCCCGGCGATGCCGAGGAAAGAGGCGGCACTCATGTAGTCGCCGGCCAGGGCGAGGCCGTTCTGGAGGGCGCTGACGCTGCGTCCCGCCGCGTAGAACTCTCTCGCCGAGCGCGTGCGGCGCGCGGCCCAGTACGTGACCAGCAGCGTGAGCGCGACGATGGCGAGGAAGAAGAAGATGGCTGACAGCGTGGGTGTGCCGAGGGTCGTCTGCATGGGCGGCGGCTCCCGGGCCACTCAGTGACGGAGACGGTCGCGGAGGCGTCGGACTTCGACGTCGTGCGTGCGGTTGGCCCAGGCCACGTAGATGGCCGTCAGGAGCCACGACAGGAGAATCACGGCCACGCCCAGCGGAATCCCCAGGGGGGTGACCTCGCCAATCCGCCGGGCCATCAAGGGTGTGTTGAAGGCGATGAGCAGAATGTAGCCGTAGTACGTCGCAAACAGCACGACCGTGAGGACGATCGAGATCGTCCAGCGTCGGGTGACCATGCGCCGGAAGTCGGGCGACTGCAGCATGTCGTGGACGGCAGACGAGTTCGGGCTGGTCGGCGGCTTCGTGTTCGCGGCCATGCGGGGTCCTCGCAGTGTCACCTGAGCTCGCGTAGTGTGCGCACATCCCGCGCCGAGTGCAAGGCCAGGTCCGACGTCACGCCCTGCTCGATCGGCCGATGGCTCTCACAGCAGGTCGGCCAAGGTGACCACCTGGACGTCGCCCAGGCGTCGGGGTGCGCCGGCACGGACGACGGGGACGAAGAGCGCCCGCACGACCGTCCGGCCGTGCACGGGCGGAGGCAGTGGCCGGATGGACAGCCGGGCGGCCTCGCGCTGCAGCACGGTGGGGGAGACCGGTGCGCGGAAGAAGCGGGCCTCGCCCACGAGTGTTCGCCGAGTGTTCACCGCGTCGGCGATCAGATCCCATTCGGGTTCGGTGCCTCGCCAGTAGCGCTGCGGGGCGTGCCACGGACCCAGCCGGCCGATGGCACCGCTGGAGATCGTCGGCAGACAGTGCCGGCAGAGGTCCTCCCAGGCCTGACCCAGGAGACCCTCCCAGTGGGGCGCCAGCAGTGCCTGTCTGGTCTGACGCGATCCAGACGTCAGCGCCGCACGATTCGGCGCGACAACCCTGAACCAGCACCTGAGGAACGGATCGTCGATCTTGTACACACTGCGCTTGCCGCCCCTCAGGGGCTCCCCGTAGGGCGTTTCCCGTCGCACGAGGCCCATGCCGATCAGGCGATCGAGAGGACGGGCGAGGGACGTGGCGGGACGACCGAGGCGTCCGGCGATCTCCGACACCCGATGCGCCCCGGCGCCGATCGCATCGAGGAGCGGGCGGACCTCGGCGGCGGGGGGACTCTCTTCGAGCAGCAGGCGCTCGGGCTCGGAGAACAGCGGTCCGCGCGGGTCGAGCGCGAGGGATCCCAGGCGATCGCGCGCCGGGCCGGTCAGGTCGGCCGCCAGCTCCCAATAGCGAGGCATGCCGCCCCAGGCGGCCCAGTGCTCAACGAGCGGGATCCCCCGGACACCCAGGGCGGCGGTGAGATGACGTGGCGCGAGCGGGGGGAGGTCCAGCAGGACCCTGGCCCGTCCGTACAGCGGCGCGTCGGCCGCCAGCACCAGCCCCTGCATCATGCGCTGGCTCGAGCCGGCGACCGCCACGGTGAGTCCGGCCCGCCTGGCGTCGTGATCGACCCACCGCTGCAGAAGGCTCGGCAGCGCCGGAGAGGTCGCCACCAGGTACGGCAGTTCGTCGAAGATGACGGGCCCACGGAACCGTGCCGCCGCGGCGTCGGCCGCCAGCCGCGTGAGCAGCCGTTCCCAGTCCGGATAGGTGACATCGCCGAACCCCGGCAGGACGCCGGCAATCGCGCGGGCCAGGTACCCGCGCTGGGTCTCCGGGCTCGACTGATCGGCGGTCGTGTAGAGGCCCCCGGTGCGCGCGCACCACTCGAGGAGGAGCCGCGTCTTGCCCGCGCGGCGTCGCCCCCACACGACAGCGAGGCCGCCGTCCCGGCCCCTGGACAAGGCCAGCAGCGCCGCCAGTTCTGCCTCGCGGTTCAGGAACAGCATTATGCATCACAGAATAATTCATGTATGCATAATATTCAAAACGCCTCGAGCCTCGAGCCGTGAGCCCTGAGCCTGGGGTCAGAACAGCCTGAGTCCGATGTTCGCGAAGAGGTAGGGCACGACCACGCGGCGCTCGTCGAACACGCGCGTCACCTGGTCACCGGGACGCACTTCGTAGTCGTCGAAATGGAACTGCATCAGGTTCACGCGCATGCCGAACTCGACGAGCAGGGGGCCCGGCCGCTGCACCGCGCTGACGCCGAAGAACGGGTAGACGGCGCCGCTCGACTTCACGCCCACCGCGGGGACCTGCGCGTTGCGACCGGGATAGGTGTGCCGGTACCGCAGCGTCCCGTCTGCGGCCAGGTCGAACTCGGTCTGATCGAAGTTCATCGACGGGATGCCCCACTCGACGCCGCCACCCACCTTGAGCGCGAGCACCTTCAGATCGATGTCGCGGAAGAGCATGCCGCTCAGCATGTGGCCCGTGTCCTCGGAGTTCAGGGCGTCCTTGCGGTAGCCCACCGAGAACCCCGACACGACGAACGCGCCGCGGAAGTAGGTGTCGAACTCCAGGGTGAGGCTCGTCAGGCTGTAGTCCGCGCCGAACAGGTCCACGTCCCACTCGGTCAGCGCGCTCTCGCTGAAGATGTCGCCCTGCCAGTGCGCCAGACCCACCTTGACGTAGGTGCCCGACTTGCGGCCGCTCGAGAACTCCGACGGCGGCCCCTCCTGGGCGAGCACCGCTGCCGGCAGGCCGAGCCAGCAGGCGAGGACGAAGATGCCGGTGAGGCGAGGGCGATGTGTCATTGGGGGTTCACCTGGTCAGTAGTTCGAAGAGCGGGCTCTTCCAGTACTCCGGGTAGCGCGATGGGTAGCGGATCAGGCTGAAGTCCATGTCGGGTCCCGAATCGCCGCCCCACAGGACGTACCAGTACACGCGCTCCGCGCGGAGGTAGAGCCGCAGCAGCGGGTACCGATCGCGCACGTACGTGGCCTGCAGCGAGGGGCTGGCGATGCCCGATTCCGTGACCCAGACCCGGAACGCGCGCAGCGCGCCGCTCAGCAGGCCGCGGTACTGGCTCACCGCGTCCGGGTCGTAGGCGTTGACCGCGACGATGACCTTGTCGGGGTCCATCCGCGCGAGCGCGAGGTTCGTGAGCGTCTCGAGCTCCGTCGGCCCGCGCAGGCCCGACCCGAGCGCCGACTGCGTCAGCAGCACGGCACGCCCCGGATGCCGCGCCTGGACGTGGTCGTAGACGCGCTGGAACACGGCCGCATACTGCTCGATCGTGATGGTCGGTCCCGTCGCCGGCAGGATCGTCGTGACCTCGTTGCCGATCTGGAAGTAGCGGATCTCGGGATACGCGCCGAAGATGCGGTCGATCGCGGCCTCGAGATCGGTCTCGAAGAGGTACTCGTTGCTCACCAGCCCGAGGACGTCGAGCCCCATCCCCCCCAGCGCCTTGATGACCTGGTTCACCGGTTCGTTCCGGTGGATCTCCATCCGCACGCCCTCGAGGCGGCCCGCGCGCTGCAGACCCGAGAGCGCGTCGCGGTAGGCGGGCAGCGCCTGCCCGTCGCCGTGCACACCGACGTAGGGCGACCAGTGGCCCGCGACCTCCTGCGACGTCACCTGGCCCGTCCCGCTCGAGCCCGACGTGCCGGGATCATCGGGCCCGGTCGGCGAGCGCTGGCCGGACTGGCAGGCGGCGAACGCGCAACTGACGAGCACGAACAGGGCAACGCGTCTGAGCATCGGGAGGAGCCGCCGGCGCGGGTGGGCACCGTGGCGACGCGCCACGGCTCCGCCACCCGCTGTCACGGGCTCCTCGATCTAATCGGACGCTGGCGTCGATTCCTTCAGTCCCCTGCGGCGTCACGGACGGGTGAGCCACAGCCGCTGCCAGCCGACGCTGAACGTCCTGAAGTTGGTGCCGGTGCGCACCACCACGCCGGAACTGTAGGCAATCTTGAACGACTGCGACCGTCCCAGGGGCAGGGACATCGTCGCGCCCAGCCGCGAGTTGTTCATGCCCCCGCTGGGCTCACCGCCTTCCACGCGGGCATCGCCCCCCTCGTACCAGGTCGCGTCGAACGCCACCCACAGGCGAGGTCGGAACGTGTAGCTGACGTGACCCTGCAGGGCCACGACAGGGTCCTGTGAGCGCGCAAGGCCGCCGGGATAGTAGTTGTCGTTGCCGGTGAACAGCCAGACGCCGGCGTAGGCATCGACGTCCCAGCGCCCGAGTGGCACCGCCACACCGGCCTCGGGCTTGAACGCCCACCGGTTGGTGCCGAGGTTGATCAGCTTGGCCCCGTCGTACTGACCGCTCGGCGCCGACACGGTGAGGCTCGTGCCGACGACCGTCCGCCTGGGCGCTCGGATGAACTCCCTGGTCCTCAACGCCGGGTTGCCGGCGAGATTGATCGACAGCTTGACACGGCTGTCGGCCAGGCCCGACCGTGTGATTGCCCGCGCCTCTTCGAAGACCTTGCCGCTGATGTCGCCCCAGGCGTAGGGCACGGCGGCGGTCACCAGCGCGAGCTTGTCGAAGAGATCGAACGTGTAGCCGCCGGCCAGCAGGCTCCCGTTGACCTTGGCGTCCACATCGCTGAACGGCAGGCTCGGATCGAAGACGACGCCGCCCGTCGACCTTGACAGGCCCACGACGACGAAGGCCGTGCCGATGGGGCTGGCCGAGTAGGCCTTGGGCTCGAGGTCCTGGGCCGACGCCGACGCGAGGCCGAGCCACCCGGCCAGTCCCGCAATGACGACTCGCGACATGCGCATCCAGCCCTACCGCACCGCGACCGGCTGCGTCCACGCCACCTGACCGTTGCTCTCGATCACCTTCGTGCGGACGTACCCCTCGGCGCCGGTGACCTCGTAGGTCGCCGTCGGGGCGGCGACCTCCTTCAGCACGCGGCCTCCTGCACCGATGAACTGAATCCTGTACTTGGAGTACGGCGTCGGCTGCACGTCCACCGTGATCCGCTCGCGACTCGCCTGGTAGTCCTTCAGGACGACGCCGGTCGACGCATAGAAGTCGCCTCGCTCCATCGCATCGAGAATCGCGCGCGTCTCGAGCCGCTCCGCACGCACCATCACCCAGCCGCGTCCCGGGCCCGCCACGCCCGGGTTTCCCGGATCCTTGAAGTTGTGCGCATCGTCCACGGCAATGCCGTAGAGCAGCACGCCGCTCGTGAGAATTGCGTCCCACGCCTCTTCGAGGCCCGGTACTCCGCCCCCGCCCAGGTTGTTCACCTGCGGGTGCCCGTTGAAGATCTCGAACAGCCGGTTGTTGCGGACCTGACGCAACTGATCGGCCGTGATCGCCCAGCGGAAATTCGGGTGATTGATGTGCGGGATGCCGCCCGCGTCCCGGATGGCGTCGACGTTGCGCTGCAGGACCTCCACGACCGACGTGCCGCCCTGCGGCGGCACCTCGCGTGCCACGTCCAGGCCGTTCACGTGGAGGTGCAGGTCGCCGAACCGGTCGGTCACCTCCTCTCCCTTGATGACCAGGAACTGCCCGCGCGCGGCGTGCAGCGCGTTCAGGCCGTCGACGTTCGTGAGGACGTTGTGATCGGTCAGGACCAGGAACTGGTACCCGTGCTCCCGATACCACTTCACCACATCGTCGGGGGCGCTGTCGCCGTCGCTGTTCAGCGTGTGGGTGTGGGTGTTGCCCTTGAACCAGCGCGTGGGCGGACTCTGCGCCATCGTTGCCGGGGGCGTGAGCGCGCCGAGCACGAGGACGCCGAGTACGGGAGCACGAAGTCGAACGCGCGAACACATCATCGGCGTATCTCCGAGGCGCCGCCACGGGCGCGCGGCGGGAGAAGAGGTCACGCAGCGGCCGGGCCGCAACCGAGTCGCCGGTCATTGTAGGTCCCGAGGCCCGCTTGCGCGAATCCCCGGACGGCCGGTGCTTCCGTCGAGTCGGTCTCGGTCGTGTTGCACCACCTGACCCACTCGTGCCTGCAGGATCTCGACATCCTGCTCGTCGCCCCGGACGATACCAGCATCGTCCTGATGTCCGACGTCGGCGGCTGCCCCGGCGTGGAGTCCACGCGCACGCTCACGTTCTCGGACCTCGGGTTCCCGGCCGCCGTGGACTCCGTGCCTGGCGACGGCAGCATCCTGGCGCCGACCGATGCCGTCGGCGGCTGGGCCGACTCGTATCCCTACCCGGCGCCGACCGGCACGTTCGTGTCGAACCTGGCCGCGTTCAAAGGCAAGAGTTCGCAGGGCTGGTGGCGGCTCTTCGTCGTAGACGACAACACCGGGAACCGCGGAGAGATCCTGGCGTGGACGCTGGTCTTGAAGGTGGTCCATACCTTCTCGAATACCGCGCAGATTGCACTGCCGCCGGGGGGCGGCAGCAACGTGGGCGCCGGCTCCCCCTATCCCTCGACGGTCCTCGTCCACGGCGTCACGGGCCGCATCGATCGGGTCAGGCCCTGGGTGCAGCTGCAACACGAGGATCCCGACGATGTGGATCTGTTGCTGGTGGGGCCGGGCGGCCAGCAGGCGCTGCTGATGTCCGATGCTGGCGGCTACGGAGACATGCCGTTTCCGGGCGTGATCCTGACCTTCGATGATGCGTCCGGAGCGTCGTTGCCAGACTCCGGACCGCTCGTGGCGGGCACGTACCGGCCAACGGACCATGCGCCTGCCGATGCGTTCGCCGCGCCGGCACCCCCCGGGCCCTACCCCGCATCACTCGCCGTGTTCAAGGACACGGCTCCGAACCTGACGTGGAGCCTGTACGCCGTCGACGACGCCACGGCGGGTGCCGGGCTCATCCCCCAGTGGGGCATGTCCATCGTCGCCGTGCGGTCGTTGGCCGCGCCCACGCTGGATCTGATTGGCCCTCAAACAATAACCGCCGATGGACCGTTTCAGGCCGTTCCGGTGAAGGTGGGCGACGCCACCGATGCGCTCGTCACGTGGCGCAACGCCACCAACGGCGCCACGGGGCTGGCCAGATCTGCCGGCGGGACGTATTACACGGCCCTCGTGCCGGTCGTGGCTGGCAGCAACGGCGTCACGCTCACCCTGACCAACGCGGCCGGGGAGCAGGTCTCGAGGTTCGTGACCATCCAGGCCAGCAGCTTCACGTATACGTTCTCGGAGGGGGCCACGGGGCCGTTTTTCGACACGTGCCTCCTCGTCACGAACCTGTCGACCGCGACCCAGCCGATTCTCTTCACGTATCGGACGAGCGCCGGGACCGTGGTGAACAAGGTGCGGATCGTCGCTCCCGTATCGCGGCTCACGGTGAACATCGAGCACGAGGACCCGCTGCTCGCCGATACGGCCGTGTCGACGACGGTGTTGGCGCCGGTGCCGATCGTCGCGGAACGCGCGATGTACTGGCCTGGGGAGGCGCCCACGTGGCACGGCGTGCACAACAGTTTCGGACTCGTCGACACCGGTTCGCGCTGGGGCGTCGCCGACGGGCGCGTCGGCGGGCCCGAGGGCTTCGAGACGTACATTCTGGTCGTCAACCCGGAACCCGTCGAGGCCTCGCTGGTCATGACGTTCTCGCGGCTGGGGCTTCCAGCGCCGGTCGTCAAGTACGCCGTGGTGCCGGCCAACAGCCGCCTGAACGTAACGCTGGCCACGCACGCCCCCGAGGTGCTCGACCCGTCGGGCGCTACCGAGTTCAGCACCACCATCGAGGCGACGAACCTCACGCGCATTGCCGTCGAGCGCGCCACCTACTGGAACTCGGGCGGGACGACCTGGGCCGGTGGGGCGAACGTGCCGGCGACGCGGTTGCGATGACACCGGGAGTCCCGACGTCGCCGAGTCCATTAGCCGGCGTTCTCGCGGCCTGGTTCGGTCGGGGCCCGGGGCCGATCAGGGCCTGTCCGACGGGGTGGTGGGCGCGAGGTTGCCGTGCCCGTGAATGGTCGGCTAAAATGAGAGTTCGCGCCTGCCGCGACCCGCCATGCTGGGAGGTCGTTCAACGGTAGGACACGTGGCTCTGGACCACGTTATCGGGGT
>CAYLZN010000196.1:6956-11066 GCA_964387935.1 uncultured Vicinamibacteraceae bacterium | reverse complement strand
CCACGCCGTCGCCAGCACGTCGCTCATCGGCTGCACGGCCACGAAGAGAAAGAGCGGTGACGTCGCCAGCAGGATCACCGGACCGATCGCCCACCCCGGCCCCAGCCCCGCCTCGCGGCCCAGTCGATAGCACAGCCACAACGTGCCCAGGGCCGCCAGCAGGAGGGCGACGCGCACCGCACGCTCCTCGGGCAGCACGAGCTGTGCGAGCGCGAAGTGCAGGGGCACGCCCACGGGATAGGTCGGCACCAGCTCCCGCGTCCCCGGCCGGACATCGGCGCCCAGCGCGGCGAACGCTTTCGCGCTGAGGGCCTCCACCGGCACGCCGGGCACCGGAACGATCGGCGTCGAGAGGGCGCCGTGCCGCAGGAGCCGGGCGCTCCAGAGGTACCCCGACGGGTCCGCACCTCCGGCGTAAGGGGCCAGCCACGGCCACAGCCAGGTGCCGAACCACGCCGCCAGGCCAATCAGGACCGCAGCCCGACCGGTCCTCATCGCTGCCTCACTTCCCGGCCCGGGTCTCGTCCTGCAACACGCCAGCGAGACACCTTCTGTGACGCTCCCGCGAGGCGACCGCGCCCGGGCGGTTGTTTTCGGAACAGAACCAGCCGCTCGGACCCGGCGCTCCGCTGGCGCGACTCTTGATCATCAACACGGTGAACTCGCCGACTCCCGGAGGTCCTCATGAAACCCATCGTCGTCAACGGCCACAGACATGCGACGCAGACGCACACCGGGAATCGGGCCGCGCTACCGGGCACGCTCCTCGTCGAACGCCGCAAATGACCGGCCTTCGCGCGCGAGCCGTTCCAGAAGCGGCGCCGCCTGCCAGTGGTGCGGGTCCCGTCCCTGGAACTCGCGGATGCGGTCGAGCACGGGTCCCAGCCCCGTCAGGTCGGCGTACTTCATGGGGCCGCCGCGCCACGCCGGGAACCCGTAGCCGTTGATGTAGATGATGTCGATGTCCACGGCCCGGAGCGCGACGCCCTCCTCCAGCGCGCGGGCACCCTCGTTGACGAGCGACAGCACGAGCCGATCGACCATCTCCCGGTCATCGATCTCCCGCTCGGGAATGCCACGCTCGCGGGCCGCGGCACGGAGGTGCCGCACGAGGCCGGCATCGACCGAGGCGCGTCGCTCTGCGTCGTAGAGGTACCACCCCGCGCCCGTCTTCTGCCCGAATCGCCCCATCTCACACAGCAGGTCGTTCGCAAAGGGCGTGCGCGCTCCTGGCACACGCAGGTGGGCAAACGCCTTGCGGATGCGCCAGCCGACATCGAGCCCGGAGAGGTCCTGCACCGCGAGCGGTCCCATCGCCATGCCGAAGTCCGTCAGCGCGCGGTCCAGCCGTTCCGGTTCGACGCCTTCCTCCACCAGGAACACCGATTCGCGCACGAACGGTTCGTACAACCGGTTGCCCACGAAGCCGCGGCCGTTTCCCACGACGACCCCGATCTTGCCGAGTCGTCTGGCGAGCGCGAGTGAGACCCCGAGGATCTCCGGCGCGGTCTCGCGCCCGCGCACGATCTCGAGCAGACGCATCACGTGCGCCGGCGAGAAGAAGTGATGACCGACGACCCGCGAGGGACGCGACGTCGCCGCCGCGATCCGATCGACATCGAGATAAGAGGTGTTGGTCGCCAGAATCGCGTCGGCCCGCGTGGCAGCCTCCAGTTCGGCGAAGACCCGCTCCTTGATCTCGATCTCCTCGAAGACGGCCTCGACGACGAGGTCGGCCCCGTGGAACTGGTCGTAGGACGTCGTCGGTGTCACGAGTGCGAGTCTGCGGTCGGCCTCGGCTCGTGTCAGGCGGCCCTTCTGGACCGCGCTCGCGTACGTGTGCCGAATCGCCTGGAGGCCGTGATCGAGGGCCTCGCCCGTGGATTCCTTCAGCACCACGGGAATCCCGGCATTGGCATAGCTCATCGCGATACCCCTCCCCATCGTCCCGGCGCCGACGACGGCGACGGAATGAATCGGGAGAGGCTCGGGCGCGACAGGAACGCCGGGCACCTTCGAGACGACGCGTTCCCCGAAGAACACGTGGATCAAGGACTTCGATTGAGCGCCCGCCAGACATCGGCGGAAGGCCTCCTGCTCGCGTGCGCACCCTGCGTCGAACGGAAGGGTCGTCGCGGCCTCGACGAGGTCGACCGCCAGGAGCGGCGCCGTCTGCCCTTTCATCCGGCGAGCCGCCAGGGCGCGGATCTCCGCGAACATCGCCGCGTGTTGCCCCGGCAGGCCAAGGCGTTCGAGGCGGTCGCGCGTGCGCGGGATGGACCGGCGTGCGGCTTCCGCGGCGAACTCGACGGCCGCCGCCAGGAGGTCGGTCTCCACGACCCGGTCGAGGAGGCCGTCGGCGCAAGCCGCCTGGGCCGTGACCGGTTCGCCGCACGCGCACATCCGGGCGGCGACCGCCGGTCCTGCCAGGCGCGGCAGGCGCTGAGTGCCCCCGGCGCCGGGCACGAGACCGAGCGTGACCTCGGGCTGTCCGACCTGCGCGGACGGACTGGCGAGGCGGTAATGGCCCGCCATGGCCAGCTCGAGACCTCCGCCGAAGGCCACCCCGTTGATGGCCATGACGACGGGCTTCGGGGCGCGCTCGATCAGGTCCAGCAACTCGCCGACGTGGGCCGCGGGTGGGGATTCAGGACGCACCTGCTCGAACTCGCGGATGTCCGCGCCGGCCACGAAGGCGCGTCCGGCGCCGGTGATGACGAGCGCGTCCACGGAGGGGTCGTCGAGGGCAACGCGGACGTGGTGGTCGAGGGCGCGGCGCAGGGCGTCACTGAGGGCGTTGACGGGAGGGAGGTCGAGCGTGAGCACGGCGACGGTGCCGTGGCGGTCGGTGCGGACGAGGGTGGCCATGCCGGAGCATCCTACGCTGAAAGGGCGGCGCCAGACGGTGGACGAGGCTGCCCTTGTGTGGTCTGGACGACCGAAGTCTCCGCTGACATGAACTTTTGCAGCAATCGAAGGGCGGACCTCACAGGAGATGGGGCGGTGATGCTGGCGTGTCCTTTGCGAAACATCGGGATTGGCCATGGACATACGCGGAGATGCGCGGAGGAGGCGGAAGCCGACCGGGGAAACTCGGCTGGGGGTGCGGATGCCTGGAGCGGAGCTCGTGCTGCGGAGAGGCCTGCGACGGGTGCAGGTGGCGGCCATGGTCGGCGCGGGGGTCGTGTTCGGACACCCGGAAGCGATAGTCAAGGAACACCAAGACTTCAGCCTCCGTCGTGGATGTCTTCACAGGGGACCCCAGCCCATCGATGACAATTTTGGGCGTGATCGGGCAGATCGGGGGTTGGCACCTCAACTGCTTTCTTCTGGGGCGTAACTGCCCCGGCGCCCCGACCGTCATCCAGGTATCGGTCTGCACATCGCGAGAGTGCGAGGGCGACGCAGGGGGGACGGAGGGTGCGCGTGAACGGCGCCCCCACGGTCTGGTCCCCTGGGCGAGCGTCGTGGTGGAAGCAAGTCGGGTCGAGCAACCGTTCATGTCCGCCGCGAGGCGGGAGGAGGTGACGCGACAGCAAGGTCGTTCGGAAGTGCCGACGTCCTGGCGACGATCGGGCAAATGAGGTCCATGCGGACCATGGCTTTGTCGCTCCGGCGTGGAGGCTCCCCAGGGAGTTCCAAGTCCGCCGGCGCCGCCATGAACGGTTCGAACCCGGACCGCCACAGCGGGGGCTGCCGACCCTCGCGCCCATCGTCCCGCGCCACGGTGCGCCGGTAGCGTCAAGTCAGGTCAAACAGGAAGCCTAGGGGGGGAAACCATGAGGAAGTTGTTTGCATTCGGTGCTGCGCTCGCGATCGCGAGCAGCGCCTACGCCGCGCCCAATATCGCTCAGAACACCCAGAAGGGCAGCCTTCTGATCTTCCCGGACATCCGGATCGACGACGGCTTCAACACCATCGTCCGCCTGTCGAACGACGGCAGCCTCGCCGTTGACGTCAAGTGCGTCTGGATGGACGGGAACAAGAACCGGACCGACTTCATCGTCACGCTGACCAAGAACCAGACCATCTGGTTCGACGCGCGTGGCGGCGATGGCACGATCCCGGTCAACCCGATGCCCTACACCGCCGCCAACGGGTTCGACAACC
>CAYLZN010000196.1:0-6856 GCA_964387935.1 uncultured Vicinamibacteraceae bacterium | reverse complement strand
GGCACGATCCCGGTCAACCCGATGCCCTACACCGCCGCCAACGGGTTCGACAACCCGTTCCTGCCCGGCAAGGATGGCCCGTACTACAAGGGCGTTCTGGTGTGCTTCGCCGTTGACGGCGGCGCCATGAACCAGGTCAAGTGGAACCACCTGTTCGGCTCCGCAACGGTGTTCAACAAGTACGAAGGCACCGCGTACGAGTACACCGCGTACTCGTTCTACGTGCCCTCGGGCGCGGACCAGGGACCCATCGGCACGGCCGGCACGCTGAACCTGAACGGCCTCGAGTACGACGCCTGCCCGCTCTACATGACGGGCGCGCTGACGCCGGCCGGCTACCACCTCACCTCCAAGTTCGTCCACGGCAAGGGTGAGTTCTGGTACTTCGTCGACGAGAACCGCCTCGCGGTGGCGAGCTGCGCGCTGAACCTCAACCAGGACTGGCAGCCGGTGTACACCAAGCTGCAGTTCGACGTGTGGGACAGCAACGAGACCAAGCTGACGGGCGGCTACGAGTGCGCCGACAGCTGGCACGAGACGATCTTCACGGACATCGACGCTGCGGCGCAGGTGTTCACGAAGTCGACGGTTGACACCGACGCGGCCCGCTACCGCGTGCAGGGCGTCAAGAGCGACCGCTGCAAGCCGACGGTCGCCGAGACCAAGGCGGTGGGCATCCTCGCCATCCAGTCCACGAAGATCGACTTCCTGGCGGTCTGCGGCGACCCCGGGGCCGATGCCTGCATCAACGGCCTGGGCAGCTATGCCCGCACCGGGACGAACCTGACGGCGGCCGGCAAGGCCACCCAGCCTGAGAACAAGATCGTGTGGGATCAGGAAGGCGCCGTTCCGGAGGGCCGCATCCGCTAGGTTCATCACTCGATTCGTCAAGCTCGACTATTCCGGCTCGAGCAGCGTCCAAGGGAGGCGGAGTCGAACGACTCCGTCTCCCATTTTTTTTGCCGATTGGTAGAACGATGCGTCGCCTCTCTCTCGCACCCACCGCTACCATTCCCCTGCTGGCCGTGCTGGCCTGGGGATTGACCGCGACCTGCCCTGCGCCCGTCGCTGCCCAGGGAACGGCCGACCGCGAGGCCACCCTGGTCCAGCAGCGGGCCAGAGACCTCTGGAACGCCAAGGTCACGGACCGCTGGGACGTCGTCTTCGATCTCCTGCCCCCCGAGGAGCAGGCACAAACCCAGGGCCGGGAGGCGTACGCCGAGTATCAGAAGTCCGGCGGGCCTTTCCAGTACACCGCGGCCGAGGTCGGTGAGGTGGTTGTCGAGGGCGACACCGCCTGGGTGGCGCTGAAATTCGCCGTCAAGCCCCGCCAGTACCCCCTGAAGCCCAGCGACGTCGAGAAGTGGGAGGTGTGGATCAAGAGGGACGACTGGAGGCCCGTGCCGCGCTCGGCCGAAGACCAGTTCGCGTCGCGGCCCCCGAAGGCAAGGAATGCCGAGGAGGATGCCCGCCTCGCCGCCCGCGTCGAGGCCGTCTGGAAGGCCACGGCGAGCGACGACTGGCGGGCGGTTTACGACTTCCTGGACCCCACGTACCGCGCGGCCAACTCCATTGAGCAGCACATGGCGCGGCGCGCGAAGTACCGGTACTCCTCCCCCCGGATCCAGTGGGTCGAGACGAACGGCAACACCGGTCGTGCCAAGGTGAGCTTCATGCAGAAACTGAACGATCCGACCCTGACCAAGCTCGAACCCGAAGAGAAGAGCATGGTCGAGCAGTGGCTGAAGGTGAACGGCCAGTGGTTCCGCAACACCAAGCCCGCGCAGGAGAGCAGATAGGCCATGCAGACGACGCCGATGTCGCGCCTTTGTTCACGACCGATTTTGGCCGCCTGGCTGGCCCTTGCCGCCCTCTTGCCCGCCGCGGTGGCGTCCGGCCAGGCACCTCCGCCTGGACCGACCTTCGAACTCGCGGTGGCGGGACTGCCATCCGACGGCCGGTGGAAGAGCACCCCGGTCCTGGTGGACCTGAACAGGGACGGCCACCTGGATCTGGTCGCGCACATCCGACTCGGTCGAAAGGCCGGCGCCTGGCTCGGTGACGGCAAGGGCGGCTGGACCGATGTGTCGCAGGGGCTTGCCGTTCCGGAGGCCACGACCTGCGGCGGCGGTGTCGCCGCCGCGGACGTGAACGGCGACGGCTCGCTCGATATCGCGGTGGGCGATCACTGCGAGGGCGCGCTCGTGTTTCTCGGCGACGGGACGGGCAAGTGGACGCTCGCCACGAGCGCCATGAACCCCGAGGCGTCGAAGCGGCCCGAGTACGAAGGGAGCGACAACCCGTTCACCGGCGCCGAAGACGTCGCCGCCGGCGATGTCAATGGCGACGGCCACGTGGACCTCCTGCTCGGCGCGTCGGACCGGGGCGGGCTGGTCCTGCTGACCGGCGACGGCTCCGGCAAGACCTGGAAGGAAGTGAAGGTGACGGGCCTTCCCACGGCGGACGATCCCGGCGAAGGCGCAGATGATGAGGGCGGCTGGGTCCGCCGGGTCATCCTGACGGACATGAACGGCGACGGCTCGCTCGACGTGGTTGCCGCGTATCACCGCGGGCCGCGCGTCTATCTCGGCGACGGCAAGGGCAGCTTCAAGTCCGCATCGCAGGGCTTCCCGTCGCCGATGCTCTACGGGGTGATCCAGTCCCTGACCACGGGCGACGTGAACGGCGACAAGCGGCCCGACGTGGTGGTGGCGCACGCCGTGAACGGCGTGGAGGTCTACCTGCAGCAGGAAGATGGCTCCTGGAAGCAGCAGCCGGACCCGCTGCCGGAGATCAAGGGTGGCTGCCAGGCCGCAGGCCTCGGTGACCTCGACGGCGATGGCGACCTGGACCTCATCGTGGGCGGACGAAAATCCACGGGTAAGACGGCAGGCTACGGGCTGTTCATTCTCACCAATGACGGCAAGGCCTCCTGGACGCGCACGAAGACGGCGTTCCCCGAGGACGACCTCGAGATCACCTGGGGCATCACGACCGGGGACGTCAACCGTGACGGTCGCATGGACCTGGTCATCGGGCTGGGCGGCGCCGGCGGACGGCAGTCCGAGCAGCGCGAGGCCCCCGACAAGCCGGCCACGGGGAAACTCCCCAACCTTCAGGTGTGGTTGAACACGACGCCGAAGTAGGTGCCCGCGGCCCGCAGTTTGCTTATGCTGTAGGCATGAGGCGCGCCCGTCGTCTGCGCATCCTGGCTCCGTTTGGCGTGCTGGCCCTGGTGTTCACCGGGGCCTTGTGGGGCCAGGAGCCCACGGGCGCCCCACCTGACGTCGAGGAAGCCGCCCGGCGCTTCGCGGCCTCGCGGTCGGGCCGGCCTCAGGGTCGACTGGACGTGGTCACCACGAAGCGGTCGGTGGATCCCGCCACGGGCCGAAGCCGCTGGATCGTCAAAATCGCCGACACCCGATCCGGTCAGGTGACCGGCGTTGTGCTGGACGACCGCGGCCCCCGGTTCACCCTGGACCAGGTGCCGGCCCAGGAGCGCGCGGCGCTGCGGGCCCGCCGCACGGTCGTGGACCCGCTTCTGGAGGGGAATCTGGCACGGCCGGCGGATCGCACTCCCGTGCCCGTCCTGATCTGGCTCCAGCAGCGGCCGGAAGGTCCAGGCGCCCGCCCGGCTCCGCGCGCTGCACACGACGAACTCCGCAACGCCGAGCAGGCGAAGGCGCTCGCGCAGCGACTCGACCAGCGTCGTGCCGAGGCCCTCGTCCCCGTCGTGGACCCGCTGCTCGCCCGCCTGCGACAACTTGGCTATACGCCGGTGGCCGACGGACTGGCGCCGGTGATCGCGGTGTCACTGCCGCCCGCCGCCATTCGCGAGATCGCACGCTGGCCTGGGGTAGCTGCCGTCTACCTCGACGTGGTGAACACGCCGGACATGGAGGTCGCACGCGCCACGCAGAAGGTCAGCATCGTCCACAATCGCGGGTTCAGTGGCACGGGCGTCAAGATCGCCATGGTGGAGGTGGGAGGGCGCATCGCGTCGAACCCGTATCTCGAGCTCACGCAGGACACGGACTTCATCTGCCCGACGGCCAGCAGCCACAGCACGGGCGTCGCAGGGATCATCAACAGCCTGCACCCGACGATACGAGGCCTGGCCCCTGGCGCGCTGCTGTGGGTGGGCGGGTCGTGCAGCGGCTTCAGCTCGGAACTGCAGAATCGCGCCAATGCCGCCGCCGACTGGGGCGCCCGGGCCATCAACCTGAGCTGGGGCTTCACGTCCAGCGGCACGCCAGGCATCAACGACCGCTTCTTCGACGACATGGTGATCAACCGCCACCTGTTCTTCGCCAAGTCGTCTGGCAACCGCGCCGGGTCCTGTCAGGGCGACGGCAAGCTGACGAGCCCGGGCCTCGCGTACAACCTCGTCACCGTCGGCGGCTACGACGACATGAACACGGTGGACTGGACCGACGACATCATCGATGAATGCTCCAGCTACGTGAACCCGAACTCGATGCACGACGACCGCGAGAAGCCGGAACTGGTGGCGCCCAGCATGAACATCAACAGCACCACCACCGCGGGCGGCGTCGGCAACATCGGATCGGGGACAAGCTGGTCGGCCGCCATGGTCACGGCCACCGCCGCCCTGCTCATGCAGCGGGCGCCGGCGCTCCAGTTCTGGCCTGAAGCCATCAAGGCGATCCTGATGGCCACCGCCGTGCACAACATCGAGGGCGATCGGCGCCTCAGCGAGCGGGATGGCGCTGGCGCCGTCTCGGCAGACCGCGCAGACGACGTGGTGAGGGGATGGCGGGGCGGCTGGAACGCGCAGAACTACGTGTGCAACGAGTCGATTCCGGGCCCGACGGTCGAAGCGACTATGACGCTCGTCGCGGGCCGACAGACGCGCGTCGCGGCCGTGTGGAATACGGACCCGAACTACGACAGCTACGAGTTCCAGCCGGGCGCAGACCTGGATCTCACCGTGCTCGACTCGTCCGGCACCGTCGTCGCCACATCCGCCAGCCTGGACAACACGTACGAGATCGTCGAGCTCGTGCCGGCCAGCAGCGGCCAGTACACCCTACGCGTCACCGCCGCCCGCTGCGACTACAGCCCACGGTACCTGGCGTGGGCGTGGTGGAGAGCGGGAAGTTAGGTCGGTTGTCGGTTTTCGGTTTTCGGAGGACCGGGCCTTTCAGGCCAGGTCTTCGCCTTCGGAGGGCCGGGCCTTTTCAGGCCCGGCCTTCGCCTACATGGTCCGACACCACGCCTCCCTCCTCGACGCCGGCCTCTCGCCCGCGCACGCGTCCGCGGTCGAGCGGCTCGCGAAGTCGGCGCGCCTGGCGCTGGCGTCGTGTGGTGATCCCCTTGGTGCGCCGGCGGCGCCCTTCTACGTGCCAGGCCGAATCGAGGTCCTGGGCAAGCACACGGACTATGCCGGCGGACGCAGCCTGCTGTGTGCCGTGGAACGGGGCATCTCCCTGCTCGCGCAGCCCCGCGGTGACGGGCAGGTGGTCGCCATGGCGGCCTCGAACGGTGCCGCCGTCCGAATGCCCGTGCGCGGCGAGGCCCCTGCAGACGGGCCACCCTGGCGGACGTATCTCGAAACCGTGGTGCGGCGGCTGGCGCGGAACTTCCCCACGCGCCTGCGGGGCGCAACGCTCGCGTTTGCGAGCGACCTGCCGCTTGCCGCAGGCATGTCGAGCTCGAGCGCGCTGGTCACCGCGTTCCTCGTGGGCCTCGGCGAGGTGAGCGGCCTCGACCAGGACGAGCGGTTCCGGGCCCAGGTCGCCTCGGCCTCGGACCTCGCCACGTATGCGAGCTGCGTCGAGAACGGCCGCGACTTCGGCCCCCTAGGCGGCGACGCGGGTGTCGGCACGCAGGGTGGGTCCGAGGATCACGTGGCCATGCTCTGCGCCAGCCCAGGGGCCCTCAGCCAGTTCTCCTTCTGCCCGACCGTCCACGAGGGGACCATCCCGCTCAGCGACGAGTGGACGTTCGTCGTGGCTGCGAGCGGCGTGGTCGCCGAGAAGACGGGCGCCGCGAAGGACGCCTACAACCGGGCCGCGCGCACCACCGCGGCCCTGCTGGACCGCTGGCGGTCGCTGACCGGGGGGGCGGACGCCACCCTCGGCGCCGCCGTGCGTTCGAGGCCAGATGCCGCCCGGCGCCTGCGCGAGGCGGTCGCCGAGCCGCGGCCTGGCGAGTTTACTCCCGGCGACCTCCAGGCCCGGCTGGACCAGTTCGTCGCGGAGAGTGAAGAGATCATCCCCGCCGTCTCCGCTCTGCTGGCGTCCGGTGCCGTCAGCAAGATCAGTCCGCTCGTCGATCGGTCGCAGCGGGGCGCCGAGGACGGTCTGGTTAACCAGGTGCCGGCCACACGAAGCCTCGCGCACGACGCCAGGCGCCTGGGGGCCGTGGCGGCCTCGTCGTTCGGGGCCGGTTTCGGCGGCAGCGTGTGGGCTCTCGTCCAGGCCGCGGAGGCCGGTCGGTTCATGACCCGGTGGGCAGAGGCCTACTCACGCGCGTTCCCAGAGGTCGCGCCGGCCGCACAGTTCCTGGTGACACGACCGGGGCCGCCGGCCTTCGCACTCGAGGTTCGATATACTGACGGGTTGTGAGATTCGCTCCGCGTTCGCCCGTCAGTTCAACCGCCCCCGCCCGCGCGTTCGTCGTAGCCGGCCTTGCTGTGCTGCTTGCCGCCAGCGGCGGCTGTTCACTCAAGAAGATGGCCATCGGTAGCGTGGCGGACTCGCTGGCGTCCGGAGGCAGCGTGTACGCGTCAGACGAGGATCCGGAGCTGGTACGCGACGCGATTCCGTTCACGCTGAAGACGCTCGAGTCGCTGCTCCAGGAACTGCCGGAGCACCCCGGCCTGCTGCTGACG
>CAYLZN010000195.1:0-11077 GCA_964387935.1 uncultured Vicinamibacteraceae bacterium | reverse complement strand
CCCAGTGCCGCGGCAAGCCCTCGACGTCCCGGCGCCGGAACGACGAGCGCGACACCACCACAAGGCGAGGCGCGCGACGTGGTGCCTCCCGCCGTGCCTCCGCCGGCGCGGGGCGAGCTGGCAAAGCCCGCGCCACCTCCGGCTGGCGCCGTCGCCGGCACGCTGATCTTCCACAACGTGCGTCTCGTGCGGCCGGGCAGTCCGGAGCTCGATGTCGAACTGCACTTCGAACCCGGCCGGCTGCTCATCATGGACAGGACCGGACAGCGCATCCTGCGAGGCGTCCCCTACGCGCTGATCGCGTCGGCCGAGTACGTCGAGGCGCGTCGCCGCCTCTTCGTCCGCACGCTGCGCCACTTCCTCGTCCTCCGGGGACCGCAGGGCGAGGTGGCCAGGCTGCGCCTCGAGCGCGAGAACGCCGCCGAGATCGTCTCGAGCTTGGAACAGCGGTGGGGGAAGACGGTCGCGCGCGCCGCTGCGCAGGATGAGGAACGCCCATGACCGCGCGAATCGCGCGTTTTGCCTGGTTGACCCTTTCCTACAACATCGGCGTGATCCTGTGGGGCGCCTACGTTCGCGCCACCGGCTCGGGCGCCGGCTGCGGAAACCACTGGCCGCTGTGCAACGGCGTCGTGATCCCGCGCGCGCCGTCGGTGGAGACGCTTGTCGAGTTTTCGCACCGGCTCACCAGCGGTGTCGCGCTTCTCGCCGTGGTCGTGCTGTGGGTCGCGGCGCGACGTGCCTTCACGGTGGAGCATCCCGCGCGCCGTGCGGCGGGCTGGTCGCTCGTGCTCATGCTCACTGAGGCCGCCGTCGGCGCGGGGCTGGTCCTGTTCCAGTTGGTGGCCGACAACGCCAGCATGGCCCGGGCGCTGTTCATGGCCGTGCACCTGGTGAACACGTTCCTTCTGCTGGCCGCGCTGACGCTCACCGCCCACTGGATGTCGGGAGGCGCGCCGGTTGCCTTCACGGACCGCAGGGCCACCCTCACCGTGCTGGCGACCGCGGCGGCCGGCCTCCTGCTGGTCGGGATGAGCGGAGCCATCGCCGCGCTCGGCGACACGCTGTATCCGTCCACCTCGCTGCGCGACGCGCTGGCCGCAGACCTGTCCCCTACGTCCCATCTGCTGATACGCCTGCGTCTCCTGCACCCGGCGCTGGCCATCGCCGTGACGCTCGGCCTGGCGGCCTTCGCGACGCGGGTGACGCTGGCCCCGGACGATACCCGTGGCCGAACGGCCGCGCGCCTGCTGACCGCCCTGTGCGCCGTGCAGGTGGCCGCCGGCTTCCTGAACGTGGTTCTGCTGGCCCCGGTATGGCTGCAGCTCGTGCACCTGCTGCTGGCGGACCTGCTGTGGATCGCGTTCGTGATCCTCGCGGCGTCGGCCCTGGCCAGGACCGTGGCGCCCGAGCCGGCCTGCCAGCCGCTGCCCGCGGGCGCCCGGGCCGGATAGACCCCAAGAGACGCCAGACCATGACCCCCGTGCTGCTCGAGATCTGCTGCGGTTCGCTCGACGATGCCCTCGAAGCGGAGGCCGGGGGCGCCGCACGCGTGGAGCTGTGCTCGGCGCTGTTCCTTGGTGGGCTCACGCCGTCGTTCGGGACGCTCGTCGAGGCAAAGCGCCGCCTGCGCATCCCGATCGTCGCGATGATCCGCCCTCGCGGCGGCGGGTTCTGCTACAGCGAGCCGGAGTTCGCCGCGATGGAGCGCGACGTGGAAGTCGCGGTGGCAGAGGGCGCCGATGGCGTGGTGTTCGGGGTGCTGCACGAAGACGGTCGCATCGACCGCGCGCGCAACCGCCGTCTGCTCGAGCGTGCGGCGGGCAGGCAGGTGGTGTTCCACCGGGCGTTCGACGTGACGCCGGACCCCGTCCGGGCGGTGGACGAACTCGTGGACCTCGGTTTCACGCGCATCCTGACCAGCGGTCAGCGCGATACGGTGATGGAAGGCGTCGACCTGATTGCGCGCCTGATCGAGCACGCCGGCAGCCGCATCCAGGTGATGCCGGGTGGGGGGATCAGGCCCTACCAGTTCGAGGAGGTCCTGCGAAGAACGCAGTGCCGCGAGGTGCACGTCGCCGCCTTCGCGAGCAGGCGCGACGACTCGACGCAGCACAGGCCGTGGGTGACGTTCGGCGGGGCGCTGTTCCCGCCGGAGAACCGCTACGACCTGACGGACCGCGCCGCGGTCAAGGAACTGTCCGGCAAGCTGGGTGGTCCACTCACTTCGTCGGGCACTCGGCGTTGATGGGACGGAAGGACTCGACGTCCAGCACCGGCACGCCCCCGAGCGGGTCGCGGCCGGTGACGCGCGTCGGGTCCTGCGTCATGGGCCCGCCACCGATCCGGATGCGGCCGGCGCTGTCGATCGGCGTGCCCTGGGTCGTCCCCGAGATGTCGTTCTTGCGCACCACGCCCGTGATCTCGACGGCGGTGCCTTCGCGCCTCCTGATGTCCTGAATGACGGATCGTCGGCCGGCCAGGCGGAACACGCGCCCCGGCGCGATGTTGACGCCGCTCACCGGACGGTCCTCGCTGCCCTCGACGACGATGAAGCTCCGGCCGTTGATGCAGCCGGGCAGCGTGACTCGCGCGGAGTTCTCGTCCACGGGCTTCTCCTGCGGAGGGGCCTGCGGCGGCTGGGACTGGGAGGACACGAGGAGCAGCGAGAGGACAATGGCAACCATTCGGTCCAGCATAGCGCGAACGGGAAGGGTTGGATACCTGGTCCACGCGACCTTGATGGTTCTGCTCGGCGCGGCAGGGTGCGCGGTGCCGCCCGAGCCCATCGAGGTCGATCCCGACCGTCAGGTGACGGTGTTCAATCGTACGACGCAGGAGTGGCTCGACCTCGAGGTGCGTGTCAACCGGTACTATGTGGTCCCCGTGCCGTTTCTGGCCGCCGGCGGGCGTCTCGACCTGCCGGTCGGCCGGCTCCAGGGCGGATTCGGGCGCTACTTCGATCCTGCGCGAGAAGACATCCGCCAGGTCGAGGTCACGGGCCGCGCACGGGACGGGTCGGCCGTCCACCTCGAGTGGCGCGCGGGCTGACGGGCGGCTACAATCCGCGCACCCGTGTCCCACTCCGCCAGTCGCCGTCCGCGCGCCCACGATCACCCAACGCCCGCGCAGGGTCCGGGCCTGGCGAGGGAGATGGGCCTCCTGCCGCTCGTGGCGACGGGCATCTGCTCGATGATCGGGGCCGCGATCAACATCATCCCGTTCTCGATTCAGCGGAGCGTCCCCGGAATCGGCCCCTGGGTGCTGCCCGCCTATCTGCTGGCCGCGGTTCCCGCCGTCCTGGCGGCGCTCGCGTACGCCATGCTGGCCTCCGCGATGCCGCGCGCGGGTGGCAGCTACGTCTACGCGAGCCGGGCGATCGGTCCCTATCTCGGGTTCGTCGCCAGCTTCTCGCAGTGGTTCGGCCTCTCGATCGCAATCGGCGTCGTGTCCTACGTCCTCGTGCCCTTCCTCAGGGACATCGCCCTGGCGCTGGACTGGCGCCACCTGGCGGCGGCCTTCGAAGAAGGTCCGGTGAGGCTGGCCATCGCGCTCGGCTTCCTGTGGACGTTCGTCGCCGTCAACCTGCGCGGCCTGACGGCCTACCAGTGGACGCTCGTGCCGCTGATGTTCCTGATGTTCGCGCTTGGCGGCATCGTCATCGCCGCCGGCTTCGGCCACACCCAGGCCGAGTTCGCGTCAGCACTCCAGGCCCGAGACGGGGTGACCCTGCCGCCCGCGTCGGAGGCGCCGTTCGCCCTGGGCACGTTCCTCTCGGCGTCGGCGCTCCTGTTTGCGAGCTTCATCGGGTTCGACTCCATTGCGCAGGCAGGCGGCGAGGCGCGCACCCCGCATCGCACGCTGCCCCTGGCCATCGGGATCGCGATCGTCACGGTGGGCACGTTCTACGTGCTGTTCACGGCCGCCGTCTACCATGCCGTGCCCTGGCCGTACGTGGCGGCGGCGGCGCAGCGCAGCGACCTCACGGCACCGGGACTGCTCGGGTACGTGCTCTCGCCGGCGTGGACGCTTGCGATCGTCGGGGGCGCGGCCGTCGCGCTGACGAACGACCTGCCGGCGATGCTGCTGGCGGTCTCGAGATTGATGTTCGCGTGGGCCGAGGACGGGGTGTTCCCCCGCGCGGTCGCGCGCATCCACCCGAGGCGACGCACGCCGCACGTTGCCATCCTGCTGAGTGCGCTCATGGCGACCGTGGGAATCCTGGGCAGTCACTTCGCAGGCGACTTCTTCCTGGGCGTGGACGTGCTCGTCACGTCGATGCTCGTCAACTTCCTGCTCATGTGCGTGTCGGTGCTCACGCTGCCGCGCCGCAACCCCACGCTCGACGCCCAGGTCCGCGTCGTACGCGGGCGTGGCCTGCGAGTGGCGGTCGCCGTCGCGGGCCTGGTGATGCTCGGCCTGTTCCTCGGGGTGCACGTGTGGAAGGACGTCACCGGGCCCGCCCGCGCCTGGTATTTCCGGTCGACACCCGTGTGGGTCATCGTGATGGCGATCGCGTCGCTCATCTACGTGCGCGAGGTGTCTCGCCTCAGGCAGCGAAACGTGGACGTTGACGCGATCTTCCGGGAACTGCCCCCGGGGTAGGGCGGACGAGGCACGATCATGCCGACACAGGTCGAACGATACAGGCTGTCGCCGCAGCTCAGCATCTCCCGCCTCGTCACGGGGCTCTGGCAGATCGCCGACATGGAGCGGCACGGCCGTCGCCTGGACCTCGAGGCCGCAGCCGACGCCATGGCGCCGTACGTCGAGGCAGGGCTGACCACGTTCGACATGGCCGACCACTACGGCTCGGCGGAGGACATCGCCGGGATCTTCGCGACCCGCCATCCCTCGGCCCCGATCGAGGTGCTGACGAAGTGGGTGCCCCCGCCCGGATCACGGACGCGCGACGAGGTGCGCGCCGCCGTGCAGCGGTCGCTGGACCGATTGAGGCGGGATCGGGTGGACCTGCTCCAGTTCCACGCGTGGAACTACGCGGACCCCGGCTGGATCGACTGCCTGGAGTGGCTCGCCGAACTCCAGGCGGAGGGGCGCATCGGTGGCCTGGGACTGACCAACTTCGATACGGCCCACCTGCGGATCGCGGTGCACAGCGGGTTCCCGGTGGTCTCCAACCAGGTCTGCTCCTCGCTGCTCGACCAGCGCGCCCGGACGCGGATGAGCGCGCTCTGCCGCGAGACAGGCGTCTCGCTGCTCGCCTTCGGCACACTTGCAGGCGGATTCCTCAGCGAACGCTGGCTGGACGCGCCGGAGCCGGACTGGGAACACCTCGAGACCTGGTCACAGATGAAGTATGGGCGCTTCATCCGGGTCGCCGGGGGATGGACGGTCTACCGGGCCGTGCTGCGGGCGCTGCAGGCGGTGGCGCGAAAGCACGGCGTGTCGCTCGCCAACGTGGCGTCGAGGTTCGTGCTCGACGAACCGGCCGTCGGGGGCATCATCATCGGCGCGCGGCTCGGCCGCACCGAACACGTCGCCGACAACCTGCGGTTGTTCGATTTCGCGCTCGATGCCGAGGATCGCGCGCTCGTGGCCGACGCCTGCGCGGGGCTGACGCCGATCCCGGGCGACTGCGGGGACGAGTACCGGCGCGTGCCGTTCCTGACCGCCTCAGGCGACCTGAGCCACCATCTGGACGCGATACCTGCGCCGTATCCCGTCGAGGAGCGCCCGGACGGGCGCCTGGTCGCGTCGAGTGGCACCGCCTGGGAGGCGTTCGCGGGCTACGGCCGCGCAGTGCGGACCGGTTCCCACATCGCGGTATCGGGCACCACGGCGGCTCACGGCGCGCGGCTCGTGGGGGGGCACGATCTGGCGGCGCAGACGCTTTTCGTCATCGACAAGATCGAAGGCGCCCTGCAGTCACTCGGCAGCCGGCTCGAAGACGTGGTGCGGACCCGGGTCTTCGTGAAGGACATCGCCACGTGGGAGATCGCCGCCCGCGTGCACGGCGAGCGGTTCGGGCACGTGCGCCCGGCCAACACGCTGGTGCAGGCCGCTCTCGTCGGGTCCGACTACCTCGTCGAGATCGAAGCCGATGCCCGGATCCCGGACGCGGCGTCTTCCTCGTTGACGACCACCACGGTTCCGGGCGACACTGGGCCTGCGGGTAAGCCTAGGGGTGGCCACACGGCCTGAGATCAGACCCTCGAACCTGATCCGGATGATACCGGCGTAGGGAAGGCGTTTCGGGAGCCACGCTCCCCCACTTGCTTCGAGACCTCCCCCAAGGAATCCGCTTTCGCCCGCGGACTCGCGTGTCCATGGGAGGAGGCGTGCTCATGTCCACTCGTGATCGACTCGTCGGACTGGTCGTGCTCGCGCTCGTCGGCGTCGCGTGGCCGGCGGCGCGCGCCGGCGCGCAGGGCGCGGAGTACCGCGTCGCGGGCACGGTTCGAATGGCGAACGGGGCGCCGGTTCCCGGCGCCACCATCGTCGCGACGTCCGCCACGTCACCCGAGGTCCACGCCTCGACGTTGACCGACGCGCAGGGGACGTGGGCGATTCTCGTGCCGCCCGGACGCGTCACGGTCACCGTGGCGCACCCGGACTACATGACCTTCGACCGGCACCTGGTCGTGGCCGCCGACACCACCGGCATCGACATCGAGCTGTCCGTCACGCCGCGCTTCGCGGAGGACGTGGTCGTGGCGGCCGTGCGGGCCCCGGCGGACACGCCGGTCACGAAGCGGGACATCCCCCGACACGAGATCGAACGCCTCAACTACGGCCAGGAGATGCCGTTCCTGCTCGAGCGCGTCCCGTCGCTGACCCAGTACTCCGACTCGGGCGCCGAAACGGGCTACTCGTACCTGTCCCTGCGCGGGATCCCCCAGACGCGGATGAACGTCACGCTCGATGGCGTGCCGCTGAACGAGCCCGAGGACTCGGCGTTCTACTTCGCCAACTTCGGCGACTTCGCCAGCGCCATCGAGAGCATCCAGGTCCAGCGCGGCGTCGGCACGTCCACGGTCGGCTCGGCGTCGTTTGTCGGCTCGGTCAACTTCGCCAGCGTGGACTTCAGGGACACGCCGTCGTTCGGCGCGCGCGTCGGGGGCGGCTCCTTCGGCGCCGTCCGCACGAACCTCACGGCGCACTCGGGCTCGCTCGCGGGAGGACTCAGGCTGTACGGCCATGCGGCCTACCAGGAGACGGATGGCTACCGCCGCCACGCGGGTTCCGTCCAGCGCGCGGCGTACTTCGGCGCGTCCCGCCAGGGCGCCGCGTCGTTCTTCAAGGTGTTCGGGTTCGCGGGACAGGCCGAGAACCAGCTCGCGTTCCTGGCCAGCGACCCGGACCAGCTCGCCCGGGATCGACGCGTCAACCCGATGGCCGCCGACGAGCGCGACGACTTCGGCCAGCGGTTCGTGCAGGCGCAGTTCCATCGCGCCGTCGGACCCTCCAGCGAGTTCTCCCTGCAGGGCTACTACAACGGCGCGGACGGCTGGTACCGGATCCGGGATGCACGCGCCGAGCCGGGCGGCCTGTTCCAGTACGGGCTGGACTGGCGGGCTGTCGGGGCCACGACGACCCTGACGAGGCGCACGGGGTCGACGTGGTTCACCTGGGGCGCGCACGTGAGCGACTTCGACAGCCGTCACACGCGCGAAGTCGTCGACGGGCGGGAAGACTACGCGAACCGTGGATACAAGAACGAGGTCAACACCTTCGTCAAGTTCGCGTACGACGCGGGCCGCTGGCATCACTACGCCGACGCGCAACTGCGCTGGGCCCGATTCGCCTTCCAGGGCGATCTCGATCTGGGCTCGGTCTCGTGGACCTTCTTCAATCCCAAGGCGGGCACGCGTGTGGACCTGGGCGCGGGCGTGAGCGCCTACGGTTCCATCGGGACCGCCGGACGCGAGCCGGGACGATCGGACATGCTGTCCGGCGAGGACAACCCAACGCTGCCGTACGACCTCGAGGCCGTGGATCCCGAGCGGGTGTTCAACGTCGAAGCCGGCCTCGACCTGGCGCGGCCAGGATTCTCCGCCAGCGCGAACATCTACCTGATGGAGTTCCGGGACGAAATCGCGGCCGCCGGGGAACTGTCGGAGATCGGCCTGCCGGTGCGGCGCAACGTGGACCGCAGTGCCCGACGAGGCCTGGAACTCGAGTACGCGTGGCGGGTCCGGCCAGCCGTGACCGTGCGCCAGAGTGCGACGTTCGCGTTCAACAGGATTGCGACGTGGACGCAGTTCTACGACGTGTACGACGTGGAGGGCGCCTACGTCGCCTCGACCAGCCTCGTGCATCGCGACGTGCCACCGCTCCTCTCGCCGGGCATGCTGACCACGCTGTCGCTGGAGTATCGGGCGACACCGTGGGCGTCGCTCGCCGCGTCGGGCCGATACGTCGGCCGCACGCACCTGGACAACACCGGAGACGACGTGTTCACGACGCCGGACTTCTTCCTGCTGGACGCCTCGGTGGGCCTCGACCTCGGGCGCATCCTCCCGTGGCTCGCGGCCGCGTCGCCGCGACTTCGCCTCCAGGGCGAGAACCTGCTGGACGAACGTCGCGCGCTGCCGTCCGGCTACAGCTACCGCTACCTCACGCGGTCGGCCGACGGGGCAGATACCCCCGGAGGCATCCCCTATTACTACCCGCTGGCGACACGATCGGTGGTCGCCGTGCTCGACCTGTCGTTCTGACGCCGGGCATGAATCCCCTCGAGATCGCGGGCGTGGCCACGGGCATCCTGGCCGTCTGGCTCACGACCCGCGAGCACATCCTCTGCTGGCCCCTGGGCATCGTCAGCGTGAGCCTGTTCATCCTGGTGTTCTACGACGCACGCCTCTACGGCGCCATGGGCCTGCAGGTCGTCTACGTGCTGCTCGCCAGCTACGGGTGGCATGCCTGGTTGCGCGGCGGGCCTGGTCACGAGCGATTGCGCGTGTCGCGCGTGCCCGGCGTGGCGTGGCCGTTCCTGGCCGGGACGGCACTGGCCGGCGCGGGCCTGCTGGGCGGCTGGCTCGCGTTCCGCACGGATGCGGCGCTGCCCTGGACCGACGCCACCACCACCTCGGCGAGCCTCGTCGCGCAGTTCATGCAGACGCGCAAGTGGATCGAGAACTGGCTCGTGTGGCTGGTCGTGGATGTCGTGTACGTGGCGATGTACCTCTCTCAGGGCCTCGCCATGACGGCCCTGCTCTACGCCGTGTACCTGGGCCTCGCGGTCCTCGGATGGAGGCAATGGGCCGACGCTCTCACGGCGACCCCTTCGTCGTCGTCGTAACGGGGTCCGAGTGCACGGGCAAGTCCACGCTGGCCCTGGCGCTCGCGGCGCACTTCGACGCGCCGTGTTCCGACGAGTTCGCCCGCATCTATTTCGACCGCAAGGGCGCCCCGCTCGATGCGTCCGACGTCGAGCCCATCGCCCGCGGCCAGGTGGCAGGCGAGGACGCTGCGGTGGCTCGAGCCGGGGCGCTCGTGGTCAAGGACACGGACCTGCTCAGCACGGCGATCTACGCCCGCCACTACTACGGCGCATGCCCGCCCTGGATCGAGGAGACCGCCCTTGCGAGAGCCGGGGACCTGTATCTCCTGCCCCGGCCCGACCTGCCGTGGGTGGCCGACGGCGTGCGTGACCGGCCCGATGGGCGCGACGACATGCACGCGCTGTTTCACCGCGCGCTCGTCAGCGCCGGCGTGGCGTTCGTCGAGGTGGACGGCCAGGGCGCGGTCCGCCTCGAGGCGGCCATCCGGCACGTCGAGGCGGTCCTCGTCAGGCCGCGGGCGTCTGCATCACGACGAACACGTAGCCGTACGCCTCGTGGTGGCGGGTGAAGATCGCGATCTCACGCGCGGTCTGGCCCGCAATCTCGAGCGCCACGGGGTCGTCCCGGTGTCTGTCGGTGAAGGCCTCGAGGCGACGCTCGAGCGGCTGATAGTAGTCATCCCACCAGGCGGACGGCGGCAGGACGAAGTGGCCGACCGTGCGGTACCCGTACGGGACGCCAGCGGCGACCACCGCGTCGAGGTCGCGCATGGCCGGGTACTCGCTGGCGAAGAAGTCGCGGCACTCGGGGGCGGGTTCTCGCGTGAGCCAGCAGAGTTCGGACACGGCCAGGTGGCCACCCGGTACCAGCAGTGACCTCCAGGATTCCAGCGCTGCATCGAACCCCATGCTGTAGGCGGCGCCCTCTGACCACACCACGTCGAAGGTGCCGGGCGGATACTCGAGACGGGCCATGTCTCCGACGCGAGCCCGCACGCGTGGGCTGAGGCCGAGCCGTTCGGCCCGCGCGTTGAGCTCGGCCACGAACGGCGGATGGGCGTCGATCGCCTCGATCGCGGCCGCAGTGGCGTCGGCGAGCACGAGGGTCTGGGCCCCGGTGCCGCAGCCGAGGTCGAGAATGCGTGCCGTCGGACCGAGGGGGGGAATCAGGGCCAGCGCGCGTCGCGTGGCGTCGGGGATCCCGGGGCCCTGCCGGGGCAGTCCGGAGAAGAGCTCGAAGAACAGGGACACCGCACGATCATCGTTCACGATGCGTCTCCGTGCCTGGCCCGAGAACGCCACCGTGCGGAACGAGGGTACTCGTCCCGCCCGGGAACGGCCTGACTCCGCGAGGCTGTGGAGCGCCTCCGGCGCCGTCTACGCGCAGCCGCTCGTCGTGCCGCAATTCGGGCACTTGTAGCAGGCCCCGCTGCGCACCATGATCGAGCCGCAGGTCGGGCAGGGGGGCGCGTCCTCCTGGTTCTGGATGGCGGCAAACGCGGCGCTCTGCGGCGCCGGGGCCGCCGGCGCGGCCTCGGCGGCCGGCAGCGACAGGCCGACGTCGGCCACTGCGGCCGGCACGGGCATGTCACGGTTCACTCCGGCCTCGAACTGCGCCTCGGGCGAGAGGAACTTCGTCGCCATCCACCGGAACACGTAGTCCACGATCGACTTGGCGAAGCGCACCTCGGGGTTCCTCGTCATGCCCGAGGGCTCGAAGCGCACGTGGCTGAACTTGTCCACGAGCACCTGGAGCGGCACGCCGTACTGCAGCGCGTAGGAGATCGCCTGCGCGAACGCGTCGGCGAACCCGGAGATGGTGGAGCCTTCCTT
>CAYLZN010000194.1:0-11107 GCA_964387935.1 uncultured Vicinamibacteraceae bacterium | reverse complement strand
GACGGATTGGCGCCCCCGAGGCGGTGCCGGTCCTCCGGCGCCTGTTGCGCGACGCGCGGCTGGATCACGGCACCCGGGTCGAGGTCGTCACCGCGCTGGGCCGGATCAAGCACCGCGCGGCGCTCGAGGACCTGGTCGATTTCCTGGGGCACCCGGTGCCGGCGGTCCGCGGGGCCGCCCTCATCGCGATCGCCGCGTCCGACCCGGACACGTTCATCACCGTGCTCTCCGGGCTCGACGCGGATCCCGCGTGGCAGGTCCGGGTGGACCTGGCCCAGGCGCTCGGCACGATCGAGCGTGAGCGCGCAGAGGTGCGTCTCGGCCAGCTCCTGCGCGACGACGATGCCCGTGTTGCGGCGGCGGCGCTGCGTGCGCTAGCCGCGCTTGACGCCCCCGAGGTCGTCGCGCGCGCTCGCCAGTTGCTCGTTTACGACGACCTCGCGCTCAGGGCCGCGGCGGCGACGGTCATCGGGGACACGCGGCCCGCCGGCGGAGAGGCCTGGCTTCGGGACGCGTGGGAGCGTGGGAGACGCGATGACAGCTACGTGGCGCGGGCGGCCGCGCTGGCGGCTCTCGCGCGCTACGGGGCGCGCGAGGCCAGGCCCACCCTCGAGGCCGCGCTCGCCGACCCCGACTGGGCGGTGCGCCTGCACGCCTGGCGCCTGCTGCGCGAGACCGACCCGCAGGTGGACCCGATGCGGATCAGACCCGCACCCACGGCGCCGGAGATCGACCACGGGACGGCGGCGCTCTTGGCTCCGGCGTTCTCGCCGCAGGTCTACCTCGAGACGGACCGTGGCACGATCCAGCTCGAGCTCTTCGTCCTCGACGCGCCGCTGACCTGCGCGAACTTCGTGGCGCTGGCCCGACGCGGGTTCTTCGACGGCCTCGCCATCCACCGGGTGGTGCCGAACTTCGTGGTGCAGGCCGGCGATCCCCGTGGCGACGGCGAGGGGGGACCGGGCCGCACGCTCCGCGACGAACTGAACGAGCGCCCCTACCTGCGGGGCACGGTTGGCATGGCCCTCGACTGGGCGGACACGGGGGGCAGCCAGTTCTTCATCACGCACGGCCCGCAGCCGCACCTGGATGGTCGCTACACGGTCTTCGGCGCTGTCGTGGCGGGCATGGACGTCGTCGATCGACTGGAGCGGTGGGACGTGATCACGCGAGTGCGCGTGTGGGATGGGGTGCAGCCCCCGACGTCCTGAGGGGCGCGCGCGCGGCCTGCCGCACGCGTCGCACAAAAACCAGTCGTACAAAAAAAGACGGGGGTGTGCCGTTGGCTCCACCCCCGCTGCCAGAACGAGAAGCGACCTAGCGCTTCTTGGCGACGGCCTTCTTGGTCTTCTTCGTGGCCTTCTTCGCCTTCTTCGGAGCAGCCTTCTTCGCAGCCTTAGCCATTCAGCCTCCTCGGGATTCTCGGGCCGCACTTGTTCGCCAGGCAGGCCGCACATCACGACCTGTAGGCTGAGCCCTACTCCCTCATACGAGATGTAGATTATGGATGAGAAATCGACACTGTCAAGCACAAAGTAGGATCTTTTGTCAAAGATCCACGCGCTCCTCAGCGGTCGCCGCGCGCGCGGCGCGAACATTCGTCACGCGTGCGCGACGCGGCGTCCATCCACATCACATCCTCGATCCTCCATCGGCTTCTGCGCGCGTCTTCTGTAGGGCGAGGTGATCGCGCGCGATCACTCCTCGCGTCGCGCGCGCACCCTCGCGGCCTCCCGTCGTGCTCGCGCTCGCGTGTCGGCGTCCGCACCGAACGTCTTCGCTGCGCGGTCGAAGAGCTCGAGCGCGCGCGCCACCTCGCCCCTGGCTTCGGCCACGACGGCCAGGTCGACGCACGCCTCGGCGAACACGAAGGGCGGTGTCGTCGCGCCCGCGCCGGCCACGGCTTCGAGTTCGCGCCGTGCGCCGGCGACGTCACCGCGGGCCGCGAGCACGCGGCTGTACCGATAGCGCGTCACGGTATCCCCCGGGCGACGTGCGGCGGCACGTGACAGCGCCGCGTCCGCTTCGGCGAGGTCGCCCCGCTGGTACGCCCGCCATCCGCCGAGCGCGAGCCGGTAGACCTCCGCGGCGGTCGCGTCGCTGCGCGCGCCGCGCGCCTGGCGCACGGCCGCGCGAATCCCCAGGGGGTCGTCGGCGGGCGTGCGCGCGAGCGCCTGCGCAAACGACGTCTCGGCCTGTGCCCGCTCGCCCATCCTCGCCTGGGCACGCCCCGCGAGCAGCCAGGCCAGAGCCGCTGCGGAGTACGGCGCGACCGGGTTCGCCGCGCTGACGACCCGGGCATGCTCGAGCGCCCGGTCGCTTTCGTACAGGACATCGAGTTGCCTGGCCAGGCCGAGGCGTGCCTGCATTTCAGCGAGCCGGCTCTCGTTGAGCCTGCCCTGGCGCGCCAGCGCGAGCATCCGGTCGTAGGCGCGCGCACTCGAGGAGGGGTCGTGGAAGTACACGTCGTGCACGTCACCGATCGTCTGCACGAACAGGGGGTTGCCCGGGTAGCGCGCCGCCAGATCCTGCGCGATCGCCAGCGCCTCGGGGAACTTGCCCTCGTACCAGAGGTAGATCACGTGAATCTGGTAGTCGGCTTCCCCCCGCATCAGCTGCCCGCGATCGCGCGCGCGCAGCATCCGCGCCAGGCCCTCGCTCGTGCTGCCCCCGGGCAGCAGCAGCAACCACCGCAGGAATTTCGCGACGGCCGGCGCCACGGCGGCGTAGTACTGGTAGAGCCCGATGCCGAAGTTGGCGTCTTCGAGGCGCGGGTCGAGACGCAGGGTCGTGTCGAGCGCGTCCTTGATGCGCTTGCCGTCCCGAGCGGCCGCGAGCCGTTCGAGTCGCAGGACGCGCCACTGCACGCGCGCGCCGTACGCCGCGCCGGTGTAGAACCAGGCCTCCGCCCGCCGCGGCTCCCGTCCCACCCACGCCTCGCTCGCCCGGATGGCGGCGTCGACACGCTGCGCAAACAGGGCATCGCGCGACCGGCTGTGCGGGTCGACCTGGATCTCCCACCAGACCCGCGTCGCGTCGAGCACCAGGCATGCTTCCCGCGGCGCCCCTCGGCAGTCCGCGAGCGCCCGCTCCGCATCGCCGAAGCGGGCGTCGAGAATCAGATCGTAGATGCGCGAGAGCTGGGCCGCACCGGTGAGGGGCCCGGCCGGTTGAGTCGCTGCGCCGCGAGGGCTCAGGAGCAGGCCCAGGGCGACCGCCGCGGCCGTCAGGCGACCTGGCCGGAGCGCGGCGGGGCGTCCCACGTCGGCCGGCCTCAGAGCGCGCTCGTCCGCAGCGCCTGCTTCTCCGTGTGACGCTCCAGGGCCAGCGCGATCAGGCGGTCCAGCAGGACGGGGTAGGGCACCCCGCTCGCCTCCCAGAGCTTGGCGTACATCGAAATCGTCGTGAACCCGGGGATCGTGTTGATCTCGTTCAGGAAGATCTCTCCGCTCTCGCGGTTGACGAGGAAGTCCACGCGCGCCATGCCCGCAGCGTCCACGGCCAGGAACGCCTCGACGGCCATGGACCTGACCGAGGCGACCTGCTCGGGCGCGAGGTCGGCCGGGATCACCAGCTCGGACCCGTCATCGAGGTACTTGGCCTCGTAGTCGTAGAACTCCCGCGACGGGATGATCTCGCCCGGCACCGAGGCCTCGGGTGCGTCGTTGCCGAGGACCGCACATTCGATCTCCCTCGCATGGGGAACGGCCGCCTCGACGACGAGCTTGCGGTCGAACTCGGCGGCGAGCGAGAGTGCGGCCTCGAGGTCCCGAGGCTGCTTCACCTTCGAGATGCCCACGCTCGAGCCCAGGTTGGCCGGCTTGACGAACACCGGCAGCGGGAGCGCTTCCAGCACCCGCGCCGCGACGCCCTTGGGTTGGGCGAGCCAGTCCTTGCGGCGCACGACCACGTAGTCGGGCACGGCCAGGCCGCGGGCTGCGAACACGACCTTCATGACCGCCTTGTCCATCCCGAGCGCCGAGGCCAGGACGCCGGCGCCGACGTACGGCACGTTGGCCAGTTCCAGCAGGCCCTGCACCGTGCCGTCTTCGCCGTAGGGCCCGTGGAGCACGGGGAAGATCACGTCGAGTCCGAGGCCCGTGATCCGCGCGGTTTCGAGCGTCGTCTCCCCCGACTGCCGGTCGATGGCCAGGATCGTCTCCGGCCCGGGCCTGGCGATGAGATGCACCTCCCGCAGACTCCGCACGGAGCGGGCGGCTTCGAGCCGCGCCTGTTCGATGACGTCGGCCGCACGCGTCGCCGACGGGGGCTTGTCGGCCAGCGTCCAGCGGCCGTCGCGCTCGATCCGGATCGACACCGGTTCGTAGCGGCTGCGGTCGAGGTTCGAGACGACCGCTGCGGCCGACGCGAGCGACACCTCGTGTTCGCCCGAGCGGCCACCATAAATCACGCCAACGCGAAGTCGTTTCACGGCGCGTTCGTCCTGCGAGTAGGGGGCTGGAACCGTGGCGGGGGTTCAGTTCGAGTTGCCGTAGTATACCTGAATGCCGGGGGCCTTCGCCTTCACGGTGACGCACCGCGAGGGTCGGGCGCGCCGCGGTCGCCTCGTCACGCCGCACGGCCCGGTGGACACGCCGGCCTTCATGCCGGTCGGCACACGCGGCGCCGTGAAGGCCCTCACCGCGAGGGATCTCGAGGACCTCGGGGCGCAAATCATCCTGGGTAACACGTATCATCTGTTCCTCCGACCTGGCGACGAGCTCATCGCCAGGCGCGGCGGCCTGCACCGGTTCATCGGCTGGCCGCGTCCCCTCCTCACCGACAGCGGGGGCTACCAGGTCTTCAGCCTCGGCGACCTGCGCCGCCTCGACGAAGAGGGCGCCCGTTTCCGTTCCCATCTCGACGGGCGCGAACACCTGCTCACACCCGAACGCGCCGCGGACATCCAGGCCAGGCTCGGGTCCGACATCAGCATGGTCTTCGACGAGTGCGCACCCGCCTCGGCATCGGAAGCCGAGGCCCGCCTGGCGATGGAACGAACCCTCCGATGGGCGCAGCGCGGCCGGCTTCGGTTCCAGCAGGTCCAGGCCGGCGAGGTGCCGACGGTCCGCCCCACCAACCCTGGTCAGGTGCAGTTCGGCATCGTCCAGGGGGGCGTGTTTCCGCATCTGCGGGAAGCGAGCACCGAGGGGACGCTGATGGTGGGGTTCGACGCGTACGCCATCGGCGGCCTGTCGGTGGGGGAGCCGCCGGCCACGACCTACGACGTCGTGGAGCGGGTTGCGCCGCTGCTGCCCGACAACCGCCCCCGGTATCTCATGGGATCCGGTCTGCCCGACGATTTAGTGGAATGCGTCGCCAGGGGGATCGACCTCTTCGACTGCGTGCTCCCCACGCGGAACGCGCGGAACGGCCAGTTGCTCACGCGCGAGGGCCCCGTCAACATCCGGAACGCGCGCTTCGCGGAGGACGATCGCCCCATCGACGACACGTGCGGGTGTTACACCTGCCGGCACTTCTCACGGGCCTATCTGCGCCACCTCGCGACGGTGGGGGAGATGACGTCGGCGACCCTTAACACGTTGCACAATCTGCACTTTTACCTTGACACGATGCGACGGATCAGGGACGCTATCGAGTTCGGGTCGTTCGAAGAGCTCAGGCAGGAGTTCCTGCGCTCCTTCACGCGCCGCACGCTGAACGCATGACGATCGATTTCCTGTCCGGCCCTGGATTCCTCATCGCCCTCGGGACCCCGCCCGAGGGCGCGCCCAGCATCTGGGTGCAGTTCCTGCCCTTTGCCCTGATTCTGGCCATCTTCTACTTCATCATCCTGCTGCCGATGAAACGGCGGCAGCAGAAGGTCGAGGCGTTCCAGGCCGGCCTCAAGGTCGGGGACCGCGTCGTCACGACAGGCGGCCTCCACGGGTCCATCGCCAAGCTGAACGACCAGACGGTGTCGCTCCAGGTGGCCGAGAAGGTCCGGATCGAGGTTGCCCGCTCTGCCATTGCCGGTCTCCAGGGCCAGGCGCCCGTGGTGTCGGACGGTGGCAACGCCTAGTTGGACGAGATCATGAACAAGAACCTGCGCTGGAAGGTCATTGCCATCCTGGCCGTGCTGGGGTTGTCCGTGCTGGCGTTCTATCCGCCGCGCGAGAGGGTGCGGCTCGGCCTCGACCTCAAGGGCGGCGTGCACCTCGTGATGCGCGTGCAGACCGAGGACGCCCTGAAGCTCGAAACCCAGGTCACCTCCGAGCGGCTGCGCGAGGAGCTCGGCCGGGCGAACATCGCGGTCGCGGCCATCGAAGCCGACACGCCGACCTCGTTTCGCGTGGACGGGGTGCCCGGCGGGCAGGACGGCGAGTTCCGCCGGATCGCTGACGAGCAGACCGGGACCCTGTTCAATCGTCAGTCGGGGGCCGGCGGGGCCTATCGTTTCGAGATGAAGCCGAACATGGTCGTCACGCTCCGCGACGAGGCCGTGCGCCAGGCGCTACAGACCATCGAGCGCCGCGTGAACGAACTCGGCGTGGCGGAACCCATCGTGGCGCCTCACGGGACCGGTGGCCAGGAGATCCTGGTGCAGTTGCCTGGTGTGAGCGATGTGGCGCGCGCCAAGGAGATCATCCGCTCGACGGCGCTCCTCGAGCTCAAGCTGGTGGAGGACGGTCCGGCGCCCACTCGCGAGGCGCTGCTGCAATCCCGGAATGGCGTGGTCCCCGCGGACATGGACGTCGTCTCCGGCGTCGACGACACCGGCATCACCGGCCAGACCGGTGGCACCGTCTACTACCTCGTGCGCAAGGTGGCGGCCGTGACCGGCCGGGACCTGCGCAACGCGCGGCCGACCCTCGACGAGAACAACCGACCGGCGGTCGGCTTCTCCCTCAACCAGGACGGGGCCGCCAAGTTCGGCCGCATCACGAGCGAGAACATCGGGCGGCAGTTGGCCATCGTCCTCGACGGGCGCGTGCAGTCGGCGCCGCGGATCGAGTCCCGCATCACCGACGAGGGGCGCATCACGGGGAATTTCACCCAGGAGGAAGCGCAGGATCTCGGTCTCGTTCTCCGGTCGGGCGCCCTGCCCGCGTCGCTCACCTACCTCGAGGAACGCACCGTCGGGCCCACACTCGGCGCCGATTCGGTGCGCGCGGGCGTCCTCGCCTCGGCGACGGGCCTCGGGCTGGTCGGTCTGTTCATGCTCTTCTACTACAAGCTGGCCGGCATCAACGCGATCCTGGCGGTTGCCATGAACCTCGTCATCCTTCTCGGCTTCATGGCCTACGTCGGCGCGACGATGACGCTGCCGGGCATTGCGGGGTTCATTCTCACGATCGGCATGGGCGTTGATTCGAACGTGCTGATCTTCGAGCGCATCAAGGAGGAACTCGCGGCCGGCAGGAGCGTCAAGCAGGCCGTGTCGGCCGGATTCGACCGTGTGTTCCTCACCATTCTGGACACGCACATCGCCTCGCTCATCGCGGCGGGCTTCCTGTTCCAGTTCGGCACGGGGCCGATTCGCGGGTTCGCGACGACCCTGTTCTTCGGCCTGCTCTCCAACGTGTTCACGGCCGTCTTCGTCTCGAGGACGCTCTTCGAACTCTACCTGAGCCGGAAGCAGACGGCGACGCTCAGCATCTAGGGCGCCAGGATTCCAGGCGGGACCATGCAGATCTTCAGGGACACCCACTACGACTTCATCAAGTGGCGCTGGCACGCGCTGGCGCTGTCGGCGCTCGTCATCCTCGCGGGGCTCGTGCTCATGTGGTCGCGGGGCGGCCTGCCGCTCGGCGTCGATTTCTCGGGCGGCACGATCGTGGTCCTCAAGTTCGACCAGCCAGTGACCGAGGACGCCGTCCGCAACGCGATCGCGTCGATCCCCGGGGACAAGGTGGTTCAGAGCTATGGGGACCGCGGTGACAACGAGATCCTCGTGCGCCTGCCCATGATGGGGGGCACCGAGCAGGGCTTCGCGCTCGAGCAGGGCGCGCGGCAGGTCGTCGAGCTCGTGGAGAAGGCGAACCTCGGCAAATTCGAGATCCTCTCGACGGAGGTCGTCGGCCCGGTCATCGGCGCGGAGCTGCAGCGCAAGGGCCTGTACGCGACGATCGCGTCGATCATCGGCATCACCATCTACATCGCCCTGCGGTTCCGGCCGTCGTTCGCCGCCGGCGCCATCGTTGCCACGTTCCACGACATCCTCGTCGTGCTCGCGTTCCTGGCCTTCTTCGGCTACGAGCTGTCGCTCAACGTCGTGGCGGCCATCCTGACCATCACCGGCTATTCGGTGAACGACACCATCGTCATCTTCGATCGCGTGCGCGAAAACCTGCGCTCCATGCGGCGGGACTCGCTCGAACACGTCGTGAACCTGAGCGTGAACCAGACCCTGGGTCGCACGATCATCACGGCCGGGACGACGTTCCTTGCCGTGCTGGCGCTCTACCTCTTCGGCGGCGAGGTCCTTCACGCCTTTGCGTTCACGATGCTCGTGGGGATCGTCAGCGGCACCTACTCGACCGTGTTCATCGCCGCGGCGATCGCCATCATCCTCAGCAAGCGACGGGCGGCCGCGCGTGCGGCCGCGGCGCCGGCCGACCCCGAGACGGGCGCGGTGAGCGCGAAGAAGAAGGTCCGCAAGGCCAGAGCTTCGTGACGCTGTTCTACGCCGCGCTGCTCGGCGTCATCCAGGGGCTGACGGAGTTCCTGCCGATTTCGAGTTCGGCCCACCTGATTCTCGGCCGCACGCTGCTCGGATGGGATGCGGACGCGCTGGGCCTGGCCTTCGACGTGGCCTGCCACGTCGGCACGCTGCTGGCCGTCATCGCCTATTTCCGGCACGACCTGGTCGGGATGGCGGCGGCCGTGGGGCGGCCGCTCGGCGCTGACGAGGGCGCGCGGCGCAACCGGCTCGTGCTCGTCGGCACGTTGCCCGTCGTGTTCGTCGGCCTGACGGCCGCCGACTACATCGAGGCCCACCTCCGCACGCCCATGGTCTGCGTCGTCGCGCTGATCCTCGGGGCGTTCGGCCTCCTCCTCGTGGAACGGCTCGGTCCCCGGACGCGCCACGAGGCGTCGATCGGATACGGCGACGCACTGGCGCTCGGTGTGGCGCAGGCGACCGCGCTCATTCCCGGCGTGTCACGGTCCGGGTTCACGATCACCGCCGGCATGGCGAAGGGGCTGCGTCGCGAGGTCGCCGCGCGGTTCTCGTTCCTGATGGGCGTGCCCGCCGTCCTGGCGGCGGCCGTCAAGGAAGGGAAGGACCTCCTGGAGGTCGGCCTGAGCGGTGATGCGGCCTCGCTCTTCGCGGTGGGGATGGTGAGCTCCGCCGTCGTGGGGTATCTGACCATCACGTACTTCCTGCGCTACCTCGCGTCGCACCGACTCGACGTCTTCGCCTACTATCGTCTGGCGCTGGCCGTGGTGGTGATCGTCTGGCTCCAGGCGAGATAGCCCGGGGGCGTCCGGCCTCGCGCACGTTTCCACCCATGCAGTGGCTTCGCCGAAGCTTCGTGACCGGGTTTTTCGTGATGGTGCCGCTCGTCGTGAGCGTGGCGGCCCTCGTGTGGATCTTCCAGGTCGTGGACGGCCTGCTCGGGCCGTCCTTCGCCCGGTGGCTCGGGCGTGAGGTGCCGGGCCTGGGCATCCTCGCGACGGCGGCCGGGATCCTCGTCGTCGGGTCGCTGGCCAACAACGTCCTCGGCAAGCGGGCGCTGCAGCGGGCGGACCAGTACCTCGCGCGCGTGCCGGTGTTCGGGACGATCTACGGCCCCGTCAAGCAGCTCGTGGCGGCGTTCTCGCCGGACAACGAATCGGGGTTCAAGCGGGTCGTGCTGGTCGAGGACGCGAGCGGCCGCATGCTGCTCGGTTTTCTGACGAGGGAGTTCAGGCTGGACCGGGGCCGGGGGCCCGAGCCGCTCGTGGCGGTCTACGTGCCGACCAATCACCTCTACCTGGGTGACGTGCTGGTGTTCCCGGCCGATCGGGTGTTCTACCCCGACCTCACGGTCGAGCAGGGCATTCGCATCTTCCTGACCGGCGGCATGGCGCTCGAAGGCCTCGTGGCCCTGGCTCAGACGGCCCGGCAGCCCGCGGCCCGCGGCCTTGGGACCTCTCCACCGCCTGTGAGATGACCGCCCGAGGCGCGGGGTCGGCCCACACCCGACCGCACCCGCATGCTGTCGCAGCTTGACAGACTTTTCGTGCGGTGGGTACGATCACGCGCCTTTTCGCGCACGCCCCCGATCGTGCGTTCGTTCATCGCATTCTTCCGAGGCTGTACATATGGAAACACCGCTGAAGCACCCTGGGTGGGCCATGTCCTGCGGCGTTCGACGCCGCGCCTCGAGGCGGGTCCTGGGCCTCGCAACCGCGCTGCTGCTGTTCACGGGGTCGGGTACCGTGTCGGCCGCGCTGGCGCAGCCTCACGAGCCGGCGACGACTCACGAGGCGACCGGGCATACGCCCGGCGGCGAAGTGAACCTCAAGCTCCCGGATCTGGCCCAGGGGGACTTCCTCGGCCTGAACGGACACCAGCTGCTCTTGTCGGGGCTCGTGGTGTGCGTGCTGGGGCTGCTGTTCGGCCTCGTCACCTACCGGCGGGTCAAGGGCCTGCCCGTGCATCGATCGATGCTCGAGATCTCGGAGTTGATCTACGAGACGTGCAAGACCTACCTGCTCCAGCAAGGCAAGTTCCTGCTGCTGCTCGAGCTGTTCATCGGCGCGATCATCGTCCTCTACTTCTGGATGATCGGGTTCGAGGCCCACAAGATCTTCATCATCCTGCTGTTCAGTCTGATCGGGATGGCGGGCAGCTACGGCGTGGCCTGGTTCGGCATCCGGATCAACACGCTGGCCAACTCACGGACGGCCTTTGCGAGCCTGCGCGGCAAGCCGTTTCCGCTGCACGACATCCCGCTCCAGGCGGGCATGAGCGTCGGGATGATGCTCATCAGCGTCGAACTGCTGTTCATGCTGGCGATCCTGCTCTTCGTGCCCGGGGACTACGCGGGGCCGTGCTTCCTCGGCTTCGCGATCGGCGAGTCGCTCGGCGCCGCGGCCCTGCGCATCGCCGGCGGCATCTTCACAAAGATCGCCGACATCGGCAGCGACCTGATGAAGATCGTCTTCAAGATCAAGGAAG
>CAYLZN010000193.1:0-11181 GCA_964387935.1 uncultured Vicinamibacteraceae bacterium | reverse complement strand
CCATCACGACCGCAGAGAAGCAGGACAACCTGTTCTTCATCGTGATGGAGTACGTCGCGGGCGAGACGCTCGAACACATCATCGCGCGCGACGGCGCGCTCGACGTCGTGCGCGCGCTCGATTTCACCTGCCAGATCGCCAACGCGATCGAGCACGCACACAAGCAGGGGGTCCTGCACCGCGACCTCCGCCCCGCCAACGTGCTGGTCAGCGAGGCCGGCGTCGTGAAAGTCGCGGACTTCGGCACGTCGCGCTTTCTCGAAATCGCCGCGCACGGGACGACGGTCATCGGCAGCCCGCCTTACATGGCGCCGGAGCAGTTCCACGGCAAGGCGGTGTTCGCCTCCGATCTCTACTCGCTCGGCGTGACCATGTACCAGATGGTGACCGGGGGTCTGCCCTACGACACACCGACCCCGGCCGACCTCGACCGGCTGATGCGCGGCGAGCTGATTTCGGCCCCTCGCCTGCGGAACCCCGCGATCCCGAAGCGGCTGAACGACCTGATCCTGCGGGCCATGGAGCCGGAGGTGGCGAACCGGTACCAGCAGGCCGGCGACCTGCTCGCCGATCTGCTGGACATCGCCCACGAGCTGCGGCGCCCGCCGACACCGGCCCGCGTCGCGATCGAACCTGCGCGGCCCACCCCGCGCCTCTTGCCGGGCGAGGACGTCGGGGCCGCTGCGGTCGCGGCCGTGCGGCTCAGGAACAAGGATGCGGCCGCTCCCCGTTTCTGCTGGCAATGCCGCAAGCCGCTCCACGCGAGGGCCGATCGGTGTCCCTTTTGTGGCGAAACGCAGTGATGCTAGACTCCCGCTCCGGGACTCGTTGCCGATTGCTCTGAGGAGACGTCCTCAATGGCTTCTACTGGGTTTGCCGGCGCCACCAAGGTCTGGATGAACGGCTCGATTGTCGACTGGGCCGATGCCCGGATCCACATCGCCACGCACGTCGTGCACTACGGGAGCGGCGTGTTCGAAGGGGCGCGCTCCTACGAGACGCCTCAGGGTCCAGCCTGTTTCCGGCTGGACGCCCACATGCGACGGCTGGTGGATTCAGCCCGGATCTACCGGATGACGTACCGCATGGACGCACGGGAGCTCGGCGAGGCGGTGCTCGAGACCATCCGGGCCAACGGGCTCACGGCGTGCTACATCCGGCCCCTGATCTACCGGGGCTACGAGGCGCTCGGGGTCAATCCCCTGCCGTGCCCGGTCGATGCGGCCATCCTGGTGTGGGAGTGGGGAGCCTACCTGGGCGACGAGGCACAGGACAAGGGCGTGGACGTGGGCGTGAGTTCGTGGAACCGGCCCGCCCCGAACACGTTCCCGGCCCTGGCCAAGACCGTCGCCAACTACGCCAACTCGGCCCTCATCAAGATGGAAGCCCTGGCCAACGGGTTCTCCGAGGGCATCGCGCTCGACACCGCCGGCTACCTGAGCGAAGGCAGCGGCCAGAACGTGTTCGTCGTCCGGGACCAGACGCTGTATACGGCCCCCCTGTCGGCGGGCATCCTCCCCGGGATCACCCGGGACACCGTGATCACCCTCGCCCGCGATCACGGGTTCCGTGTCCGGGAAGAGTTCATCCCCCGGGAAATGCTCTACATCGCCGACGAAGTGTTCTACGCGGGCACGGCAGTGGAGATTACGCCGATTCGGTCGATTGATCGGATTGCCATCGGCAACGGCAGCCGGGGCCCAGTGACGGCGGTCATCCAGAAGGCCTATTTCGACGTCGTCCACGGCCGGGTGCCGGACAAGTACGGGTGGCTGACCCCGGTCTACACCGGGCAGCCGGCCTCAGTACCCGCCGAGGCACCGGTGCGGGAACGGTAGACCAGCCTGTCGCGGTCTCCGCGCCCGCGGAGACCGCCATGCACATTCACGACCTGCTGCGATCCGCCATCGAGCGTCGGGCGTCCGACCTCCATCTCAAAGCCGGCAGCTACCCGATGATCCGGGTCGACGGCACCCTTGTCGTCGCCAGCGAGGAGAAGCGTCTCGAGCGGGAGGATACCGACGCCCTGGCGCGCACGATCATGTCCGCGACGCAGTTCGAGCGGTTCCGGCAGCTGAGCGAGCTCGACCTCGCCTACTCGGTCGCCGGCCTCGGGCGCTTCCGCTGCAACGTGTTCCACCAGCGCGGCACCGTCGGGATCGTCTTCCGTATCATCCCGACGTCGGTGCCGTCGATCGACGACCTCGACCTGCCCCCGATCCTGAAGAAGGTCGCAGACGAAGAGCGCGGGCTCGTGCTCGTCACGGGGACCACGGGATCCGGCAAGAGCACGACGCTCGCGGCGATGGTGAACCACATCAACCACACGCGGGCCACACACATCATGACCGTGGAGGACCCCATCGAGTACCTCCACCGCGACCACCTGTCGATCGTCAACCAGCGCGAGGTGGCGGTGGACACCTCCTCCTTCGCGCACGCGCTGCGCAGTGCGCTGCGGCAGGACCCCGACGTGCTGCTGGTGGGCGAGATGCGAGACCTGGAAACCGTCGAGACGGCCCTGCTCGCCGCCGAGACCGGCCACCTGGTCTTCTCGACCCTGCACACGCTCGATGCCCCGGAGAGCATCAACCGCATGGTCGCGGTCTTTCCACCGCATCAGCAACGGCAGGTGCGCCTGCAGCTGGCGAGCGTCCTGAAGGCCGTCATCTCGCAGCGCCTGATGCCGCGGGTCAACAGCTCCGGTCGATGCGCGGCCGTCGAGGTGATGATCACGACGCCGTTCATCCGCGACTGCATCGCGGATAAGGACAAGACGCACCTCATCCTCGGCGCCATCGCGCAGGGCACGTCGCAGTACGGCATGCAGACCTTCGACCAGTCGATCTACAAGCTGCTCCAGCGAGGGATGATCAGCTACGAGGACGCGCTCCGCTACGCCACGAACAAGGACGAGTTCAAGCTCAAGGTCCAGGGCGTCGAGACCACGGCGGAAGCCGCGCGCGACCAGATGATGCGCGAGGCCGAGCAGCAGTCGGAGATCGTCCGGTTCAGCCGGTAGAGCGGGCTCAGGGCTCAGGGCTCAAGGCTCAGGGCCCAAGGCTCGAGGCGATGCTATATTTCGTCCATGGCTCCGCGGCTTCGCCGGTGGTCCGAGGACGATCGCGCGTCGGAGACGCCGCGGCCGCCGACCGAAGCGCGTCTCTACACCGAAGCCGTGCGGGCGCTGGCTCGTCGTGAACTGACCACCCTCCAGCTCCGGGAACGCCTCCTTGCCGCCGGCGGCCGGGCGGCTGACGTCGAGGCGGTGCTGGCCCGCCTCTCGCAGGACGGTGCGCTCGACGATCGCCGCGCCGCCCGCATCTACGCGCAGACCGCCTTCCGCCTCCGCAAGCGAACCCGTGCCAGGATCCTGCAGGAACTCGAGCGCCTGGGCATTGCCGCCGGGACGGCCCAGGAAGCGGTGAGCGAGGTCTGCGGCGACGAGACGGAGCGTCGGCGCCTCGAACACCTCGTCATTCACGGCCTGCGCGGGTCTCCTCGTGGCACGCGGGACCAGCAGGCGCGCCGGCTGTTCGAGTCGCTCGTGCGCAGGGGCTACGACGCCGGCGAGGTGCGCCAGGCGCTGGAGCGCGCGGGCGTCGACACGCTCGACGAATAGAACAGGCTCAGGGCTCAGGGCTCAAGGGCTCGAGGCCGGGCTCACGGCATGGCTCGGGCCGTAGGCCGGAGGCCTTGGGCCCTGAGCCGTGAGCCCTGCGCCCGGTTAGAATGATCGGCTATGCACTCGCGCGAGATCCGGCAGGGCTTCCTCTCCTTTTTCGAACAGCACGGCCACCGCGTCGTCTCCAGCTCGTCACTGGTTCCGGCCGACGACCCCACGCTCCTCTTCACCAACGCCGGAATGAACCAGTTCAAGGACGTCTTCCTCGGCAAGGAGCACCGTGACTACCGCCGCGCCGCGACCAGCCAGAAGTGCATGCGGGTGAGCGGCAAGCACAACGACCTCGACAACGTCGGGCCCTCCCTCCGCCATCACACGTTCTTCGAGATGCTCGGCAACTTCTCCTTCGGCGACTACTTCAAGCCGGAGGCCGTCGAGTACGCGTGGCGCGCGCTCACCGAGGTCTGGGCTCTGCCGCCGGCGCGACTGCACGCCACGGTCTTCCGCGGTGAAGCCGGCATCCCCCGCGACACGGACGCCTACGACCTGTGGAAGCGTTTCCTCCCCGAGTCCCGCATCGCAGAACTGGGAACCGCCGACAACTTCTGGCAGATGGGCGACACCGGTCCCTGCGGGCGCTGCTCGGAGATTCACTTCCATCGGCCGGAACTGCCCTGTCCCCACGCCCACTGCCGCGGCATCGAGTGTGACTGCGATCGCTTCGTCGAGATCTGGAACAACGTGTTCATGGAGTTCGAGCGCCATGCCGACGGGCGGCTCGAGCCCCTCCCCGCGCCGTCCATCGACACGGGCATGGGCCTCGAGCGGCTGACGGCCGTCATTCAGGGCTCGCTCTCGAACTACGACACGGACCTCTTCCAGCCTGTGCTGAAGGCCATCGGAGACCTGACCGGCCACTCGTACGGGGCCTCGGCGAAGGCCGATGTCTCGATGCGCGTGATTGCCGATCACATCCGCGCGATGACCTTCCTCATCGGCGACGGCGTCGTGCCGTCCAACGAGTGGCGCGGTTACGTGCTGCGGAAGATCATGCGGCGCGCCATGCGCCACGGCAAGAAACTTGGCGCCCGCGAGCCCTTCCTCCACGACCTCGTCGCCGTCGTCGGCGGCGAGATGGGCGCCTTCTACGCCGATCTCCGGGAACACCAGGCCTCGATCGTGCGCACGGTCAGGGCCGAGGAAGACCGCTTCGACGCGGTGCTCGAGAGCGGCCTCGCCCGGCTCGAGGACATCCTCGATCGCGCGGCCGCCTCGACTCGCGTGGTCGCCGGCGAGGACATCTTCCGGCTCTACGATTCGCTCGGGGTTCCCGTGGATTTCATCGAGGACCTCGCCAGCGAGCGCGGCCTGGGCGTCGACCGTGAGGGATTCGACCGCGCCATGGAGGCCCAGCGCGAGCGCGCCAGGGCGGCGAGCAGCTTCGAGGCGCGCAAGGTCGAGGAGTTCCAGTGCCGCGACCAGGCGACTCGCGACCGCCTCGTCGCCGCCGGCGATGCGTTCGAGGGCTACACGACCACCGTGGTGGACGGCGTGGCGGTCGTGGCGCTGTTCGACGACGAACGGCGGCAGGTGGAGTCGCTCAGCGAAGGACAGCGTGGCTGGGTCGTCCTCACCCGCACCCCGTTCTACGCCGAGGCGGGCGGCCAGGTCTCCGATACCGGAGATCTCGTCGCGACCGACAGCCGCGGCGGCGTCGCGCACGTGCAGTCGATGAGCCGCGTGATGGCCGGTGGCCCGCGCGCGCACCACGTGGTCGTCGCCCGGGGCGCGCTGCGCGAGGGCGCCATGGTCACGGCCCGCGTGGACGTGGCGCGGCGCGACGCCATCCGGCGCAATCACACGGCCACCCACCTGCTGCACGCCGCATTGCGCTCGGTCCTGGGCGGTCACGTCAAGCAGGCCGGGTCACTGGTCGCGCCGGACCGGCTGCGGTTCGATTTCGTCCACTTCTCCCCCATCACACGTGACGAGATCGAACGCATCGAGCGCATCGTCAACGAGCAGGTGTATCGGAACGCCGGCGTCGAGACCACCGTGATGCGCACCGACGAAGCCGTCAGCCAGGGGGCGATGGCGCTCTTCGGCGAGAAGTACGGAGAGCAGGTGCGTGTGGTGGCCGTGCCCGGCTTCAGCAAGGAACTCTGTGGCGGCACACACTGCCGTGCCACCGGCGACATCGGGCCGTTCGCCATCATCGCGGAGGGCGGCGTGGCGGCGGGCGTGCGCCGCATCGAGGCGTTCACCGGTGAAGGCGCCGTGGCGTGGATCCAGCAGCGCTCGTCGTCGCTCGACGCGATCCTCGGCGTGCTCAACGCTCCGGTGGACCAGGCCCTGACCGCGCTCGAGCGGCTTCAGCACGACCTGAAGCGCCTGCACAAGGAGAACAGCGACCTCAAGGTCAAGGTGGCAATGGGTGGTGCCAGCACCGCCGTCGCGGCGTCCGGCGAGGCCCGGGACGTCGACGGCGTGGCCCTGATCGCCCGCCGGGCCGACGGCCTGGACAAGAACGCCATGCGGGCGCTCACGGACTCGCTGCGCGACAGGCTCGGTTCCGGCGTCGTCGTGGTCGCATCGGAGCGCGAGGGCAAGGTCGCGCTGGTGGCCAGCGTCACCAAGGACCTCGTGTCACGGGTCCGCGCCGGTGACCTCGTCAAGCACCTGGCCCCACTCGTCGGGGGGGCCGGCGGGGGCCGACCCGACTTCGCCGAGGCGGGGGGCAAGGACGCCGCGCACATCGACAGCCTCCTGGCCGAAGCCCCAGCCGTCCTCGCCCAGCTCCTGGCACGCTGATTGGTTTTCGATCCTCCGACCGGCACGGCGGCACCGAGCCGCCGGCCCGTCGGACCGGGGGTTTTCCCCGCGAAAGCCACAGCGATGCGACTGAGCCCGACGACGACACTCGTCAGCCTGATTGCAGTTCTGTCAGCAGGAGCCCTCCCGGCCGCTGCGCAGATCTACATGACCCGGGACGCCAACGGGACCATTGTCCTCTCGGACAAGCCGCTCGGCCCGGGCGCCCGCACGTTCCCCGTCAGCCGCGTTGCGGACATCAGGACCACACGCCAGGCCGACACCGTGTCGGAAAGCCGCTACGACGACCTCATCGACTCCCACGCCACGGTGCGCGGGCTGAGACCTGAACTGGTCCGGGCGGTCATCCAGGTGGAGTCGGCCTTCAACCCCGGAGCGCGGTCGCCGAAGGGGGCCATGGGCCTGATGCAGCTGATGCCCTACACGGCCTCGGACCTCGGCGTCGAGAACCCGTACGACCCCGAGGAGAACATCCGCGGGGGCACCGCCTACCTGCGCCAGCTGCTGGACCGCTTCGGGGGGAACGAAGAACTCGCGCTGGCTGCCTACAACGCTGGCCCAGGCGCCGTCGAGCGCTATGGCTCGACGATCCCGCCTTACCGGGAGACACGCGACTACGTGCGCCGAATCAAGGGGCGCACCGAGGTCTCGGCCACGCGCCTGTCCCGCACCGTCATCTACCGCTCGGTGGAGATCATCGACGGGCGCGAGGTCATCCGCCTGTCGAATACGAAACCCCAGGAAGGCGCCTACGAGGTCGTGGCGCGATTCACGAGCGCGAGGCCCAGGCCCCAGGCCTCGAGCCCCGAGCCTTGAGCCCCGAGCCCTGGGCCTACGTCCCTGCGTCCTTGCGCTTCAGGACCGCGAGGTGTTCCCGCACGCCGGCGCGCGCAGCGACGAAATCGTCATGCGACACCTTGAGCGCCAGCGCGATGCGGCGAATCTCGTTGTCCTCGCTGACGACGACGTGCTCGTCGGCGGCGGAGACGGCAAAGAGGCAGCGGATGAGCGCGAGCTTCTGCTCGGGGGACGCCAGTTCGTCGAACTCCCGCATCACCTGGTAGTCCTCGGTTCCCCGGAACAGCAGGCTCTCCTGGGCGACGAGGTCCACGACAACGCCGGTGAGCTCCGGGGCGAACCCGGTCTCGCGGGCGACGATCTCCCGCATGCTCGTGAGCTCGGCGTCCGTGAGCTGGTGGTCGGCGTGCGCGATGCGCCCCAGGTGGTAGGCAAAGGCGGCGACGAAGCGGGCGCGTTCCGGCGGCAGCGCCTGGAGTACGCGAGCGATCCTGGTCACCGCCTCCGTCCGTGTACCTGCAGCAGACGAGGCCGTGGCTCCCGCCTTGAACCAGTCGAACACTCCCATCCGCAGCCCTCCGGGTGACCCGTCGCGCGCCACCTGGAGGACAATATCACCATGAGCAGCGACGGCGGCCCCGGGCGGGTGCGACTCGACGTGTGGCTGGACGTCGCCTGCCTGTTCCGCACGCGGTCGGAAGCCCAGAAGGCGTGTCAGTTGGGGCGCGTGGAGGTGAACGGCCAACGGGCCAAGCCGCACCGGGAGCTCAAGCCGGGCGACGACCTCGTGATCCACCGGTCGGAGGGCCGCCGTCAGCGGGTCGTGGTCCGGGGCCTGGCGGACCGGCACGTCGCCAGGGCGGACGCGCGGCTCCTCTACGAGGATCTGACCCCGCCGCCCACGCCCGAGCAACTGGAACTGCGGCGGATGGCGGCGTGGATGCGGCCCAAGCCCTCGACCACGCGTGCTCCGGACCGGCGGGAGCGGCGGGCGCTGCGGCGGATGAAGACCGGCGAGGACGGGTAGGCCGGCGCACGGCGGGTGGCTCGCGACTCACGCCGGGCCGTCACGGGCGTTGTGCCACGACCGGGCTGGTGAACTCGGCCCCGTGGCCCACCCGGAGGTCGGTCCTGTCAGACTCTGTGCTATACTTTGGAGTTTCCAGGGCCCTGTGGCCGCCTGCCCTGGAGGGCGTGGGCCGCCCAGGGATGGCCCACGCCTGGCACAACCCATCAGCGAGGATTCGAGTCCGTGGCAAATCACGATTCCGCGATCAAGGCACACAAGCAGAGCGAGGCGCGCCGGGAGCGCAACCGTCAGTACCGCAGCCAGCTCAGGAAGGCTCTGAAGACCATCCGCACGTCGATCAGCGGCGGCAAGGCCGACGAGGCCAAGGCGGCCCTGCCGGGCACCATGTCTCTCATCGACAAGCTGGTTGGCAAGGGCATCATCCACGACAACGCCGGCAGCCGCTACAAGTCGCGCCTGATGAAGCAGCTGGCCTCCAAGTCCGCGAGCGCCTGATCGCCGCCCGCCGTTCGTCCGATTAGGGTTGGTTCCTGCCCCAGGGGCGGGCCCCGCCGGCCCGCCGCCCCCCCTCCCCGCACAGCTCCACCACCAGCCGTTCGAGCAGCACCTCGGGCTCCCCGCCGGAGGACTTGAGCGCGGTGTCCGTGCGAAACAGGGCCTCGACGGCCGGCGTGAGTCGCGCCGGCGCCCGCTGCGCGAGCCGGGTCCGCACGAACCACCCGAGCTGTCCCAGCACCATCCACGGGGACTGTCCAGCGTCGAAGCCGAGGCGCAATTGCCGGAGCGCCTCTCGCACGTCACCTTCCTCGATGGCGTTGGTCAACGTCCACGGGCTGAGCTGCACGGCTCCCGCCACCACCGCTCTGACGTCCTGTGCGGTGACCTCCGTGCGGCCAAGGCAGTACGTGACGACCCGCTCGCAGTCGCCGCGCAGCACGGCAATGTCAGTGCCGGCATGCTCGAGCAGGATCGCCACGGCGTCCGGGCCGATGCGGAGGCCCGCGTCCCGCGTCCACTGCCGCACGTACGCCTCGGCCGCGGTGAGCGCCGCCTGGACCTCCGGTCCCCGGGCCTCACGGTCCGACTTCAGCCCCCAGAACTCGACAACGACGGCGGACTTCAGCAGCAGCTTCGCGAGCCGCGTGTTGCGCGTCAGGTCGGCCGCGACCAGCACCAGGCACGTCTCGGCCGGCGGTGACGTGAGGTAACGCTCCAGCGCTCCAGTCGTGCCGCTCGCGGAGGTGTCGGCCGAGTCCGACGCCTCTCCGGCGTCCTCGGCTGCGCGTTCCTCGTCTGTCGCACCGGCCTTGCGCTTCGTCTTGAGGAAGGCCTCGCACCGCAGCACCAGCACGACACGTCGGTCACCGAGCAGCGGCAGCGTGCGGGCGGCCGAGACGATCTGGTCCAGGGGCTTCTCGTTGGCGTACCACCGTTCGAGGTTGAACGCCTGCAGGTCTTCGGGTACCTGAGCGCTCAGCGCGTCCACGAGGCGTGCCTTGCCCACCTCGTCGTCGCCGACGAGGAGGTAGACCGGCGCCACATCGCCCTTCTTCAGGGCGGCGAGGGTCTGGGACTCCTGCAGGACCGGCATGGAACCCGGACGCGCTAGAACGCCTCGAGGATGGACGTCACCACGCTCTTGGCGAAGTTCTCCGACAGGCGGATGACCGCGGCACCCTCCTGGCCGAAGAACGCGTTGGCATCGGGCGCGGCGGTGCTCCCGGACGGCAGGTCGATCTCGTCCCTGAAGAACAGGGCGGGATTCTCCCAGAGGATCTTGTTCTCGCGGACGTCGCGGAACTCGAATTTCATCACGACGGTCACGGCGTAGCGCGTGGCGAGCTGCTGGTCGTTGAACGCCGAGGGCGCGATGCTGACCGACGTCACGGTGCCCGTGAGTACGGCGTCCGCACCCGTGGTGCCAGGCACCACCCGATACCGGCCCCGGCCGATGAACTCCTGGCGAACCCGCTGGGTGAGCGGCTGTTCGAGGTCGAACACGGTCGTGTTGTTGACGAACGCGGGAATCCCGATCGTCTGGATGTAGTCCGGCAGGAACGACCCACGGCCGGAGAGCGCGTACCCGCACCCGGCCGCCCCGAGGACGACCAGCCACATCGCGAGCGGGCGCCAGACACGCGCGCTCATCGGGCCACGACCCCCACGAGCTTCCCCTGGACGATCACGACGCGCTCGACGGTCTTGCCCGACAGATGCGCCTGCACCTGCGGGTGGGCCAGTGCCTCCTGCTGCAGATCCTCGTCGGTGATGTCCGCATCCACGGTCACGCGCGCCCGAACCTTGCCGTTGACCTGCACGGGAATCACCAGTTCCTCTGCCCTGGCCACGGCCGGGTCGAAGGACGGCCAGGCCGCCGCCGCCAGACCGCCCGCGTACCCGAGCTTCTCCCACAGCTCCTCGCTCAGGTGCGGCGTGAAGGGCGACATGAGCAGCACGAGCGCCTCCACGGCCTCCTTCAGCACGGCCGCCGACTCCCGACGCTCGATGACCACGGCCTCGTCGTCGCCACGCCGCGCTGGTTTCAGACCCAGGCTGTCCCGGTAGGCGTAGAGCTCGTTGACGAGCTCCATGAGGGCCGACACCACGGTGTTGAGGTGCACCCGCGGGTAGATGTCCTGGGTCACCCGCTTGATCGTCTGGTGCGTCTTCCGCCGGAGCGCGCGGTCGGCGTCGTTCAGATCCGGGCCACCGGGTGCCGGGATTCGCCCGTCGGCGAGCGCGGTGGTCATCGGCTCCACGAGCCGCCACACGCGCGCGAGGAACCGGAAGCTGCCCTCGAGGCCCGCGTCGGTCCACTCGACTTCCTTCTCGGGCGGCGCGACGAACATCACATAGGTCCGCAAGGCGTCCGCGCCGAACTTCGCGATCATGTCAT